>JAPLOH010000171.1 GCA_026400845.1 Alphaproteobacteria bacterium
TGCTTTGGTCCGCGCGAAATTGTCGCCGAAGCCTCCCGGTGTGGCTGTCACCGTGCTATAAGGATGCGGGGGACGGGATTGATATTGTTGAGTCAGTTGTTTCAGCCGAGGCCCCTTATGCGACGTATCCTGCCGATTTTGCTGCTTCTTCTTGCTGGTCAGGCCCATGCCGGCGCGGTGCTGGTGATGAATTCCGGCGAGGCCAGCCTGTCCGTCATCGACATGGCGAGCCAGCGCGAGCTCAAACGCATCCCGGTTCTGCGCGAGCCGCATCACGTGATGCTGACGCCGGACAAGCGGGAATTGCTGGTGGGCGATACGGTCGCCAACGAGATCCTGGCGTTCGACCCCAATACCTTCGAACTGCGCCGCCGCATTCCGGCCGCCGACCCGTATCAGATCGGGTTTTCGCCGGACGGTAAGTATCTGGTGGTGAATGGCCTGGCACGGGCGCAGGTGGATATTCATGACGCGGTGACGTTCAAGCTGGTGAAGCGGTTTCCGCTGAAATCCATGCCGAGCCACATGGCGTTCAGCCCCGATAGTGCCAGCGTGTTCATCACCTTGCAGGGGACGGCGAAGCTGGCGGCGATAGATTTGCAGGCGCTCTCCGTGCGCTGGATCGCCGAGACCGGGCCGGCGCCGGCGGGGGTGCTGTGGCATAATGGCCGGTTGCTGGTGGCCAATATGGGCAGCGACGACGTGTGGGTGCTGAACGCCGCGACGGGGAAGACCGAGCGCAAAATCCGCACGGGGAAGGGGGCGCATCAGCTGTTCCCCTCGCCGGATGGCAAGCTGATCTACGTCAACAACCGCATCGACAGCACGACGGTGACGCTCGATCCCGCCACGTTGAACGTGGTGCGCAGCTACAAGCTGCCGG
The DNA here is from genome assembly GCA_026400845.1 of Alphaproteobacteria bacterium. Lineage (GTDB taxonomy): Bacteria > Pseudomonadota > Alphaproteobacteria > Acetobacterales > Acetobacteraceae > CAIYPH01. The sequence continues at coordinate 884 of JAPLOH010000171.1, forward strand.
GCGGGCCGGATGACATCGAGTTCGCACCGGACGGCAAACTGTGGTTCACGCTGCGCTTCGTGCACAAGGTGGCGGTGCTGGACCCGGTTTCCGGGCAATTCTCGACGATTGACGTGGGGCGTTCGCCGCACGGCATCTTCCTCAACGCCAAGGCCACCCCGAAATGATCGCGCTGTTCGACGCCGCGGCGGGGTGGTTGCAGGAGACCCTGCTGCTGCCGGCGATGTACGGGCTCGGCCTGATGGAGTGGGAGGACGTGTCCTTCGGCTGGGCGCTGTTCGCGGTGTACGGGATGGCGCAGGTGGTGGTGACCTTCGCGCTCTGCGTGCCGCTGGAGCGCTGGCGGCCGGTGGAGCACTGGCCGGACAGCAAGGCGGTGGCCGTGGATATTCTCTACACCTTCATCTCCCGCGTCGGCCTGCTGCCGCTCGTCACCTTCGTGCTGTTCTACAAGTTGCAGGTGGCGCTCAACGGGTTTCTGGCCGACCAGGGCTTCGTGCCGCCGACGCTGGAGCGGCTGATCCCGGGGCTGCTGGGGCACCAGGTGGTGACGTTCCTGCTCTATGTGGTCATTCTCGATTTCACCGATTACTGGCGGCATCGGCTGAGCCATGTGTTCAACTGGTGGTATGCGCTGCATGCGGTGCATCATGCGCAACGGCAGATGACGTTTTGGTCGGACGATCGGAACCATTTGCTGGACGATGTGATCGCGTTCATCTGGTTCACTTTCATCGCGCTGCTGATTGGCATTCCGCCGATGCAGTTTCCGCTGCTGGTGCTGCTGCTGCGCCTGGTGGAGAGCGTGAGCCATGCCAATGCCAGGCTCTCCTTTGGGTGGCTCGGCGAGCGGCTGCTGGTATCGCCGCGGTTTCATCGGGCGCATCACGGGGTGACGGCGGCGGGGTATGACAGCGTGAACTACGGGGCGCTGCTGCCGTGGTGGGACATGATGTTCCGCACGGCGGATTTCTCCCGCAGCTTTTCCGCTACCGGGGACCCGACGGCGGAGGAGGCGTTGGCGACCGGCTCGTATTTCGAGCAGCATTGGGTCGCGCTGCGGCGGATGGTCCGGGAGTTCAGCCGCGGTTGACTTCGCGGGCGTTGGGCACATCCTGGATGGCGGAATGCCTGCCAGGAGGGGCCCTATGCGCGAAAGTCTTGTCACCGGGATCGACCATGTGATCGTCGCCGTGCGGGATCTCGATCGCGCGGTGGCGGCGTACCGGCAGTTGGGGTTCACGCCGACCGATCGCGGTCGGCATCCGGTGCTGGGGACGCATAATCACCTGTTCATGTTCGGGCGGGATTATTTCGAGCTGGTCGGGGTGGAGCGGGCGACGGCGGAGAACCAGCGCTGGCGGGACGTGCTGGCGGATCGCGAGGGTCTGGCCGGCATCGCGCTCGCGACCGGTGATGCCGAGGCCGCCACGTCCGCGCTGCGGGTGCGCGGAGTCCAGGCGCCGGATGTCTCCTATTTCTCCCGGCCGGTGGAGATCGACGGCCGCATGGAAGAGGCCCGTTTCGCCGCAGCATACGTGGCCCCGGAGGTGACGCCGGTGGCGCCGATGTTCTTCTGCCAGCATTTCACGCGCGATCTGGTGTGGCGGCCGGAGTGGCAGCGCCATCCCAACGGCGTTACCGGGCTCGCGGCCGTTGTCGCGCTGGCCGCCGATCCCGCGGGCACGGCGGCCGCCTATGCGCCGCTGGTCGGCGATGCCGGCGTGCGCGGCCATACCGTGATCCTCGGTGACAAGCCGATGCTGCTGGGCTCGGCCGATCTCGTCACCGCCTGGGGGGGCGGGATTTCCGCCGGGTCGGGGACGGCCGATCCGCGCCTCACCGGTGTCGCGTTGCGCGTCGGGGACTTGGATGCGACGCGGCGTTTCCTCGAGCGGTCCGGGGTGCCCTATGCCCGCGGCGGCAATGCCATCGTGGTCGGCCCCGATTTTGCCTGTGGCGCTGTCATCAAGTTCGTGGGCTGACCCACAAAAAGAAACCGGCCCTCGCGGGCCGGTTTCCGATATCGCCGTCCGGTGAGGGGCGGATTACTTCAGGACGATCTCGACGCGACGGTTCTGCGGCTCGCGGGCGCCGGCAGCGGTCGGGACCATCGGCTTGGCGTCGCCGAAGGCGGAGACCGAGATCGCGCTCTGCTTGACGCCGAGGCGGACGAGTTCGGCCGACACCGCCTGGGCGCGCTTCATCGAGAGCGCCTGGTTGTAGGTGGCGGTGCCGGACTTGTCGGCATGGCCCGCGACTTCGATGCGGGTCACGGCCAGACGCTGCGAGGCGCCGGCGGCATCGGCGATGATCTGGCGGGCACGCGCCGTCAGGTCAGCCTTGTCCCAGTCGAAGAACACGAGGTAGGTGCGGGCTTCCTCGGCCTTCGGCGCGGGGGCCGGAACCGGGGCCGGCTTCGGGGCGGCCGGGGCCTCGCCGAAGGCGTAGCGCAGGCCGATGAGCGCCGAGACGTTCAACGGATCGCGGAAGCTGTTGCCGTTGCCGAACTTGGCGTCGCCGACAAAGCCGAGCACGCGGGCTTCGGCGGTCACCGACAGGTTCTTGTCGATCGGCAGCGCGAGACCGAGGATGCCCTGGGCGGCCGGAGCGACGCGGGCATCAGACCCGCCGCCGGTGCCGGAGAGGTTCATCCACTGGGCGCCGATGCCGGCACCGATGTAGGGATACACGCCGGCGCCGATGTCCATATCATACAGCACGTTGACCATCGCGCCGTAGGTGCGCGCGGTGCCGGTGCCGACCGTCACATTGCCGGCCTTCAGCTTGGAGGACTGGGTGCGGAAGTTGCCCTCGAGCTCGGCGCGCAGACCGCCGCCGAAGCCGTAGCCGATGCTGCCGAGCGCGGCGAGCCCGATGTCCGACGAGTACTTGCCGTTGCCCGGCGAAACGCCCATGTCGAACAATTGGTTGATGCCGACGCCGGTACCGACATAGGCGCCGGTCACAGGCTGGGCCTGGACGGCGGCGGGCAGTGCCATGAGCGTGGCGGCCAGCAGAATTTTCCGCAGCTGCATTTTCATCTCTCCTCGGTTTTTATCCGCGCCGCGCTGCCGCAACGCATGACGTGACGCCCTCGCGGCGCCATGTGCTGACTGTTAAATACCCCGCCCGGCGGCCCGATGCCAGCGACGAAACCGCGGAATGCTTGGGCGAGGCCGATTTCGGCGGTGCGCTGTTGCAAATTCGCCACACACTGTGGCAAAAGCCGCGGCTCATTGAGGGCGGTCCGGTCCTAAGTCGGCGGCCGGGAAGGCGCCGTGCCCCGCGACTCGCCGACGGAGTGGACCGATGGACGAATTCCGCATTCCCGTGCTCCACACCGCCCGGCTGACCCTGCGGGCGCTGGCCCCCGGCGATCTCGACGGTTTCGCCGCAATGCAGTCCGACCCCCTGGTGATGCGCCATCTCGGCACCGGCGAGACCCGCACGCGCGAGGAAACCTGGGACATGATGGCGCGCATGCTGGGCCAGTGGGCCTTGCGGGGCTACGGCATGTTCGCGATGGAGGAGACGGCGAGCGGCCGCTTCGCCGGCCGGGCGGGCATCCTGCACCCCTATGTCTGGCCCGAGCCCGAGCTTGCCTACGGGCTCGACCGGCCGTTCTGGGGCCAGGGGCTGGCGACCGAGGCGGCGCTGGCGCTGCGCGACTGGGCTTTCGCGACCCATGGCTTCGGCCGCATGATCTCCTATGTGCGGCCGGCCAATGCCGACTCCGTCAAGGTTCTGCGCAAACTCGGCGCCACCTTCGCCGGCGAGCAGATCATGCTCGGCGCCCCGGCCGAGGTGTGGCACCATGCCCCGCCAGCGCGCGGCTGAGCCAAGGCGGGCGTGACGGAATTGAACGAGGCGCCGATTCGCGGCCGCGCGGCGGTTGCCGCCGCCAACCCGCTCGCCGCCGCCGCGGGGCTCGCGATCCTGCGCGCGGGGGGCAGCGCGGTGGATGCCGCGATTGCCGCGCAGGCCGCGCTCACGGTGGTCGAGCCCAACGCCTCGGGCATCGGCGGCGGGGCGGTCATCCTGGTCCATGAAGCCGGCGCCACCATCGCGTTCGACGGCATCGCCGCGGCACCAGGGGAGGTGCCGGAGCGGCTGGAGACCGATTTCAACGGCCGCACCGTGCCGTCCGACCGGGCGGTGTTCGGCGGACGGACGGTCGGCGTGCCCGGCGCCTTGCGGGCGCTCGAGGATGCGCATCGCCGCTTCGGCCGGCTGCCGTGGCGGGCGCTGTTTGCTCCGGCGATCGAACTCGCCGCCGAGGGGTTCGCGCTCGCACCCTACGTCGTGCGCACGCTGCTGGAAATCCCGGTGATGCGCGACGAGGCGATGGCGAAGGCGCTGTATTGGCGCGGTAGCCCGCCAGATCGGCCAGCGTCATCCGCCCATCGAAGGCATCGCCGCGGACAGCCGCCACCATCGCCGAGGGCGGCGCTGAGGAATTCTATACCGGCGAAACCGCCCGGCGGATGGTGGCGGCTGTCCGCGGCGATGCCTTCGATGGGCGGATGACGCTGGCCGATCTGGCGGGCTACCGCGCCATCGAGCGCGCCGCGCCCTGCTTCGGTCTCGGCGCCTGGCGGGTGGCGACGGCGCCGTTGCCGGCCTATGGCGGCATCGCGGCCGGGCAGCTCATCGGCATCGCGGCCCGGCTCGGCATCACCGGCATCGGCGCCGTGCTAAGCGAGCAGGAGATCCATCTCCTTGCAGAATCCGGCCGCGTCGCCTTCGCCGACCGCGAGCACTACGCCGACCCCGACCACGTCGCCGATGGCCGCGGGGTCGACGTCGCCACGCTGCTGTCGCCCGACTACCTCGCGCGGCGCGCCCGCCACATCGATCCGCTGCGCCGCAACGACCGCATCCCCGCCGGGCACACCGACGGGCTCGGCGGCAGCATGACCAGCCACGTGTCGATCGCCGACGGGGCGGGCCAGATGGTGGCGATGACCACCACCATCAATCAGAATTTCGGTGCCCGGATTTCGGTGGGTGGCTTCTACCTCAACAACGCGCTGACCAATTTCGCTCTCCAGCCGATCAGCCATGGCCGCCGTGTCGCCAATGCGATGGCGCCGGGCAAGCGGCCGCGCACCTCGATCGCGCCGTGCATCGTGATGGATGCCGATGGGCGCGCAGTCGCCGCGCTCGGCGCGGGCGGCGGGTTCCGCATCATCGGCTACGTCGCCAACGCGCTACTGCGCCTCGCCGGTGGGATGCGCGATCCCGTCGCGATCGTCGCCGCGGCGCACGCGATGAACTGGAGTGGCAGCACGGAAATCGAGCCCGTCCTGGCCCATCATGCCGCCGGCCTGGTCGGGCGCGGCCATTTCGTCGTCACCCGCCGCTTCGACGGCGGCACCCAGATGGTGCTGGCCGATGGCGGGGACTGGCTTGCGGCCGGTGATCCCCGGCGGGACGGGGTTGGGGTGGTCTTGCGCTGAGGCCCGGCGCTACCAGCGCTGGGCGTGGATGTAGCCGTTGACCTGCTCCACCAGGGCATGTGCGCCTTCCGCGGCCTTGGTGGCGGCAGCGATCTCGGGTGTGAGCACGGCGGCGGCGCCGTCCTGTGGGGCGTAGCCGATCACCCGTTTGGTGGTCTCGATGTCCCAGCGCATGCCGGGGTTGGCGCTCATCAGGTTGAGCACGGCGAAGCGCACCTCGGGCCCCGCCAGCACGGCGCGCTCGAAGCCGTTGCACATGTCGCGATCAGACAGCCACATCTCCTGGCCCCAGGCGCCCCAGCCCATATGAGGGCCGGGCAGGTTGCCGGGGTCGCGCTGGTTGTAGCCGATACGGAAGCAGATGGTGGAGAGGCCCCAACGCTCGCTGTAGGAGCGCCCCAGCCGCTCGCCGATCAGCTTGGAGACGCCGTAGGGGTTGACCGGGTAGGGCTCGAGCCCGGTTTCCAGCGCCTCGTCGCCGAAGCGCCGCCCGGCCATGGTCCAGTTCGAGCTGGCGAACACCAGCCGCTTCGCCCCTTGCCGCGCCGCGGCCTCGTAGACGTTGAGGCAGAGATCGATGTTGAGCGCCTGGATCGAGGCCCAGGGCGCGTGCGGCCGCGGATCGCCAGCGAGATGGATGACGGCGTCAACGCCGGCGAAGTGGCTCACCCAGGCGTCATCCCACACCGCAAGATCGGCCACGATCACCTCCGGATCGCCCTGTGCGGCGGCATCGAGCCTGATGGTGCTCCAGCCCAGGGACTTGAAGTGAGCATCGAGCTTGCGGCCGATATTGCCGCCGCCGCCGGTGATCAGGACGCGCTTGCTCATGGTTTGCTCCGGGTCAGCCGAATATCAGCCGGAACATCAGCCGTCCCGGCGTGAAGGTGAAGGCGCCGGCGATCAGCAAGCCGCCGACATAAAGCCCCATCATCGCGCGCCGATGGGTCTCGATCTTGCCCCGGCGCACCGCGATCAACGCGACCGCGGCGCTGCCGATGGTGAGGGGCACGAAAAGGTGGATCACCGAAAACCCAGGGGGGTTGATGCTGCGGATACCCAGCGTCGTCACCGCGGTGGCGCACATCAGCACGAGGTAGACGGCGCCCAGTAGCCGGTGCCGGGGCGAGCCCTTGCGCGAGGCGAAAATCAACCATGTGCCGAGCGCGAAGGCCGGGATCACCGTCAGCAGATGCAACTTCACCGCCAGCGATTCCGCGATGATTTGCGGCCAGAAACCCATCTCCGCCCCCGGTGCGATCCCACTGCGCGGCCGCGACTCGTCCGCACGTCCCACCGAACCTAGCCCGGACAGGCGCATTGTGCCAGCAGCCGCGGGCCGGGCGGGGGTGACATTCGGGCCGGTTTGCGGTCAGGTGCCGCGGCCGGGAGGGCCGCCATGATCGATGTGACGATCTATCACAACACCGCCTGCTCCACGTCGCGCAAGACGCTCGAGCTGCTGCGCGCGCGGGGGATCGCGCCGCGCGTGGTGGAGTATCTCAAGACGCCGCCAGACCGCGCGACGCTGACGGCGATCCTCGCAGGTCTCGGCATGCGGCCCTCGCAGCTGCTGCGGCGCAAAGGCGGGGCGGTGGCGGAACTCGGGCTCGATCGGCCGGATATCGGCGAGGAGGCAATCCTGGTGGCGATGCTGGCGCATCCGGTGCTGATGGAGCGCCCGGTGGTGGTCACCGCCAAGGGCGCGCGCATCGGCCGGCCGCCCGATGCCGTGCTCGACATTCTGGACTGAGCGGCCATGAAATCCGACATGCGGCTGGTGGTGCTGTGGATGATGGGCACGCTGGCGGCGTTCCTGGTGCTGGCGGTGGCGATCCGCGCTTTGGTCCCGGCACTTTCGGTGTTCGAGATCCTGGCGCTGCGCAATCTCGGCGGCATCGTCATCCTCGGCGTCTGGGCGCTGCTGCGGGCCCGTGGTCACTTCGGCGCGCCTTCGCGCGACGGCATCACCGCGCCGCGGCCGCTGTGGCTGCATACGACGCGCAATGTGTTCCACTTCGCCGGCCAGGCCCTGTGGACGACCGGGCTCACGCTGCTGCCGATCGCCACCGTTTTCGCGCTCGAATTCACCGCGCCGGCCTGGACGGTGGTGCTCGCCGTGCTGTTCCTCGGCGAGCGGCTGACGGCCGGGCGGGTGGGCGCGGTGGTGCTCGGCTTCGCCGGCGTGCTGGTGATCCTGCGGCCGGGGATGGCGGCGTTCGATCCGGCGGGCCTGATCGTGCTGGCCGCTGCCGCGATGTTCGGCGTGCAGTTGATCACCACCAAGCGGCTCACCGGCAGCAACACGGTGCTCAATATCCTGTTCTGGATGAACATCATGCAGCTGCCGATGTATCTCGTCGCCCAGGGGCTGACCGGGCGGGCGCCGCTGATCCTGCCGCATTTGACGCTGGCGATGGTCCCGGCGCTCATCGCCTTGTGCTCGTGCGGGCTGCTCGCCCATGTCTGCCTCACCAACGCCTTCCGGCATGGCGATGCCATCGTGGTGGTGCCGATCGACTTCTTGCGCATTCCGCTCATCACCCTGGTGGGCGTGCTGCTCTATGGCGAGGCATTCGACCCGATGGTGCTGCTCGGCTCGGCAGTGACGGCGGCCGGCATCCTGTGGAATATCCGCTCGGAATCGCGGGGGAAATGACGGGTGTTCCAATTCGCCTACCGGCGTGCGCCGGACCAGGACAGCGCCAAGCCCGCGCGGCATGACGTGGTGGTGGTCGGCGCCGGCCCGGTCGGGCTGACGCTGGCGATCGATCTGGCGCAGCGCGGGCGGCGCGTGCTGCTGCTCGACGATGCCGATGCTTCTCCAAGCGCGCGCTCGAGGTGTGGGACCGGCTGGGGGCCGCGACGCCGATGCTGGCGAAGGGTGTGCAGTGGCAGGTCGGCAAGGTGTTCCTGCGCGACGAGCAGGTCTACCGGTTCGACCTGCTGGCGGAGCCGGGCCACAAAATGCCGGCCTTCATCAACCTCCAGCAATACTACGCCGAAGCCTTCCTGGTCGCCCGCGCCGGGGAGCTGCCCGGGATCGACCTGCGTTGGAAGAACAAGGTGACCGCGGTCACCGATCGCGGCGACCATGTCGCCGTCACCATCGACACCCCCGATGGCCCCTACGAACTGGAGGCTCGCCACCTCGTCGCCTGCGACGGCGCCCGCTCGCCGATCCGCGCCATGCTCGGCGCCGCGTTCATTGGCGAAACTTTCGAGGACCAGTTCCTCATCGCGGACGTGAAAATGCGCGCCGCCTTCCCCACCGAGCGCTGGTTCTGGTTCGACCCACCCTTCCACACCGGCCAGTCCGCTTTGCTGCACAAGCAGCCCGACGACGTCTGGCGGATCGACCTGCAACTCGGCCGCGACGCCGATCCCGAGGTGGAGCGCCGGCCGGAGCGGGTGCGGCCGCGCATCGAGCGCATGCTCGGCCACGGCGATTTTGAATTCGAGTGGATTTCGCTCTATCGCTTCCAGTGCCGCCGCATGGAGCGCTTCGTGCACGGGCGGGTGATCTTCGCCGGCGACTCCGCCCACCAGGTCTCGCCGTTCGGCGCGCGGGGCGCCAATTCGGGGGTGGAGGACGCGGAGAACCTGGCCTGGAAGCTCGACCTGATGCTGTCCGGCGGAAACGAGGCCGCGCTGCTGGCGAGCTACGACACCGAGCGGGTGCAGGCGGCGGATGACAACATCCTCAACTCCACCCGCGCCACCGATTTCATCGCCCCCCATTCGGAGTACGAGCGGATGCTGCGCAACGTCGCGCTCGGCCTCGCCCGCGGCCACGAGGTGGGCAAGCGGATGGTCAACGCCGGCCGCCTCTCGCAGCCCTCGGTCTACGCCTCGCCGCTTTCCACGCCCGATGAAGACGCCTGGGGGGCGGGGCCGCCGCCGGGCGCGCATCTGCGCGACGTGCCGCTCGGCGACGGCTTCCTCACCGACGCGTTCCGCGCCGCCGGTTGCCGCTTTACGGTGCTGCGCCATGGCGACGGGCCGCCGGTAGCGGGCGCGGCGGTGATCGATGCCGTCGCCTCGCCGCTCTTCGCGGCCCGCTACGGCACGCGGCCGGGCGATGCCTATTTGCTGCGGCCCGATGGCTACGTCGCCGGCCGTTTCCGTGCGGCCGCCACAGGCGCCATTCCGGCGGCGCTGCATCGTGCCCAAGGGGAAGCCAGGGGGGCCACATGACACTGCGCACCGAAAGCCGCTTCGCCGACCCCGATGCCGCCTACCGGCTGCTGGTCGAGGCGCACCGGACGATCGACCCGGCGCAGTCCGCGGCACTCGATGCGGCGCTGGTCCTGCTGCTGGCCAACCATATCGGCGATCACGCGGTGTTCGCCGAGGCCATCGCCATCGCGCGCAGTGTCGTCGCGGACGTGAAACCCGCGTAGCCGCGTCCGGGGCGATGTGCTAGTCGGGGCCGGCATGGCGCGGCATGATTAGGTTGCGCACAAGGAACAGGAAGGGAAACGCGATGTCCGCTTGGATCAGGCTGGCGCTGGCCGCCGCGATGTTGGTGCCGGTGGCCGCTGTGGCGCAAACGCCCAAGCAGGGGGGCGTGATGCGGTTCTGGCATCGCGACAGCCCGGGCAGCGCCTCGATCCATGAGGAGGCGACCTACTCCACCAACTTCCCCTTCATGCCCGTCTTCAACAACCTGGTCATCTACAAGCAGGACGTGGCGCAGAACTCGGTGGACAGCATCGTGCCCGAGCTCGCGACCGCGTGGTCCTGGAGTGCCGACAGCAAGGACCTCACCTTCAAGACCCGCAGCGGCGTGAAATGGCATGACGGCAAGCCCTTCACCGCCAATGACGTGAAATGCACCTTCGACAAGGTGCGTGACCTCACGACAGACAAGTTCCGCAAGAACCCGCGCAAGGCGTGGTTCGCCAATGTGCGGGACATCACCGTGCAGGGCGACAACGAGGTGACTTTCCATCTCACCCGCCCGCAGCCGGCGTTGATCAGTCTGCTCGCCTCGGGCTACTCGCCGGTCTACCCCTGCCACACCAACGCGCAGGTGCAGCGCACCGCGCCGATCGGCACCGGACCCTACAAGTTCGTCTCCTTCAAGCAGAACGAGTCGATCACCCTCGCCCGCAACTCCGACTATTGGAAACCCGGCCGCCCCTACCTCGACGGGCTGGAATTCACCATCGTTACCAATCGCTCGACCGCCCTGCTCGGCCTGGTCGCCGGCAAATTCGACATGACCTTCCCGCTCGAAGTGCCGATCCCCCTGGTGCGCGACCTCAAGAGCCAATCGGCCAAGCTGCAATGCGTGGTGGCGCCCACCAACGTGTCGAGCAACCTCATCGTCAACCGCGACAAGCCGCCCTTCGACAACGCCGAGATGCGCCGCGCCATGGCGCTGACCATCGACCGCAAGG
>JAPLOH010000032.1 GCA_026400845.1 Alphaproteobacteria bacterium
CAGCCTTCGCTGCTGAACGACACGCATCGCGCAGCGCTGGCGGCGATGGTCGAGAGCGGGCCGATCCCTGCGGTGCACGGCGTTGTGCGCTGGCGCATCGTCGATCTCCGCCAGTGGGTTTGGGAGGAGTTCCGGATCAGGATCGCGCGGCAGACATTGAGCCGGGAACTGCGGAAGTTAGGCTACTGCAAACTGTCGGCACGGCCGCGCCATCATGCGCAGGCCGTAGGCGCGATCGAGGATTTTAAAAAAGCCTCCCCGTCTGTCTGGATGCGATCGCGCAGGACAAGGGCGTTGCGCCCGGTGACATAGAGGTCTGGTTCGGCGACGAAGCCCGCATCGGGCATTCCCCCGTGCCCTTCCCGGCCGCCAAGGGCCAAGGGAAAGAGACAACGAAACCGCGTCAAGGGGGCACATTTGGACGCGAAAAACGCCCCTCAGGGGGCCACTATTCGCCGCGATTTCACATTGCAGTTTGACTGGGCGTGGGATCAGGCAGTGGTGATTTCGCCGGTCTCAGGATCGATGCGTTCGGTGGTGGCCGGGTTTTGCTCCGCCCAGGCGGCCTGTGCCCGTGGCATCAGGCCGTAGTGGACCGCGAGCACGTTGAGTGCGCCGACCAGGATGCCTTGGGCCTGGACACGGTGAACAGGGCGTCCGCCCCATGCGCAACAGCGCAGCGCGGCCGCCGGCGAGCGCAGCCCCAGTGCGGGCGACAATCTGCCTGGCTGCGTCGGAGGCGGAGATTTCGTCGGTGCTGCGATACCAGCCCATTCCGCCAGTCAGGTCGGTATCGGCGAAGGCCCAGGCGCCGAAGTGCAACTCGGTGACGGTGAAGGCCGGGCCGAGACAGACCTACATCCAGAATGATTCCCTCAGCGCTCCTCCGCTTCGTCCAACCGGGGGCAGGTGCCATTCTTCGCCAAACCGGCAACATACTGTATCGAGATTCCGGCAGCTTCCAGCGTCGGCGCTTCACGGGCGAAGTCTGTCGCTCCGTCACCTCGGCAGAGCCGCACCACGGTATGCCCTGTATCGGCCAGTTCCAGCAGCAAGCTGCTTGTATCGCCTGCGATCGCGATCCGGCGCGCGTCACGTCGGGCGAGAGCCACGATGCCGGGCGTCAGGGCCGCATCGTAAACCAGCACGTCGGCCTCGCCCATCAGCCGCTGTGCCCGTAATGTGACGAGGTCGGCCGGGCCAGGCCCGGTGCCGATAAAGGATACGCTGCCTTCCGATCGTGCGTGCTCGCCGGCGGCGACCTCGACGGCGAACTGCAAGCGCGCGGCGGCATCGTTGCCGGCGAAGACAAGTTCGGCGACGCGGCCGCCAAAGCAGCGCTCGAGGATGCGGCGGCGTGCCGCGAGGTCAGGCACGCGGCTGCGCAGTTCGGCGGCGAATGCCTCGCCGAGGGTGGCGAGGCGGCCGAATGCGGGCGGGATGACCGCCTCGATCCGCGCCCGCAGCAGCCGTGCCAGCAAAGGGGCGGCGCCACCAGTCGAGACCGCAATGGTGATGGGATCACGCTCGACGATCGCCGGCATGAGGCAGGAGCAGAGTTGCGGGCGGTCAACGATATTCACCGGGATGCCGCGTCCCTGGGCCGCGGCTGAGAGGGCTGCGAGGTCGCCATCGGGTGCGTCCGCACCGACCGCGAGCACGCAGCCATCGAGGTCGGCGGGGTCGAAGCGATCGCGCCGACGGATTTCGGCGCCTGCCGCGGCGAGCGGCTCGGACTTTCGTGCCGCGACGTCGCCGCTGCCGAGCACCAGGACGGAGCGGCCGCGCAGGGTCAGGAAGATCGGGAAATGGCGCATGCGCTATATCAAGCCAAACCGATGGATGGCCCCATCGGGGCCGATCAGCAGGGCGCCAGCCAGTTCGTCGCGGCGACGGTCCAGCAACGCCAGGCCCTCGGCGGCCGGCATGGCGGCCAGGGCGGTCGACCATCCGTCGGCCTCCGTCGCGGTGGCCGCAATGACCGTGACCGAAGCCCAACCGCTGGCGCTGCGGCCGGAGGCGGGATCGAACAGATGGTGGTGGCGGCCATCATGGCTGAAGGGCGTGCCGTAGCCGCCGGAGGTGGACAGCGCGCGGGTGCCTAGGTCGACCCGCGTCACCAAGCGGGCCGGGGCACGAGGGTCGCGCAGGCCGACCTGCCAGGCGGTGCCGCGCGGGCCGGCGCCGATGCCGCGGTGCTCACCGAGGTCAACCAGGATGCGATTGAGGCCGTTGCGGACGAGGAGACCGGCGATCCGATCGGTGACGATGCCCTGGGCGATGCCGTTGAGGGTGATGGCCATGCCCGGGCGGGCGAAGGCGACGCGTGCGGTGGTGGCGCCAACATCCCGCCAGCCGATCAGGGCGCGGGAAGCGGCGATGGTCGCAACATCGGGGCCGGCGCGATCGTCAGGGTGGGCCGCGAAATGGGCGGCATAGGCGGCCCACAGCGGCTGGACGGTGATGTCGAAGGCGCCGTTGGAGAGGTCGGAGAATTGGCGGGCAGCCTGCAGCGCGAGCAGCAAGTCGGGCGACGGGCAATCGAGATATCCATTGCGGTTGAGGCGGCTCAATTCGGAGGCCGGGCGATGGAGGCTAAAGACGTCCTCCAGCCGTTCAATCTCGTCGAGAGCGGCGACGAGCGTCGTTTCGACTGTTCCGCGGTCGGGGTGGATTACCCGCAGCTCCGCGTTCGCGCCGAGGAGGCGACCGGTCCAGCGGTGCTCAGGTATAGGAGGGGTCGCGGTCGTGATGGGCAAGACGGCGAGGCCGGCAAGGATGGTGAGGCAGCGGCGACGAGTAGTCGGCATGGGATCTCCGCAGGGTTCTAAACTGGTATCAGGCATTCATCGCCTCGCGCCGGTCGGCCCGACGTTTCTGGCGTTCGATCAGGGGCGGGCAGACCGTAGCGTCGTAGAAATTGACCTGGCAGCCGAGGCAATGGATGCACTCGTTGGGATTGATATGGCCGTCCGGATGGATTGCCAGCACCGGGCAGCGGCTAGCGCAAATCTGGCATTGCGTGCCGCATTGGGTGCGCCGGCGCAGCCACTCGAACATGCGCAGCCGGGCCGGGATCGCCAGGGCCGCGCCGAGGGGGCAGATGTAGCGGCAGAATGCGCGCTCGACGAACAGGGACGCCACCAACAGGACCGCAAGGTAGGCGAGCACGAAGGGGAGCACGCCAGGCGGGCGGGCGAAGCGCAGCACGATAGCTGCCTTGAACGGTTCGATTTCGGTCCATGGCAGGGCGCCGTCGAGCGATTGCAGCGAGAGCGCGACAAGGCCGAGCAGCAGCATGTATTTCGCTGGCCACATCCGCTCGTGCAAGAGGAACGGCACCCGGACTTGCGGAAGGCGCAGGCGGCGGGCGAGGGTGCCAGTGAATTCCTGCAGCGCGCCAAATGGGCACAACCAGCCGCAGAACACGCCGCGGCCGAGGAACAGCAGCCAGACGGCGACGGCGCTCCACAGGATGAAGGCCATGGGGTCGAGCAGGAAGAACTCCCAGCGGAAGCCGGTCAGCACGGCATTGACGAAGGTGAGCACGTTGACGACCGAGAGCTGGGTGCCGGAGTACCAGCCGAGCCAGAGAAGGGTGAAGGCGAGGAAGCTCGCGCGCACGACAATGTGCCGGGTCCGGCGCTTGACCAGCCAGTCCTGCACGAACAGCAGGGCACAAAGCAGGGTGAGGGCTCCAGTGAGGATGGTGATCCGTACCGGAGCGGCGCGCCATGTGCGCTCCCACAACGGGCGCTCACGTGTACTATCGTCGGGAGTCAGCAGGTCCAGCAGTGTTGGCACATCCGGCGTCGGGGGCAGCGCGACGCCACCCGTAGGCACGGCGGGCGGCCCCCCTGGGGATGGGACGGCGGCGATGCGGTAGCGGGTGGGCAGGCGGTATTCCAGTGGAACGGTGGTCAGCACGTCGGCGCCATCGCTGGCTGGTTGGGCAATCAGCAGTTCGACCTGCCAGGGGCGGCTGAGGTCCAGTCCGGCCTCGGGGGGAAGGATGAACAGGCCGATCTCAGTGAGATCGGCGCTGCCGGCGGCCCGTAGTGTGTCGAGGCGGCGGTGCTGGGTAGCCAGGACGGCATGGCCGCGCTCGCCCTGGATGATGCGTATCCGCTCGAACCGGCCGGTACGGACGAAGCTGGTTCCCTTGAACGAATAGCGCCCGGTGGACGCCAGCAGAATCGGTTGGGCGCCAGCCGGGAGGCTGGCCATGAGGGCGGCGTAGTCACGGTCGCCAAGCAGGTTGCGACCGATGCGGGCAGGCGCGAGCGGGGCGGCATAGAGCGCGATGAACAGGCTGTCGGGCAGGCCGTCTAGGCGCATGGCCGGCGCGGCGGCAGCGAGACCGGCGAGAGTCAGGCGCAATTGGGCGATCGAGCCCTCGGCGAGCAGCGTGGCGAAGTCCTGGGGCTCGCTCGACTCGAGATCAAGCCCGGCATTGGCCGGCGGAGCCAGGACGCCCTGTCCGCGGGCGACGGCGCGGGTGGAGCGCAGGATCGCG
>JAPLOH010000257.1 GCA_026400845.1 Alphaproteobacteria bacterium
GGCGACGATCGCACCGATCGGGGCGAGGATCGTCCAGGGGGCAGAGGTCATGCTGGACCGCGCATCCGCGATCATCTGGCCCCAGGCGACCTGGCTCGATTTCACGCCGAGGCCGACGAAGGAGAGGATGGCCTCGACGACAACGGCGATGCCCATTTCGAGGGTGAGGAGGGTGACGAGGAGGGGGATGGTGGCGGGGACGATTTCGCGGAGGACGGTGCGGAGGTGGGAAAAGCCGACCAATCTTGCGGCGGTGACGTAGTCGCGGCGGGCGGTGACGATGACTTCGGCGCGGAGCACGCGGCAGAAGCGGGTCCAGTCCACCAGCACGATGGCGAGGATGACGTTGCGGGCGCCGGTGCCGAGGCCGGTCATCAAAATGAGGGAGAGGATGACCGGGGGGAAGGACATCCAGACGTCAATCGCGCGGCCGATCAGCCAATCGACCCGGCCGCCGAGATAGCCGGCGATGTAGGCGAGGGTCGCGCCCACGATCAGGGCGCCGAGGGAGGCAGTGACGGCGACGGTCATCGCGATGCGGGCGCCGTGGAGGAGGCGGGAGAGCACGTCGCGGCCAAGGCCATCGGTGCCGAGGAGGTGGGAGGCGTCGCCGCCTTCCTGCCAGGCGGCGGGGAGGAGCATGGCGATGAGGTCCTGTTCATCGGGATCGTGGGGGGCGATCCAGGGGGCGGCGATGGCGCAGGCGAGGACGAGGATCACCAGCACGAGGCCGGCGAGGACCCGGCCGGAGGACAGAACGCGCCGCATCATCGGGCGCGCAGCCTGGGGTTCAGGACGAGGTAGAGCCCATCGACCAGGGAGTTGATGAACAGCACCACCACGCAATAGGTGAGGCCGACGAGTTGGATGATCGGCAAATCGGCATTGCGGACGGCGTCGACCATGAGGTTGCCCATGCCGGGGTAGGAGTAGATCACCTCCACCAGCAGCGAGCCGCCGAAGAGGAAGCCGAACTGCACGCCCATGAGGGTGAGGGTGGGGAGGATGGCGTTCTTGAGCGCGTGGAACAGGAGGATGCGGGTCTCGGAGATGCCGCGCAGCCGGGCCTGGCGGATGTAGTCCTCGTGGTAGACGTCGAGCAGCGAGGCCCGGAGCACCCGCATGATCGGCGGTGCAAAGGCGAGGCCGAGGGCGATGGCGGGGAGGACGAGGTGCACCAAGGCGCTGCGGAGGATGTCGAGCCGTCCGACCAGGATGGCGTCGAGCAGCAGGAAGCCGGAGAGTACCGGGCGCTGCATGCCGGGATCGAGCCGGCCCATGAAGGGCATGGCCTGGAGGGCGACGCCGAAGACGAAGATGAACAGCAGGGCCCAGAGGAATTCCGGCACCGACATCATCAGCGTCGTCACCGTCTCGGCCGCCACCTCGCCGCGCCGGTCACGCAGGGCGAACAGCAGGAGGCCACCGCCGAGGCCGAGCAGGCTCGCCACCAGCATCGCTGCCACCGCGAGTTCGATGGTGCCGGGGAGGGTTTCGGCCACGAGGCCGCGGACATCGCGGCGGAGGTGGATGGAGCGGCCGAAATCACCGCGGAGCGCCGAGGCCGCCCAGATCGCGTATTGCTCGGGGAGCGGCCGATCGAGCCCCATCGCCCGGCGCGCGCCCTCGATTTCCTCCTTGGTCGCGTTCGGCGGCATCGACATCGCCGCCGGATCGACCGGGAGGACACGGAGCGCCACGAACAGTAGCACCGAGACCACGAACAGAATCGGCACCGCCGTCAGCAGGCGCTTGGCGAGGGTGCCGAAAAGAATCATCCCGGGAGGGTCAGCTCCAGCTCATCGCCTGGGGCAGGATCCAGCCATTGCCGTAGGGGGTGACGGTGAGGTTCTTCTTGCGCACCACGGTGATGACGCTTTGCAGCAGCGGCATCGAGGCCCCCATTTCGGTGGCCTCCTTGCCGATCGCCCGCCAGCCGGCGATGCGGGCCTTTTCGTCGGCGACGTTGAACTGGTCGATCACCTTCTGCCCCAGCGTCATGTCCTTCCATGGCGAGAAGGGCAGCTTGGGGTTGAGCAAATAGCCGGTGTAGATCTCGGGGTCCCCGGTCGCGTTGTCGAAGGTGTAGAGCGTGGTTTCCGGCAGCTTGCCGCCACGGTTGAGCTCGAAATACTTGGCGTATTCGATGACCTCCAGCTCCGCCTCGATGCCGACCTTCTTCCACATCTGCACGATGGCGCGCGCGATGTCGTAGTCGGAGGGGAACTGGCCGTTGGTGCTGGCCATGCGGATTTTCGCCGGCTTCTCCATGGAGTAGCCAGATTTGGCGAGCAGCTGCTTGGACAGCTCGGGGTTGAAGTCGAACTTGAAGTCGTCGATGTAGCCGGGGCTGCCGGGCACGCCGAGCATGGAGAGAGGCACCGCGGCGCCGGCGTAGAAGGCTTGGCTCAGCGCCTTCTTGTCGATCGCATGATGGGCGGCGAGGCGGATATTGGGGTCGGCGAACCCCTCGTCATTGCGCACCTGGAGCAGGATCACCTTGGTGACCGGCGTGAGGTCGGCGGCGAGGTTGGGCATCGCCTTGAGGCGCGTTACCTCGCGGACGGGCACCGCGATAGTGATGTCCACCTGGCCCGACTGCACCGCGGCAACGCGGGCCGAAGGGTCCTTGATGATTTCGATGGTAATGCGCTTCATCTTGGGCTTCGGGCCCCAATAGGCGTCGTTGCGCTCCAGCACGATGCGCGCGTTCATCTGGTGCTCGACCAGCTTGTACGGCCCGGTGCCGATCGGCTTCTGGGCGAAGGCCTCCATGCCCACTTTTTCCATGTAGGCCTTGGGCACCACGAAGGAGCCGAGGAAGGCGAGCCATGCCGGCACGGTCGGCGCCGGGCTGTCGAAATGCATCACCGCCTTGGTGGGCGAGAGCACCTCGATCCCCGTCACC
>JAPLOH010000005.1 GCA_026400845.1 Alphaproteobacteria bacterium
CTCCAACTGTTCGCCGCCGCCGGGCTGGCCGCTTCATTGCTCGCCGGAGTGACCGCCAGCGTCCTGGCCGGGCGGGTCTCGGCCGCCGCGACGGATGACGACGACCGGCCGCTCGATCCGATGGCGGCGCTCGATCACGATATCGGCGTGGCGCTGTTCGACGCGCGGTCCGATGCGATCGAGCCCGGCAAAGTCGTTCTCGTCCGCGTCTCCGCCAATTTCCGCCATGTCGTCGGCCTGCCCGCGGATGCCAAGCCGGGGATCGACGGCTATCTCGCCTGTGTCCACGCCGATGACCTGCCATGGGTAGCCGCCGAAGCGGAACGGGTCACCCGCGAGGGCGGCGGCTACCACATGGAACATCGGGTGATCGCGCCCGCCGGGGCGGAGCGGTGGCTGGCCGCCAGCGGTTCGGTCACCGACATGCCCGATGGCGGACGGCGCATGCTCGGAGTGATTACCGACATCACGACCCGCAAGGTCGCCGAACGTCGCTTGTCCGACAGCGAGACCCGACTGCGGCTGGCCGTCGAGGCGGCCGAGCTTGGCGTCTGGGAGGCCAATATCGACTCCGGGCAGGCCACCTGGTCCCCACGCATGCTGGAGATGCACGGGCTCGATCCGGCCGGCGGTACGCCCGATTATGCGGCGCGTTCCCGCCACATCCACCCGGAGGACCGGCCCGCGGCGGAGGCCATGCGGGTCGAAATCTGGCAAGGGCATGGCCCGGTCGAATACACGTATCGGGTCGGGATGTCGGACGGCACGTTGCGCCACCTCCGCGGGATCGGACGGCGTGTCCAGGATGTGGCGCTCGGCATCAACCGCGTTGCCGGTATCGTCATCGACGAGACCGCCCGCTTCGAGGTGACCGAGAGGCTCGCCGATAGCGAGGCGCGGGCGCGTTTCGCCGCCGACGCGGCCGGGCTCGGTGTTTTCGCCATCAACACCCGCACCGGCCAGGCCACATGGTCGGACCGGATGTGGGATATCTACGGCCTGCAGCGCAGCTTCGTGCCGACCACCGCCGATGCCTTCTTCGAACGCTTTATCCACCCCGAGGACCGCGCGGTGGTCGCCGGCACCTGGCATGCCGTGCGTCCCGGCGCGAAAACCAAGGTCATCAAGGGCGAGTTCCGCGCGATCCGTGCCGACGGTGCAATCGTGCAGATCCAGGGCAGCTTCATCATTCCGGCGGCCTCCGACCCGAATGCCCATTTCATCTACGGCTTCCACCAGGATGTCACCGAAACCCGCGCGCTGCGCGCCCAGGCGATCATTTCCGGCAACCTCGCCACCCTCGGCCAACTCGCCGCCGGCATCGCTCACGAAATCGGCCAGCCGCTGCACGTGATCACGCTGGCAACATCACTCGCAACGCACCATTTGCGCGCCCTCGCCCCCGATGTTGCCGCAAGCGTACCGGCGCTGGCCGTCGCGACCGAGATCGAGCGGATCGGGGCACAGGTCGAGCGGGCGAGTGCGATCATTGGCCACCTCCTCGCGTTCAGCCGCGGCGAAAGCAGCGGCGGGACCACCACCTGCGCCGCCGCCGTGGCCGGGGCGCTGGAACTGGTGCGCGGCGCCCTGCATTCGGCCGGCATCAAGATTGCGGTCGACGTGGCCGAGGGCCTGCCCACCGTGCACGGTGGGCAGGTCGAGCTCGAACAGGTGCTGGTCAACCTGTTCTTCAACGCCCGCGACGCCATGGCTGGCCGGCCCGAGCGACGCCTCGTGGTGCGTGCGCAGGCCGAGGCCGGGGGGGTGGCGCTGGAGGTCGAGGACACCGGCGGCGGCATCTCGCCCACGCTGTTGAGC
>JAPLOH010000320.1 GCA_026400845.1 Alphaproteobacteria bacterium
CATAAACAGCCAGTTTCCTCCTACCCGATCCCCCTGCACGCGCCCGCAGGGGGATGGACCTCGCCCCGATATCCCGGCACGCTCCGTGCCAACCACCCGGGAGGCAAGCCATGAAATTCGGCATCTTCTACGAGCACCAGCTCCCCCGGCCCTGGGGCGAAGGTGACGAGCTGCGCATCTACCAGGAGGCACTCGACCAGGTGGAGCTCGCCGACCGGCTCGGCATCGATTATGCCTGGGAGGTCGAGCACCATTTCCTTGAGGAATATTCGCACTCCTCGGCGCCCGAGGTGTTCCTCGCCGCCTGCTCACAGAGGACCAAGCGGATCCGACTGGGCCATGGCATCGTGCTGATGCCGCCCGGCTACAACCACCCCGCCCGCATCGCCGAGCGCATCGCGGCGCTCGATCTGGTCTCCAACGGGCGGGTGGAGTTCGGCACCGGGGAGAGTGCGGCGCTGATGGAGTTGGGCGGGTTCGGGGTGGCGTTCGACGAGAAGCGGGCGATGTGGACGGAGACCGTCGAGCAGGTGCTCAACATGATGGTGATGAACCCCTATCCCGGGTTCACCGGCAAATACTTCTCCATGCCCACCCGCAACGTGGTCCCCAAGCCGGCCCAAAAACCGCATCCGCCGGTGTGGGTGGCGTGTTCGAACCGCGAGACGATCAAGATGGCGGCGCGGCTTGGTATTGGCGCGCTGACGTTCGCCTTCGTCAGCCCCGAGGAGGCCAAGCTGTGGGTGGATGACTACTATCGCATCTTCAAGGAGGAATGCGTGCCGATCGGGCATGCGGTGAACCCGAATGTCGCGATGGTCACCGGGTTTTCCTGCCATGAGGACGAGGCGGAGGCGCGGCGGCGGGGCGAGGATGGGTTCCAGTTCTTCGGCTATGCGCTGGCGCATCACTATATCTTCGGCGAGCATAAGCCGGGGCGCACGGATATCTGGGCGAATTTCGAGCGGGTGCGGGGATCGCTGCCGCCGGCGGGGGCGGATCGCGGAATTGGCACGCCGGAGCAGTTGCGGGCGCATCTGCGGGGGTTCGAGGCGGCGGGGGTGGACCAGGTGACGTTCATTCAGCAGGCCGGGAAGAACCGCCATGCCCATATCTGCGAAGCGATGGAGTTGTTCGCGGCCAAGGTGATGCCGGAGTTCCATGCGCGGGAGGCGGCGCGGCAGCAGGCGAAGGCGGAGGAGCTGGCGCCGTATGTCGCCGCCGCGATGGCGCGCAAGCGGGCGATGGCGCCGCTGGCGGATGCGGATATTCCGACGTTTGTCGCGCTGGGCCGCAAGATCGCCGAGGAGGGCAAGGCGACGGAGCAGCAGAAGGCCAATCAGCAGCGCTGGGCCAAGGCGGCGGAGGCGACCTTGAAAGCGGGGGGCTAGGCCTGCGGCAGAATCGCCACTGCCTCGATCTCAACCAGGGCCTCGCGCTCGACCAGGGAGGAGACGCCGATCACCGCCATGGCCGGGTAGGTGCGGCCCATGATCTCGCGCCATGCCGCGCCCAACGCCGGGCCGGCTTCGCGGTAGGCTTCCATGTCGGTGACGTACCAGACGAGGCGGGCGATGCTTTCGGGGCCGGCATTGGCCTCGGCGAGGATGGCCACGATGTTGCGGAGCGTCTGGGCGATCTGCGGCACCATGCCCTCGGCGAAGACGCCCCTCTCGTCCCAGCCGACCTGGCCGCTGAGGAGCACGAAGGTGCCGGTGCCCATCATCGCGCTGGAATAGCCCTTGGGGCGCGGCCAGGAAGCGGGGTGGAGAACGTCGAGCATCAGGGTTCCTTCACATCGGCGCGCACGGAGGTTTTGAGCGCGGCTAGGGTGGCCATCAGGGCGGCCCGGTCGGGCGCGGGGACGCGGGCGAACATGGCGCCGAGCCATGCGCCGTGGGCTGCGGCCATGGCGGCGAAGCTGGCGCGACCGGATGTGGTGAGGCGGACGGAGGTGGTGCGCCGATCGGTGGGCTGGGCGATCCGCTCTACCATCCCGTCACGCAGGAGGCTCTGGACGAGGCCGGTGAGGGCGCCGAGGGTCATGCCATCCGGCGCCTTTTCGAGCTGGGCCATGAGATCGAAGCGCGGGAGGGTGACGCCGAAATCGCGCCGCAGACGGGAGCGGATTTCGCTCTCGATCATCGTGGCGCAGGTGAGCAGCCGCAGCCAGAGGCGGGTTTCGTCCTTGTGGTCGCCCGCGTGTTCATCGGGATGCTCATCGAGGCGGGTTTCGGCGTCGATCACCTCACATCACCTCGCCGCCGGCGATGGGGAGCGAGATGCCGGTGATGGCATCCGAGCCCTCGCCGCAAAGGTAGAGAACGGCGGCCGCGACCTCGCCGGGGAGCACCAGGCGGCCCTGCGGGTTGGCAGCGGTGAAACGGGAGAGCACCTCGGATTCCGCCTTGCCGGTGCGGGTAACGATGCCGGCGATGCTGGCGCGCAGCAGTTCGGTATCGGCATAGCCCGGGCAGATCGCATTCACCGTCACCCCGCTGCGCGCGGTCTCCAGCGCAAGGGCCCGGGTGAGGCCGATGACGCCGTGCTTGGCCGCGACGTAGGCGGCGACATAGGGGTAGCCGCGCAGCCCGGCGGTGGAGGCGATGTTGACGATGCGGCCGTAGCCGCGCGACGTCATCCCCGGGAGGGTCATCTGGATCAGGGTGTAGACCGAGGTAAGGTTGGTCGCGATCATGCGATCCCACATCGGACGGCCGAGCTTGGCGAAGGGGGCGGTTTCCACCGCGCCGGCGTTGTTGACGAGGATGTCGATATCGCCGCCCGCCGCCTCGGCATCGGCGAGACCCAGGGTAACGGAGGTTTCGTCGGTGATATCCATCACTGCGAAGCGATCGGCCACACCGCCCTCCACCGCCGCCTTGAGCGCCCCCTCGTCACGCCCGGCGATCGTCACCTGTGCGCCGGCCTCGCTCAGCCGCCGGGCGATCGCGGCACCTATGCCACGCGCCCCTCCGGTGACCAGCGCGTGACGGCCCCGCTTATCAAGGCCCTGGGGTTCCATGCAAACTCCTGCCGTTTCGCCCGATGCGACCGCATCCCACCATTGCGGCGGCTATCTTTCAAGCTTAAAATATCTGAGTCGATGTCCACAGGAGCGGCGCGCATGCGGATCAAGATTCTCGGCGGCGGCCCGGCCGGGTTGTATTTCGCGATCCTGATGAAGAACGCGCGCCCGGAATGCGACATCGAGGTGTGGGAGCGCAACCGTCCGGACGATACGTTCGGCTTCGGCGTGGTGTTCTCGGACGCGACGCTCGACACGTTCGAGAAATACGACCGCGAGAGCTACCGCAAAATCACCGAGAATTTCGCCTACTGGGACGATATCGAGATCCGTTTTAAAGGCACCACCCACCGCATCGGCGGCAACGGGTTCTGCGGCTGCTCGCGCCGCACGCTGTTGATGTTGCTGCAGGACCGCGCGGCGGCGCTCGGCGTGCAGCTGCATTTCCAGTCGGACATCAAAAGCCTCGACGAGTTCGAGGATGCCGACCTCATCGTCGCCTGTGACGGCATCAACTCCTTCGTGCGCGAGGGCAACCGCGCGCATTTCGGCACCTCGATCGACCTGCGGCCCAACCGCTTCACCTGGATGGGCTCCACCCGGCCGCTCGATGCCTTCACCTTCTCATTCCGCGAGACCGAGCACGGCGTGTTCATCGCCCATGCCTACCAATATGAGCCAGGCCGCTCGACCTGGATCCTGGAGACCTCTGCCGATTGCTTCGAGCGCAGCGGGCTCGGAGCGCTGAGCGAGGAGGAATCGGCGCGCTTCCTCGAGGGCGTTTTCGCCGAGGATCTCGCCGGCCACGCGCTGATCACCAACCGCTCGATGTGGCGGCGCTTCCCCGCGGTGCGCAACAAGCGCGCGACGATGGACAACGTGGTGCTGCTGGGGGATGCCAAATCCACCGCGCATTTCTCCATCGGCTCCGGCACCAAGCTGGCGATGGAGGATGCCATCGCGCTGTTCGAATCCTTCCGCGCCACCGACAGCGTGCCCGCCGCGCTCGCCCATTTCGACGCCACCCGCAAGGACGACGTGGAGCGCATCCAGCATGCCGCCGAGGTGTCGCTGGTGTGGTTCGAGCATGTCGAGCGGTTCTGGGAGATGGACCCGCGGCAATTCGCCTTCGGGCTGATGACGCGCTCGAAATCAATCACCTATGACAATCTCCATCGCCGCGCCCCCGGCTTCGTCGACGAGGTGGACCGCATGTTCGCCGAGACGGTGGCGGCGCGGAACCTGCCGGCCAATCTCAAGAAGCCGGTGCCGCCGATGTTCCAGCCCTTCGCGCTGCGCGGCATGGTGGTGGAGAACCGCGCCGCGGTGTCGCCGATGTGCATGTATTCGGCAGCGGACGGACTGATCGGTGACTGGCATTTCGTGCATTACGGCTCGCGCGCTATCGGTGGCGCCGGGCTGATGTTCACCGAGATGGTCTGCGTGGCGCCCGACGCCCGCATCACCCCAGGCTGCGCCGGGCTCTGGAACGAAGCGCACGAGGCGGCATGGCAGCGGGTGGTGGATTTCGTCCATGGCTCCAGCCGCACCAAGATCGTGCTCCAGCTCGGCCATGCCGGGCGCAAGGGGGCGACCAAGCTGATGTGGGAGGGGATGGACCGCCCGCTCGCCGAGGGCGCCTGGCCGGTGATGGCGGCTTCGCCAATCCCGTACTACCCCGATAGCCAAATTCCCCATGAGGTGACCGAGGCGGATATGGCGCGCATCACCGCCGATTTCGTCGCCGCCACACAGCGTGCCGCGCGCATCGGATTCGACATGCTGGAGATGCACGCCGCCCATGGCTACCTGCTGGCGAGCTTCCTCTCGCCGCTCACCAATTTCCGCACCGACCGTTTCGGCGGCGGCCTGGAGAACCGGCTGCGCTTTCCGATTTCGGTGTTCCGCGCCATGCGGGCGGCGTGGCCGGAGGCGAAGCCGATGTCGGTGCGCATCTCGGCAACGGACTGGCAGGAGGGCGGAGTCACCGATGCGGAGTCGGTGGAGATCGCGCGGGCCTTCGCCGAGTTGGGCTGCGACCTCGTCGATGTCTCGACCGGACAAACCACGCCCGAGTCAGCCCCTGTCTATGGCCGGATGTTCCAGACGCCCTATAGCGACCAGATCCGCAACGAGGCGGGGATCGCCACCATGTGCGTCGGCAATATCACCAGTGCCGACCAGGTGAACACCATCCTCGCCGCCGGGCGCGCCGATATCGTGGCGCTCGGCCGGCCGCATCTGACCGACCCCTATTTCACCCTGAAGGCGGCCGCCCAATATGGCGTGCGCGGGCATCAGGCGCCGGCGCAGTACGAGCCCGGCCGCTCACAGCTGTTCCGCACCGCGCAACAGGAGGTGGCGGAGATCGAGGAGATGAAGCTGAAGACCCGGCCGAAAACCCACAACCCCAAGGTGGTCAGGCCGGTTCGCTAAGTTCCTTGCGCAGCAGGAAGCGCTGCAACTTGCCGGTGGGGGTTTTCGGCAGGGCGTCACGGTAGACGATGGCGCGGGGGTATTTATAGGGGGCGATGCTCTGCTTGACGTGGGCCTGGAGGGTCTCCGTCATCTCACCATCGCCGCTGTGGCCGGGGGCGAGCACGACGACGGCGGTGACCAGCATGCCGCGCGCCGCATCGGGCAGCCCGACCACCGCGCATTCGGCGACGGCGGGATGCTGCAACAGCACGGTTTCCACCTCGGGGCCGGCGATGTTGTAGCCGGAGGAGACGATCATGTCATCGTTGCGGGCTTGGTACCAGAAATACCCTTCCGTATCCCGCATGAAACTGTCGCCGGTCAGATTCCAGCCGTTCTGCACGTAGACCGCTTGCCGTGCGTCCGCCATGTAGCGGCACCCGGTCGGGCCCCGCACGGCGAGGCGGCCGGGGGTACCATCGGGCGCGGGGTTGCCCTCGGCATCGATGATGCGGGCCTCGTAGCCGGGAACCACCCGGCCGGTGGAGCCGGGACGCGCCTCCTCGGGCGGCGAGCCGATGAAGATGTGCAGCATCTCCGTGGAGCCGATGCCATCCATCATCGCGATCCCGGTGGCCTCGCGCCATGCCTCGAAGGTCGCCTTGGGCAAATGTTCGCCGGCAGAGATGCATTTGCGCAGGCTGGAGAAATCGGCATCGCCCCGCCGTGCGAGCATGGCGCGATAGGCGGTGGGCGCGGTGAAAACGATGCTGGGGCGATAGCGCGGAATGGCGTCGATCAGATCATCCGGCCCGGCCCGCTCCAGCAGGATGGTCGATGCCCCAACCCGCAGGGGAAACAGGATGTGGCCCCCGAAGCCGAACGTGAAGGCCAAAGGCGGCGAGCCGATGAAGCGGTCGGCGGCATCGGGCTTCAGCACGTGCCGCCCATAGCTGTCGCATGTCGCCAGCATGTCGCGATGGACGTGCATGGTGCCCTTGGGCTCGCCGGTGGTGCCCGAGGTGAAGGCGATCATCGCGACATCTTCGGCCGCGGTATCGGCGGCCTGGAACGTATCGGGCATCGTAGCCATTAGCGCATCGAGGCTGCCCGGCGCATCGGTGTTGAAGGCCACGATCTCCGCGAGATCCGGCGCCTCGGCACGAGCAGCTTCAAGGTCGGCAAGCAGCCGTGCATCGCACAGGGCCAGCCGTACGCGCGCCTTGTTGAGGGGGTAGACGAGTTCGCGCGTGCGCAGCATCGGCATGGTCGGCACCGCGACGGCGCCGATCTTCATCACCGCGAGAATACAGGCCGCGGCCATCGGCCCGTTCGGCGCACGGATCAGTACCGGCTCCCCGTGCTGCACGGCGAACCTGGTGACCAGCACATTGCAGATACGGTTGATGCGGGCGGCGAACTCGGCGTAGCTCCACTGGCCGCCAGCGAAAATCACGCAGGGCGCATCGCCGTGCCCCGCCGGCAGCCAGCGATCGAGCAGTTCGCTCACCACGTTCAGCCGCGCGGGATACTGCAACTCCGGCAGGGTGAAGATCATCTCCGGCCATGCCGACCGCGGTGGCATTCCGGTGCGCACGACGTCCCCGCGCTCGGTCATTCCGCATCCCCCACCCCATAATGTTTCAACCTTAAAGTTTCAGCGCCCGCCCGGTCAACCGCGGGGTTGGCGCGACGATGCGCTCCGCCTAGGATTCGTCGGGAACAGGAGACCGAGATGCCCGACACCAACGCACCCGCCCTCGACAGCGACGAGATCCTCGCCGGCATCCGCGCATGGGTAGAAATCGAAAGCCCCACCACCAATGCCGCCTCGGTCAACCGCATGGCCGACAAGGTAATCGCCGATTACGCCGCCATCGGCGCCAAGGTGCAACGCATTCCCGGCCGCGACGGGTTCGGCGACCATGTCCTCGTCACCTCCCCCTGGGGCAGCGACGAGGAGCCTGGCATTCTCGTGCTGAGCCATATCGATACCGTGCATGATCTCGGCATCATCGACGAAAAACTGCCGTTCCGCGTCCAAGGCGATATCGCCTACGGGCCTGGCATCTACGACATGAAAGGCGGCGCCTACCTGCCGCTCGCCGCCATGCGCCACCTCGTGCGCAGCGGGCGCACCACGAACCGCCCGATCCGCCATCTCTTTGTTTCCGAAGAAGAAGTCGGCAGCCCGACCTCGCGCGAGCACATCGAGCGCGAGGCCCGCCGCGCGGTGGCCGTGCTGGTCACCGAGCCCGCCCGCGAGGGCGGCCGCATCGTCACCGCCCGCAAAGGCGTTGCCCGCTTCGACATCACTGTGCGCGGACAACTCGCCCATTCCGGCGCCCGCCACCAGGACGGCCGCAGCGCCATCAAGGAACTCGCCCGGCAAATCCTCGATATCGAGGCGATGACCGATTACGCGACCGGCCTCACCCTCAACGTCGGCGTCATCAGCGGCGGCTCGCGCGCCAACGTCGTCGCCGACGAAGCCCGCGCGGAAATCGACATGCGGGTGCCCAACCCCGCCATCGCCGAACAGGCGATCGCCCGCTTCCTCGCCCTCAAACCCTACGACCCCGGCTGTGCGCTCGAAATCTCCGGCGGCCTCAACCGCCCCGGCTACGAGAAAAGCCCCGAAATCGCCGCCCTGTTCAATCACGCCAAATCCATCGCCGCCGATATCGGCTTCGAGCTCAAAGACATCGCCACCGGCGGCGGCAGCGACGGCAACTTCACCGCCGCTATCGCGCCGACGCTCGACGGGCTCGGAGTGGACGGCAAAGGCGGGCATACGCACTACGAGCAGCTCTACGTGTCGTCCCTCATCCCCCGCACCCGCCTGATGCTGGGCCTGTTCGAGACGCTGTGATCCGGAGTCCGCGGGTGGAAGGCAAGTAAGGCGAGGGGCGCTGCCCCCTCGACCCCCGCCAGGGGATGATCCCCTGGACCTCATCCATTTGAAGGAATGACGCTGACTGAGAAAGGGGGCCTACTCCGTGGTAGCAACCACGGAGTAGGCCCCCTTTCTCAGTCAGCGTCCTCTTAAACGAGTGCGGGTCTGGGGGCTCAGCCCCCAGCGGGGTCCAGGGGCAGAGCCCCTGGCCTTTCTTTCTTCTGCCCCGCGAACCCGGGCCGCAGCGCCCCGATCAGCCCCCCCGCAGTTCGAGTTTGGCGATGGCGGCGCGATGGACTTCGTCGGGGCCGTCGACCAGGCGCATGGTGCGGCCGGTGGCCCAGGCGTAGGCGAGGTGGAACTCCTGGCTGACGCCGCCGCCGCCGTGGCATTGGATGGCGCGGTCGAGCACGGCGAGCACCATTTTCGGCACCGCGACCTTGATCATGGCGATCTCGGCGCGGGCGGCCTTGTTGCCGATGCGGTCCATCATGTCGGCGGCACGCAGCACGAGGAGGCGGGCCTGCTCGATCTCGATGCGGCTGTCGGCGATCCATTCCATCACCACGCCTTGCTCGGCGAGCGGCTTGCCGAAGGCGACGCGGGATTTGGCGCGGGCGCACATCGCTTCCAGAGCGCGTTCAGCGACACCGATCTGGCGCATGCAGTGGTGGATGCGGCCCGGCCCGAGGCGGCCCTGGGCGATTTCGAAGCCGCGGCCCTCGCCGAGCAGGATGTTGGAGACGGGGACACGCACGTCGCGGAATTCCACCTCGGCGTGACCATGCGGCGCGTCGTCATAGCCGAACACGTGCAGTGCGCGGAGAACCCGCACGCCCTGGGTATCGCGCGGCACCAGCACCATGGATTGCTGCTGGTGGCGGGCAGCGTTGGGGTCGGTCTTGCCCATCAGGATGAAGATGGCGCAGCGCGGATCCATCGCGCCGGAGGTCCACCATTTCCGCGCGTTGATGACGTAGTGGTCGTCATCGCGGACGATGCGAGCTTCGATATTGGTGGCGTCCGACGAGGCAACGGCGGGTTCGGTCATCGCGAAGCCGGAGCGGATTTTGCCCTCCAGCAGCGGCGTGAGCCAACGTGCCTTCTGCTCCGCGGTGGCGTAGCGCAGCAACGTTTCCATGTTGCCGGTATCGGGGGCGGAGCAGTTGAACACCTCGGGCGCGATATGGGAGCGGCCCATGATTTCGCACAGCGGCGCGTATTCGAGGTTGGTGAGCCCATCCTCGTGCTCATCCCTAGGCAAGAACAGGTTCCACAGCCCAGCGGCGCGGGCCTTTTCCTTCAGCGTCTCCAGGATCGGCGCCTGCTGCCAGCGGGTGGGCGCGGCGGCAAGCTGGTCATCGAACACAGGCTCGTTGGGGTAGATATGCTCGACCATGAAGGCCAGCAGGCGTTCCTGCAGGGTGCGGACTTTGTCGGAATGCTCAAAATTCATGAAATAGGCTCCTGAAAAAACTAGAAGCTCCGGGGCATGCCCAGCACGTGCTGCCCGATATAGGAGAGCACGAGGTTGGTCGAAATCGGCGCGATCTGGTAAATTCGGGCCTCACGCCACTTCCGCTCGATGTCATACTCCTTCGCGTAGCTGAAGCCACCGAAGGTTTGCATGGTGGCTTCGGCTGCCTTCCACGTCGCCTCCGAGGCCAGCATTTTCGCGAGATTGGCGTCCGCCCCGCAATCCTTACCGTCCTGAAACAGGGCGGCGGCGCGGCGGCAGATCATGTCAGCGGCTTCGAGCTCCGCCCAGGCGCGGGCGATGGGGAACTGGATGCCCTGGTTCTGCCCGATCGGGCGGCCGAACACGCGGCGCTCATTGGCGTATTCCACGGCCTTGCGGATGAACCACTTGCCGTCACCCACGCATTCCGAGGCGACCAGAATGCGCTCGGCGTTCATCCCATCGAGGATATAGCGGAACCCCTTGCCCTCCTCGCCAATCAGCGAGGAGGCGGGGATGCGCATATTGTCGAAGAACACTTCCGTCGTGTTGTGGTTGATCATCGCCTTGATCGGCCGGATTTCACAGCCCTTGCCACGCACCTCGCGCAGATCGACGAGAAACACCGAAAGCCCGTCCGCCTTCCGCGTCACCTGGTCGAGCGGCGTGGTGCGGGCGAGCAGCAGCATGAGGTCGGAATAGAGCGCGCGGGACGTCCACACTTTCTGACCGTTGACCACGTAGCTGTCACCATCGCGCACGGCGCGCGTGCGCAGGCTGGTGGTGTCGGTGCCCGAGGTCGGCTCGGTGACGCCGAAGGCCTGGAGACGGAGTTTGCCCGAGGCGATCTGCGGCAGATAGTGCTGCTTCTGCGCCTCGCTGCCGTGCCGCAGCAACGTGCCCATGATGTACATCTGGGCGTGGCCCTGGCTCGCGGTGCAGCCGGAGGAGTTGATCTCCTCCAGGATCACGGCAGCGGCGCGGAGAGGCAACCCGGTGCCGCCATATTCCTCGGGGATCAGGCTGGCGAGGAAGCCCGCCTCGGTCAGCTCGTCGACGAAGGCGGAAGGATAGGCTTCCTTCTCCTCCAGCTCGCGCCAGTAGAGGCCGGGATACTTGGCGCAGATGCGGCGCACCGCCTCGCGCAGTTCCTTATAGTCCTCGCCCACCGGCACCATCGTCACGTCTTCCATCGCGCCCTCCATGCGTTGGCATTTCCATCCCACCGGGTGAGGATGCGGTCAACGACACGCCTCCAGGAGACGCCCATGACAACCCCGCATCCGCTCGCCGGCCTCAAGGTGCTTGAGATCGGCCACAGCATCGCCGCCCCCTACGCGGCGGCCATCATGGGGGAGATGGGGGCCGACATCATCAAGCTGGAAAACCCCGGCAGCGGCGACTACGCCCGCGGTTGGGGCCCGCCCTTCTCGGCGGGAACCTCCACCATCTTCCAGGCGATGAACCGCGGCAAACGCGCCATCACCGCCGACCTCAAAGACCTCGCCCAGCGCGACCGCGTCCGCCGCCTCATCATCGAGGAGATGGACGTCGTGCTGCACAACCTCAAGCCCGGCGCACTCGACAAGCTCGGCCTCGGGGCCGGGTCGCTGCTGGCCGAGAAACCCTCCCTCATCTTCTGCAACCTCGGCGCCTTCGGCTCAGTCGGTCCGCTCAAGGACCTGCCCGGCTACGACCCGCTGATGCAGGCATTCGGCGGCCTGATGTCCATGCTCGGCGAGGATGGCCGCCCCCCCGTGCGCGTCTCCGTCTCCATCATGGACCTCGCGACTGGCATGTGGTCCGCGCTGGGCATCCTCGCCGCCCATATCGAACGGCAACGCACCGGCATCGGCGGCCTGATTGATACCTCGCTGTTCGAAACCTCCTGCGCCTGGATGGGCATCCCGCTGGCCTCCTATCTCGCCTCCGGCATCCTCCCGGCCCGCGCCGGCTCCGGCGTGCGCGAAATCGTGCCCTACCAGGCCTACCCCACCTCCGACGGCTACATCATGGTCGCCTCCGGCAATGACAGCCTGTTCCAACGTCTCTGCCAGGCGATCGGGCGCCCCGACCTCGGCGCCGACCCGCGCTACCAGAAGAACGCCGGACGCGTCGAAAACCGCGCCGAACTGATCGGCCAACTCTGCGGCACCTTCGCCACCGACACCGTCGAAGCCTGGATGCCCAAACTCGCCGCCGTCGGCGTGCCCGCCGGCCCCGTGCAAACCCTCGACCAGGTGGCCAACCACCCGCAAACCAAAGCCGTCGGCATGATCCAAACCAGCCCCGACGGCACAACCCAAACCGTCGGCCTCCCCATCAGCTTCAACGGCACCCGCCCCCGATACCGCAGCCTCGCCCCCGCCCTGGGCGCGAACAACGCCCTCCTGGACGATGATGCCACCACAAGCTGAGCGGGGCGTGCCGAGAA
>JAPLOH010000365.1 GCA_026400845.1 Alphaproteobacteria bacterium
ATGCCGCCGGCGAACAGCAGGCCGACGATGGCGAGGAGTTGCAGGGTGATGGCGCCGAGCCCGATGCGCAGCACGGTGGCGGCCGCGATGCCGACCAGGATCGCCGGGCGCTTCTGGTGCGCCGGCAGCCCGGCGACCGCGAGGCCGACCACCACGGCATTGTCGCCAGCCAAGGTGAGGTCGATGAGCAGGACCTGGGCGAGCGCACTCAGTTGGGATAGCAATGCAGCGTCCATGATCGATTCCTTGCGGGGGCCGGGTCTGCACCGTAGATGGGCACGCAGCACGGGTTTTGGAGAGCGCGATGGTCCCTCGTTATACACGTCCTGCGATGGCGGGCATCTGGGCGCCGGAAAACCGCTACCGGATCTG
This sequence comes from Alphaproteobacteria bacterium, assembly GCA_026400845.1. Taxonomy (GTDB): domain Bacteria; phylum Pseudomonadota; class Alphaproteobacteria; order Acetobacterales; family Acetobacteraceae; genus CAIYPH01. The sequence continues at coordinate 373 of JAPLOH010000365.1, forward strand.
GTTCGAAATCGAGGCGCTGGCCGCCGAGGCGATGGCGTCGCTGGGCGAAATCCCCGCCGAATCCGCCCGCAACATCCGCGAAAAGGGTGGCGCCAAGATCGCCGCCATCTCCGCCGCCGATGTCGAGCGGATCGACGATATCGAGCGCGTCACCCGCCATGACGTGATCGCCTTTCTCACCTGGCTTGCCGAGGCGATCGGCGATGACAGCCGCTTCGTCCATCTCGGCATGACCTCGTCGGACGTGCTGGACACCACGCTCTCCGTCCAACTCACCCAGGCCGCCGACCTGCTGATCGCCGACGTCGACGCGGTGATGGCGGCCCTCAAGGCCCGCGCCTTCGAGCACAAGCACACGGTGACGATCGGGCGCAGCCACGGCATTCATGCCGAGCCCACGAGTTTCGGCTTGAAGCTCGCCGGTCACTACGCTGAATTTGCAAGAAATCGTGACCGCCTGATCGCCGCCCGCGCGGAGATCGCGGTGTGCGCCATTTCGGGCGCGGTAGGCACCTTCGCCCATGTCGACCCCCGCGTGGAGGCGTATGTGGCCGAAAAGCTCGGCCTCGCCGTCGAGCCGGTCTCCACCCAGGTGATCCCGCGCGACCGCCACGCGGCGTTCTTCTGCGCCCTTGGCGTGGTCGCCTCCGGGGTGGAACGGCTGGCCACCGAAGTGCGGCACTTGCAGCGCTCGGAAGTGCGGGAGGCCGAAGAATTCTTCCATCCCGGCCAGAAGGGCAGCTCGGCGATGCCGCATAAGCGCAACCCGGTGCTGACCGAGAACCTCACCGGCCTCGCCCGCGTGGTGCGTGCGGCCGTCACCCCGGCGCTGGAGAACGTGGTGCTGTGGCATGAGCGCGATATCAGCCACTCCAGCGTCGAGCGCGCCATCGCGCCGGACGCGACGGTGACGCTCGATTTCGCCCTGATGCGGCTCGCCGGCATGATCGAGAAGATGCTCGTCTACCCCGCCCGGATGGAACACAACCTCGAAAGCCTCGGCGGCGTGGTGCATTCCGGCGAGGTGCTGCTGGCGCTGGCCAAGGCCGGCATCCTGCGCGAGGACGCCTATCGCATCGTGCAGCGCAACGCGATGGAGACGTGGACGAAGCTGGGCACGCCCGACGGCCGCAGCTTCCGCGCCAATCTCGATGCCGACCCCGAGGTGGCCGGCCGCGTGCCGCCCGCCGTGCTCGATGCGGCGATGGAGCCGGCGCTGCATCTGCGCCACCTCGACGCGCTGTTCACCCGGGCGTTCGGCGAACCCGGCCCCGCGCGTTGCGTGGCCTGACGCGCAGACTTCCCAAGCTGATGGCCCCGGCGCATTCTCCCGCCTGCTTTGACCGGAGCACAGCATTGGCAATGAAGGGGGACAAGCGGCAATGACTGAGACGCACGATGCCGGTCCGCTCGTTGTCGATGACCCGGCGCTTGCCGCGGTACGCGCGCTGATCAGCGCCATGCCCCGCGCGGCGGCGGTGCTTGACGAGCAGGGCGCGGTGCTGGCGGCGAATGCCCGCTACCGCATCCGCATGGCGCAGCAGGACGCCGGCGCCCACCAGCCCGCCGACGCCGCCGTGGTGAACCGCGAGCATCGCGCCGCGTTCTCTCCGGACGGCGTGCGGGGCTTCACATTCGTCACCTATGTCGAATCCGCCCCGGCCCATCCGGCCACCCGACTGCTGATGACAATTGCCAATACGCTGCCGATCATGCTGAACGTGAAGGATCGCCAGTCCCGCTACGTGCTGATGAACAACTACCAGGCGGCAATCTACGGCACGACCCAGGATGGCGCGATCGGCCAGACCGCGGGTGAACTGCTGGGCGCGGACTATGGCGCCTACACCGGCCGGATCGACGCCGAGGTGATGGCTTCCGGCAATCCCACACCGTTCTACGAGGAGAGCTACCAGACCGCCGATGGGATGAACCGTCGATGGTTGACGAGCAAAATTCCGGTGGCAGACGCGGCGGGCGTGATTTGGGGCGTGGCAACCGTCGCGGTCGACATCTCCGACCGGGCACGGCTGGAGGAAGCCTTGCGCCAGGCCAAGGAACAGGCGGAGGCGGCCAGCCGTGCCAAGTCCGGCTTCCTCGCCGCCATGAGCCATGAGTTGCGCACGCCGCTCAACGCCGTCATCGGTTTCTCCGAGATCATGCATTCCCAGGCGCTCGGGCCGCTCGGCAGCAAGGAATACATCGACTACGCCGGCCATATCCTCTCCAGCGGCCAGCATCTGCTGTCGCTGATCAACGATGTGCTGGATTTCGCCCGCATCGAATCCGGCAGCCTCAATCTCAACATCCGTCCGCTCGATCTCGGTGCGCTGCTGAAGGCGGCGCTCGGTGTGATCGCCCGGACCGCGCAAACCGCGGGCGTCGCGCTCGACATCGATCTTGCCGAGCAGAAGGTGATCATCCGGGCGGATTCGCAGCGGCTGCGGCAGATCGTCGTCAACGTCGCCGGGAATGCCGTGAAATTCACCCCCCGCGGTGGCCGCGTCGCGGTCACCATGCGGCCGGATATGCGCGGCGGTGCGGTCATCACCTTCACGGACAGCGGCGTCGGCATTGCCGAGGCGGACCTCCCCAACGTGTTCCAGCCGTTCTGGCAGGCCGATAGCGGGCTTGATCGCCTCAAGGAGGGTGCCGGGATCGGGCTGCCGCTGTCGCGCCAACTCGTGGCACTGCATGGCGGGCGGCTGGAGCTGGAGAGCCGCTTCGGCGAGGGCACCAAGGTGACGGTGAGCCTGCCGGAGCACCCGGACATGCCCGTGCGCTGAGCCAGCCCGTGCGCTGAACCAGCAGGCTCGTTCAGAAGGGTGTCTTGCCGGTCCACCCTGCGTACCAGGCGGCGACATCCTCGGCACGCAAGGGCTGCCCGATGTGGTAGCCTTGCGCCTGGTCGATCCCGATGGCCGCCATGCGCGCCCAGGTGGCGGCGTCCTCCACGCCCTCGGCAATGACGGTCAGGTCCGCATCGCGCGCTGCCTGGAGAGCGAAGGCAAGGAAATCCGCGTTTGCAGCGTCATCCGAGGCCGCCTTCACCAGGAGACGGTCCAGCTTGAGCAGGCTGAACGGCAGGGCCAAGAGCGGGCGATGGTCCCGAATTCCAGGGCCGACATCGTCGATCGCCAATCGGTAGCCGAGCCCAGTGTAGCGGGCGATCGCGGCTGCCAGGGTAGGGACGCACTCCAGTTGCTGGCTTTCGGTCAGTTCGATCACCACCTGCCCGGCGCTGAGCGTGCTGCCATGTCGGGCCGCCTCCAGCCAGTCCGGCATGTCCGCCATCATCATCACGTTGAGCGGCAGGTTGATGGCGATCGTCATTCCGAGCGGGGCGAAGTTGAACGCCTGCCAGTCCCGTAGTGCGCTGGCGGCCACCGCCTCGGACAGGCGCCGCCCAAGCCCCGCCGCTTCCATCGCCGGCACGAACGCATCCGCCTCGACGAGACCACGCCGGGGATGCTCAAGCCGCGCCAGAACCTCGAGCCCGGTCGGATGGCGATCGGCCATGCGCACGATTGGCTGATAGCGGGTCCGGATCCGGCCCTGCTCCAGCGCGTCTACCAGATCTGCGACGGGAAGCCCTGCAGTCAGCGGCGTCGCTCCATCCATGGCGCCGATCATGGCGCGGTTCGAAGCGTTTCATCGTCGACCGCCAACGCCCATCGAAGGCTGTGCAACGGCAGATTGGATTTCGCCACGCCCATCAATAGTGGCGCCGATCTATGCCTGCAAGAGCCTGATGATCTCAATATTTACGCAATTCAGGCCCGGTTGGTCCGATGAACATTGGCAGTTCATTAAGTTTGCCGGTCTAGCATTCGCGCGGAACCCAGGATCGCGAGGCATAGTGTCGAGACCTCCCGCCACTGACCAGACGTTGATCGACCACGCGTTCGAGGTCGATTTCGCGCGCCCGCTCTCGCACGCCGCCGGCGGGCATACTGCATATGGAGTGATCGACCGGACAAATGGCCGCACCGGTTTGATGGCGGTGCAGGTCGCGCCGGGCGCGCCCGTACGTTCCGCCGAGCTTCAGCGCTTCCAGTCCGGCCCGATCGCGGGCGTGCTTGCCCCCTTGGCGTTCGGGCGGGCGCGCGCGCCGTCCGGACATGTGGCGCCGTTCCTGATCTGCCAGTCACCCCCCGGTCCGCCGCTGGTTCCCCCGGGAACCGCGCGGTTCGCGCCTTGGGACGAGCAGGCACTGCTGTCCCAGGTGCTGCGCCCGGCCGCACAGGCGCTCGAGAGCCTCCGCCTGCGCCACATCACGCATCGCGCGATCCGCCCCACCAACCTGTTCCGTGCCGGCGTATTGGACCCGGTGACCCTCGGCGTCGCCTGGGCCGCCCCGCCCGCCTTCTGGCAGCCCGGCATCTATGAACCCCCCTATGTTTCGATGTGCCACCCCGCCGCGCGCGGGGAGGGCACGATCGCCGACGACATCTATGCCCTCGGCGTCACCTTGCTGGTGCTGGCGCTCGGCCATGAACCGTGTCACGAACTCGATCCGCAGACGATGGTGTGGCAGCAACTGGAACGCGGCTCCCTTGCCGTCCTTGCCGGCGAGCAGCGCCTGCCGCCGATCATCGGCGATCTCCTGCGCAGCATGCTCGCGGAGGATCCGGAGCACCGGCCGACCCCCGGGCTGCTGGCGGATACCGAACTCGCCCGCGGCCGTCGCGTCGCCGCAAGGCCGGCACGGCGGGCGCAGCGCCCGCTCGAGATCGGCGCGCACAGCGCCTGGTCCGCGCGGACCCTCGCCCATGCGCTGACCTGCGATCCCGGGGCCGGGCTGCATGCTCTGCGCACGGGGAGCATCAACACCTGGATCCGCCGCGGTCTCGGCGACAGCGCTCTGGCAGCGCGGCTCGACGAGGCCGTCAGGATCAGGGCGGGGCAGGACGACGTCGCGACGCCCGGCGATGACTCGGTGCTGGTGATGCGCGCCGTCGCCATGCTTGACCCGATTGCCCCGATGTCCTGGAACGGCACGCCGCTATGGCCGGATGGAGTGGGGCCGCTCCTCGCCGTGGAGGGGGAACGAGCAGGCACGGCGTCACTGGTGGAAGTGGCGGACGTGATCAACCAGGAGGCGATCGGCACCTGGGCGACTGCGCGGGCGGAGCGTTGCGATGCGCCGCAATATCGCCTGAGTTCCCATCGGTATCGCTCGCTGATGGCGCAGAAGGGCCCAGGTGGAGGGCTGAGTCGCCTCACCTACAACCTCAATCCGTTGCTCCCCTGCCGCAGTCCGTTGCTGCGGGAGGCCTGCGTCGTCCGACTGGACGAGGTTCTGCCGGCGCTTGATGCCGCCGCGGCGAAGGGGGCGCTGCCGCGAGATACTATTCTCGATGCCGATCTCGCAGCGTTCATTGCAGCACGGGGAGAGGGGGGGATCGATTCGGAGCTCGCTGCTCTGGCTGCCGCGCGCCGCCCGGACCAGGCCGGCCTCGCCGTCCTGCGTCTCTACGCGTCGCTTCAGTACCGGACTCGCGGCGCGCCGGTGCCGGCACTCGCGGGCGTGGTCGCAACCATTGTCGCCCCGGCGCTGACGATCTTCACCCGCCGCAGCCGGCGCACAGCATGCGAGGCAGCGTTGACCGCGACTGCCGCCACTGGCCGGCTCGCCGCCATGGCTGCCATCCTGGTCGACGCCGATGCAGTCGCACTTGACCACGGCGAGCACGCCGCGGCGTTGGCGCGCGTCGTCTCAATCGATCGTCAGGTCGACGCGCTCCTTGCCGGTCGCGCGCATCGACGCCTCGCCGCGGCGCATCTCGGCCAGGAGGCCGTGGCCGCAGCGGGCGCCCTTGGCTTGGTCTACGCGGTAACGGCCGCGCTGTTGACGTGAGAACTGCCAGTCCGCAGTCCGCCGCACGACGGCCGGGCGTGTCAGTCTGGGGGTTGGGCCTCGCGAGCGGGGTCTGTCTGGCTCTGGCGCCCGGCGCGGCCGTCCTGGTGGGGGTTCTGCTGTTGCCGACGATCGGCCTGTTCATGCTCGATCATACGCAAGGCAAGCCGGCAGCGCGGCCGATGCTCCTATGCGGGATCGCCACAATTGTCGCGCCCACGCTCGCCTGGTGGTCCGCCGGGCCCGATCTCGCGACTGCGCTAGCAATCGCAGGGCAACCGGAGCGGCTCGCATTTTCTTGGTCAATGCAGGGCCTCGCGTGGCTCGGCATCGAGGCCTTGCCTGCGATGGTTCGCCTTGTGCTCGACGGCACGGCAGCAACCCGCGTCGCCAGCCTCCGTCGCGCGCGCGCCGAGCTCGAGAAGGAATGGACCGTTCCGCCTTCGAGTCCGGGGCCCACATTGCCCAGTTGAGAGAAAATGGTCGGAGCGGCGGGATTCGAACCCACGACCCCCAGTCCCCCAGGCGAAAAAAACGTGAACACAGGAGACGACAGGAAATGACAGAATGGCGGAAATCCGCCATTTTGGTATTCCTGTCTAGGCGCGTCCCGCCATGACATGGTATCCCGTTGGTATCCCGACCGCTTGCCTAGGGCTCGCGTAGGAGGGTCGGGATACCAAATTCAACGGGATACCAAAATGACCCGAAAACGGCTGACTTCTGCGGGTGCTGAGGCGATGACGCCCGGCGAAGTGGTGTGGGATAGTGAGGTGCGCGGCTTTGGGGCACGGCGCCGGGCGCGCGATACGGTCTACCTGGTAAAAACCCGGATCGGCGGGCAGCAGCGCATTCTAACCATTGGCCGCCACGGGCGCGGCGCGTGGGGTGCAGAGGCGGCCCGGCGCGAAGCGCAGCGCCTGCTTGGCCTGATCCGTGACGGCAAAGACCTAGCGACCGAGAGGGACGAGGCCAAGGCGGCCCCTACCCTCGCCGCGTTCGCCTCCCGCTACCTTGAGGAATACGCGGAGGCTCACAAGAAGCCCCGCACCCGTGCCGAAAATGCCCGGATGCTGAAAACCCATATCCTGCCGGCCTTGGGGGACATGAAGCTGAGGGACATTGGCAAGGCCAATGTGGCGAAGTTTCATGCCTCCATGCGAGCGCAGCCGGTATCGGGCAATCGAGGGCTGGCGCTGCTTTCCGCCGTGATGGGATGGGCGGAGAAGGTAGGAGAGCGGCCCGACGGTTCGAACCCCTGCCGGCATGTCGAGCGCTACCCGGAAAAGGCCCGAGAGCGATTGCTCACGCCGGTCGAGCTCGCCCGGCTTGGCGAGGCTTTGGCGCGGGTCGCCGATGAATGGACGACCGAGAGCAAAGCGGATTGGCGACGCGCCTGCCGGGAGCAGGCCGAGGACGATCAAATCCCCTTGGCGAAGCGGGCGACATGGATAGCCGCGCGCCAGCCCCGCCGCGACACGGCAGAGGATTGGCGGGCAATTGCAGCAATCAGGCTGCTTGCATTGACCGGCGCGCGCCTGTCCGAAGTGCTGACCCTGCAATGGTTATGGATCGACAAGGCCGCCGGGCGGGCACGCCTGCCCGACAGCAAGACGGGGGCGAAGAACCTGTTTCTCCCGCCCGGAGCTTTGGACGTGCTGGACGCCCTCCCCCGCCTCGCCAGCAACCCGCATGTGTTGTTTGGCGACAAGGTGGGCGGGCATTTCGTCGGCATCCAGAAGCCATGGCAGCGCATCCGGGCGCTTGCCGGGCTGCACGATGTTCGCTTGCACGACCTTCGCCACGCTTACGCCAGCACGGCGGTTGCGGCCGGTGACAGCCTATTCATCGTCGGCAGGCTGCTAGGGCACCGCCAAGCGAGCACGACCGAGCGTTACAGCCACCTTTCGCCCGACCAGGGGCGAGCGGCGGCGGACAAGAACGGGGAGCGCATCCGCGCAATGATGGAGGGCGAGCCCGGCAATGCGGCACAACGGCGGTTGCGCCTCGCGTGAATGGCAGGCCATGGCCGAGGCTGGTCACGGCCGGCGAATTGTCCCAACCCA
>JAPLOH010000357.1:0-5122 GCA_026400845.1 Alphaproteobacteria bacterium
GGCGAATCCGGCTCGGGCAAGTCGACCACCGGGCGCCTGCTGGTCGGGCTGATCCCGGCAACCTCCGGCGAGATCGCGCTGTTCGGCGATACCATCACCGGGCGGGATGGCGCCGCCGCGCTGGCGAAGGTGCGCAGCAAACTGCAATTCGTCTTCCAGGACCCACATGGCTCGCTGAACCCCCGCATGCGTGTCGGGAACAGCATCGCCGAGCCGATCGACATTGCCGGCGGGTGGACCCGGAAGGATCGTGCCGACCGGGTGGCCGAATTGCTGGAGACCGTCGGGCTGCCGCGGGCGGTGGCCGAACGGTTTCCGCATGAATTCTCCGGCGGGCAGCGCCAGCGTATCGGCATTGCGCGCGCGCTCGCACTGAAGCCGGACTTCGTGGTGTGCGACGAGCCGGTGTCGGCGCTGGACGTGTCGATGCAGGCGCAGATCATCAACCTGCTGCTGGACCTGCAGGAGAAGCTCGGCCTGTCCTACCTCTTCATCGCTCACGACCTGGCGGTGGTGCGCAGCATCGCGACCGACGTGGCGGTGATGTACGCCGGCGCGCTGGTGGAGCAGGCGCCCAAGATGACGCTGTATGCCACGCCCAAGCACCCCTATACCCAGGCGCTGCTGGAGGCGGTACCGCGGCCGGACCCGAACCGGGCGCGCAGCGCCCCGCTGGGGGGCGAGGTGCCAAGCATCCTGAACCCGCCGCCGGGCTGCGCGTTCGCCGCACGCTGTCCGCGGGCGATGGATGTCTGCCGCAGCGAACCCCCGGCGCCGCGGGCAGCGGGGGAAGGGCACGTGGTGGCCTGTCATTTGTACTGAGGAAGCGTATTCTGTGTCGACCGAAAACCAGAAACGCTCATTTCTTTGGATATTTGCGATGATGGAGAACTTTTCCACCATAGCATCTGAAGGGTCCTGCTGCCGAAAACAGGCGGGAGCGTGCGCTTTGCATCGGCTGGCGCGAACATGAGGCAAGGGGAAAGTCCAATGCGCGAGAACACACTCCGATCGATCTGGGCCCGCGGCGAGACGGTGATCAACGGCCAATGCGGCATCGCCAGCAGCCATGTGGCGGAGGTGATGAGCCAGCAGGGCTACGACTCGCTTCTCATCGACATGCAGCACGCGCCGGTGAACTTCGATGCGCTGTTCGCGATGTTGCAGGCGGCCAGCACGACGAACACCATACCACTGGTGCGGGTGACCTGGAACGACCCGGCACTGATCATGCGTGCGCTCGACTCCGGGGCCTATGGGGTAATCTGCCCGATGGTGAACACCGCCGACGAATGCCGGCGCTTCGTCGGTGCCTGCCTTTATGCGCCGCTGGGCTATCGCAGCTACGGCCCGGTGCGCGGCTATCTCTACGCCGGGCCCGACTACTACGCGAAGGCGAATGACACGATCCTCCCCATTGCCATGATCGAAACGGCCGAGGCGGTCGCAAATCTCGATGCCATCCTATCGGTACCGGGGCTGGCTGCCGTGTATGTCGGGCCGTCCGACCTGTCGATTACTTACGGCCTGGCGCCTTCGACGGGGCCGCATGATCCGGCGATGCACGCGGTGTTCGACACGATCGTGGCCGCCTGCCGACGCCACGGCGTGGTGCCGGGGATCCACGGATTCGACCCGGATTATTCACGCGCCCGGATCGCCCAGGGGTTCCAGTTCGTCACCTGCGGCGTGGACATCGACCTGATCTATGCGGGGGCGCAGGATCACGTGAAGCGGGTGCGGGCATGATCCTGGCCATCTCGGGTATCCCGCCGGCGGAGGCGAGTGCCCGCCACGGCGCCATGCCCGCCCAGCATGCCTTGCCAGCGTGGCTTGATCCCAACAGCATCGGGGAAGCCCGGCGCGGTTCAACCAATGAGGCCCCGCGATGACCCTGCGCTTTGCCGTGATCGGCATCGATCACCGCCACGTCTACGAGCTGACGCAGCACCTGATCGATGCCGGAATGGAGTGTGCCGGCTGGTGGAACGTGACCACCAACCCGCATGTCCTCGACGGGTTTCGCAAACGCTTCCCGTATCTGCCCGAAGTCGCCGAACGCGCCCGCCTGATGGACGATCCCACAATCACCCTCATCGTCACCGCCGCGATTCCGAGCGAACGGGCATCCCTGGCGATCGAGGCGATGCGGCGCGGCAAGGATGTGCTGGCCGACAAGCCGGGCATCACGACGCAAGCAGACCTTGCATCCGTCCGCTCGGTGGTGGCCGAGACCGGGCGCTTCTTCGCCGTGGTGTTCGGTGAGCGCTTCCAGTCGCCGGCCAGCGCCCGCGCGCGCGCGTTGGTGCAGCAGGGTGCGATCGGCCGCCTGGTCTCCACGACCACCATGGCGCCGCACCGGCTGAACCGCGCGACGCGGCCGGACTGGTTCTGGGATGCGCGCACCAACGGCTCGATCCTGGTCGATATCGGCTGCCATCAGATCGACGCCTTCTTGCATCTGACCGGACGAACGGACGCCGAGATCGTGCACGCCGCCATCCGCACGGTGGCGCCGGAGCGCACGCCTGTGACGGACTTTCAGGATTGGGGCGAGATGATCCTGAGAAACGACGTCGCCACCGGCACGATGCAGATGCACTGGTTCACCCCAGACGGGTTGGCCGATTGGGGGGACGGGCGGGCTTTCATCGTCGGGACCGAGGGCTATATCGAACTGCGCAAGAATCTCGACCTCGCCGGACGCGACGGCGGGCAGCATCTGTTTCTGGTGACGAATACCAAGACCGAGCACATCCCCTGTGCCGGGGTGCCGGTTGCGACATTCCAAGCCTTCGCCAACGACCTGCGCGACCGGACGCAGACGGCGATGACCCAGGAGCATTGCTTCGCCGTGTGTCGCTTGGCGCTGGAGGCGGAGGAGAAGGCAACGGGCGGATAATGACATCATGTGCCGAACCCGATGGGCCGTTTCCCTTCCAGGACCGGGTTGCAACCTCCTTGGGGGTGAGGCCGCCGAGGCTCGTGTTGGGGTAGTTCATTGCGCATTGCGCGCGAAATGCGTCACGGCTTCAGGACCATCGACGCGATTGGCCGGATGATCGCGCGCTCACCCCCGCCGGCGTTGCAGCGCCAGGTAGACGATGGGGGTGGTGTAGAGGGTGAGGATTTGGGAGACCACGAGGCCGCCGATGATGGAGATGCCGAGGGGTTGGCGGAGTTCGGCGCCGGTGCCGAAGGCGAAGGCGAGGGGGAGGGCGCCGAGCAGGGCGGCGAGTGTGGTCATCAGGATGGGGCGAAAGCGTTCCAGGCAAGCGGCATGGATGGCGTCGGCGGGGGAGCGGCCGTGGAGGCGTTCTTCCTCCAGCGCGAAGTCGACCATCATGATGGCGTTCTTCTTCACGATCCCCATCAGCAGCAGCACCCCGATGATCGCCATGATCGAGAGGTCGAAGCCGCCGAGCCACAGGGCGACCAGGGCGCCGAGGCCGGCCGAGGGCAAAGTGGAGAGGATGGTGACGGGCTGGCGCAGGCTTTCGTAGAGCACGCCGAGCACGATGTAGATCGCCAGCAGGGCGGCGCTGATCAGAAGCGGCTGGGAGGACAGGCTGTCGGTGATGAAGCGGGCGTTCCCCGCGAAATTGGCGCGCACGGTATCGGGCATGCGCAGCCCTTCGTAGGCGGCCTGCACGGCCGCCAGCGCCGTGCCGTTCGCCACCCCCTCGGGCACGTTGAAGGTGATGGTCGCCGCCGGATACTGGCCCTGGTGGCGCACCGCGAGGGGGGCGGTGTTGCGCTCGATGGCGACGACGCTGCGCAGCGGAATGGTGGCGCCTGCCCCTGCTGACGTAGTGGGACTTGAGACGAACACGCGATCGAGCATCGCGGGGTCGGTCTGCAAAGCCGGGTCGGTTTCCAGCACCACGCGGTATTGGTTGCGGGCGGCGTAGATGATGGAGATCTGGCGCTGGGCGAAGGCGTTGTTGAGCGCGTTGTCCACCGCCAGCACCGACACGCCGAGGCGCGACGCCGCCGCGCGATCGATCACCACGTCGGCCTGCGGGCCGGCGCGGTCCTGGTCGGAGGACACGTCGGTCACTTCGGGGATTTCGCGCAGCCGGTCGGTGAGTTTCTGGGTCCATTCGCGCAGTTCGGCGAGGTCGGGGTCGACCAGCACAAACTGGGTGGAGCCGCCCTGCCGGCCGCCGCCGCGCAGCTCCTGGGCGGAGAACAGGAAGGTCTGCAAGCCGCCGACGCGGGCGAGTTGCGGGCGCAGCCGGGCGATCACCGCCTCGGACGACACGCGCCGCTCCGCCAGCGGCTTCAGGCTCACCGTCATCTGGCCGCGATTGAGCGAGGCCCAGCCGGAGGTGACGCCGACGGTGGAGCCGACGCCGGCCACCGCGGGGTCGGCCGAGATGATCGCCACCGCCAGGCGCTGGCGCTCGCGCATGGCGGCGAAGGAGATCGACGGATCGGCCAGCGTGCCGCCCCAGATCAACCCGGTGTCCTGGGTCGGCAGGAAGCCCTTCGGCATCACCGTGTAGAGCCACACGGTGAGCCCCATGGTGAGCACGGTGGAGAGCAGCATCAGCACGCGGTGGCGCAGCGCCCAGGCCAGCGTGGCGGCGTAGAGGCCGAGCACCCCGGCGAAACCGCGCTCGATCCCCTGGTCGATCGCGTGCCAGAACCCCGCCGTGGCCGGCTTCGTGTCGCGCATGAAGCGCCCGCACAGCATCGGCGTCAGCGAGAGCGACACCAAAGCCGAGACGGCGATGGCGATCGTCATGGTGGCGGCGAATTCGTGGAACAGCTTGCCCATCACGCCCCCCATGAAGGTGATGGGGATGAACACGGCGACCAGCGAAACCGAGATCGAGATCACCGTGAAGCCGATCTGGCGCGCCCCGTCGAGTGCGGCTTGCAGCGGCGGTTTGCCCATGGCGCGGTGCCGCATGATGTTCTCGATCATCACGATCGCGTCGTCCACCACGAACCCCACCGAGATGGTCAGCGCCATGAGCGTGAAATTGTTGAGCGAGTAGCCGCAGAACCACATCGCCGCCACCGTGCCGGCCAGCGACAGCGGCACCGTCACCGCCGCCGCGATGGTCGGCACCGCCGCGCGCATGAACAGCAGCACCACCAGCAGCACCAGCAC
>JAPLOH010000357.1:5133-11396 GCA_026400845.1 Alphaproteobacteria bacterium
GCACCACCGAGATCGCGAGGCTGATCTGCACGTCGTTCACGCTGGCACGGATGGTGGTCGTGCGGTCGGACAGGACGGTGAGTTCGATATCGGCGGGCATCCAGCTTTGCAGCAGCGGCAGCACGGCGCGCACGTTGTCGACCGTCTCGATCACGTTGGCGCCGGTCGATTTGGTGATGTTGAGCAGGATCGCCGGCTTGGCGTTGAAGCTCGCCGACAGCCGCGCGTTGGTGGTGGCGTCCACCACCTCGGCGACATCGCCGAGGCGGACCGTGGCGCCATTGGCGGATTTGATCACCAGCGGGCGATACTCCGCGGCACGGCTCAACTGGTTGTTGAGCCCGATGGTCTCCGCCCGCTCAGGCCCCTGGAAGCCGCCGGTGGGGCCATTGGTGTTGGCGCTCCGGATGGCGGTGTAGACCTCCTGCGCCGACATCCCGGCATTGGCCAGCAGCACCGGGTTCAGCCGCACCCTGACCGCCGGTTTCTCGGCGCCGTTCACCGTCACCTGCGCCACCCCCTCCACCTGGGAGAGCCGCTGGGCAAGGATGCTGTCGGCCGCGTCGTACACCTGGCCCATCGACATCGTCTCCGACGTCAGCGCGATCGTCATGATCGGCGTCTCGGCCGGGTTGAATTTGCGGAAATAGGGGCGGATCGGCAGATCGCCCGGCAGGTCCGCGATGGCGGCGTTGATCGCCGCCTGCACGTCATGCGCGGCGCCGTCGATGTCGCGCTTGAGGTCGAACTGGATGACGATGGAAGTGTTGCCGACCGAGCTGGTGGAGGTGATTTCCGTCACTCCCGGGATTATCCCGAGCCGCCGCTCCAACGGCGCGGCCAGCGAATTGGCCACCGTCTCCGGGTCCGCCCCCGGGCGGGCGGCGAACACCACGATGGTCGGGATATCCACGCTCGGTAGCGGCGCGACGGGGAGGAAGTGATAGGCCACCACACCCGAGATCATCAGCCCGAACGCCAGCAGCAGCGTGGCGACGGGGCGGCGGATGAAGATCTCGGAGAAGCCCATTAGGTTAGCCAGGCAAGGGAAGCGCTTCTTTTTGAAAAAAGAAGCAAAAACTTTTTATCCATTGGCTTCGCACTCTCCGGGGAGAGTGCGAATCTAATGGAGAAAAGTTTTTTGGTTCTTTTTTTCAAAAAAGAACTCCTTCCCTTACTTTTCCACCCAACCGCAACCGCTATAAATCGCCGGCGTCGTATAAAGCGTCAGGAACTGGCTCAGCGCCAAGCCGCCGACGATGGTGACGCCGAGCGGAAAGCGCAGCTCGGAGCCGGTGCCGCTTTCCAGCACCAGAGGCAGCGCGCCCAGCAGGGCGGCCATGGTGGTCATCATAATCGGGCGGAAGCGCAGCAGGCAGGCCTCGCGGATCGCCTCGTCCGGCGATTTGCCGTGCACCCGCTCGGCCTCGATGGCGAAGTCGATCATCATGATCGCGTTCTTCTTCACGATGCCCATCAGCAGCACGATGCCCACCAGCGCCACCAGCGACAGATCGGCGCCCACCGCCATCAGCGCCAGCAGCGCGCCGATGCCGGCGGAGGGCAAAGTGGAGAGGATGGTGACGGGGTGGATCACGCTTTCGTAGAGCACGCCGAGCACGATGTAGATCACCACGATGGCCGCCAGGATCAGCCAGGGCATCGAGGCGAGCGAGCGCTGGAACTCGGCGGCGTCACCGGCGAAGCTGCCGGAGATGGTGGGCGGCAGGCCGATCTCGGCCTCCGCGCGCGCCACCGCCTCCACCGCGTCGCCCAGGGCGGCGCCCTCGGCGAGGTTGAAGCTGATGGTCACCGAGGGGAATTGCGCCTCATGCGTCACCGCCAGGGGGGCCGGGATGCGCCTGATGGTGGCGATGGCGGCGAGCGGAATTTGCGCGCCCCCGGCGCCGGGCACGCGCAGGCGTTGCAGCACGCCGGGGTCCTCCAGCCAATCCGGGTCGGCCTCCAGCACCACGCGGTACTGGTTGGCCTGGGCGAAGATGGTGGAGATCTGGCGCTGGCCGAAACTGTCGTACAGCACGTCCTGCACCCCCTGCATGGTCACCCCGAGGCGGGACGCGGTGGCGCGGTTGACCTCGACGAAGCTGCGCAGCCCGACCGCCTGCTGATCGGAGGCGACGTCACGCAGCGCGGGCTCGGCCTTGAGGCGGTCAAGCAGGGTCGGCGCCCAGCGGGCGAGTTCGGCCTCGTCGGTGTCGACCAGGGTGTACTGGAACCGGGTGCGGCTGATGCGGGTGCCGATCTGGATGTCCTGCACCGGCTGCATGTAGACGGCGAGGCCGGGAATGCCCGCCAGCGCCTCGGTCAGCCGCCGGGCGATGGCGCCCGCACTGGCCGCGCGGTCGCGCCGCGGGGTCAGCGCGATGGTCAGCCGCCCGGTATTGGGGGTCGGGTTGATGGTGCCGACGCCGACGAAGGAGACCACCGAGGCGACGTCGGGGTCCGCCCGCACGATCGCCGCGGCCTGCTCCTGCAACACCGACATGCGCGGGATCGACACGCTGCCCTCGGCCTCGGTGACGGCGACGATGATCCCGGTGTCCTGGCTCGGCAGGAACCCCTTGGGCACCGCGATGTAGAGCCACAGCGTGCCCGCCAGCGTCGCCAGCGCGGTCAGCAGCATCAGGCGGGGGAAGCGCAGCGACCAGTCGAGCGTGACGCGATAGCCCGTCAGCAGCGCCGCGAACCCGGCCTCGGCGACACGTGCGATGCGGCCCGGCGGGCCGCTCTCGTGCCGCAGCAGCCGCCCGCACATCATCGGCGTGAGGGTCAATGACACCACCGCCGAGACGATGACGGAGACCGACAGCACCACCGCGAATTCGCTGAACAGCCGCCCCACCACCCCCGTCATGAACAACAAGGGGATGAACACCGCGATCAGCGAGACGGTCAGCGAGACGATGGTGAAGCCGATTTGCGCCGCGCCCTTGTAGGCCGCCTCCAGTGGCGAGAGCCCCTCCTCCATGTAGCGCACCACGTTCTCGATCATCACGATCGCGTCGTCGACCACGAAGCCGGTGGCAACCGTGAGCGCCATCAGCGAGAGATTGTCGAGCCCGTAGCCCATCAGCGCCATGATCCCGAAGGTGCCGACGATGGAGAGCGGCAGCGCCACGGCGGGGATCACGGTGGCCCGCCAGGAGCGCAGGAACAGCCAGATCACGCCGACCACCAGCACCACCGAGAGCATCAACGTGGCCTGCACGTCGGCCACCGAGGCGCGGATGGTCACCGTGCGGTCGGCCACCAGCACCATCTCGACGGCGGCCGGCATGGCCGCCCGCAGGCGCGGCAGCTCGGCGCGGATGCGCTCCACGGTCTCCACGACGGGGCGCCGTTGCGCCAGGCGACGATGACGCCGCGATAGGCCTCGGGCGAGGTGATCTGGTCATTGGCGCCGAGCGCGATCGCCTGGCGTGGCCCGTCGAAGCCGCCCTTGGCGCCGTTGACGTTGGCGGCGGCGATGGCGAGGCGCACATCGTCCATCGACAGCCCGTAGGAGGCGACGCGGGCGGGGTTGACGCGCACCCGCACGGCCGGGCGCATGCGGCCCTGCACGCTCACCTGCCCCACCCCGTCGATCTCGGCGAGCTTGGGTTGCAGCAGGGTGTCGGCCGCGTCCGACACCCGATCGAGCGTGATATTGTCGCTCAGCAGCGCGATGGTGAGGATCGGCGCGTCGGCCGGGTTCACCTTGGCGTAGACCGGCGGATAGGGCAGCGAGGCCGGCAGGGTGCCGGCCGCGGCGTTGATGCCGGCCTGGACGTCCTGCGCGGCACTCTCGATTTTGCGGCGCAGCGAGAATTGCAGGGTGATCTGGCTGGTGCCCTCGGCCGAGGTCGAGGTCATCGTCGTGAGGCCCTGGATCTGGCCGAACTGGCGCTCCAAGGGCGCGGTGATGAGGCTCGCCACCGTGTCGGGATTGGCGCCGGGGAGCTGGGTGGTGATCTGGATGGTCGGGAAATCGACCTGCGGCAGCGCCGAGACCGGCAGGCCGCGATAGCCCAGCGCGCCCGCCAGCAGCACCGCGACCGCCAGCAGCGAGGTCGCGACCGGGCGGGCGATGAAGGGCGCCGAGATGTTCACGCCGAGGTCTTCACGGGGCGGGTCTTCATGGGGCCGGTCTTCATGGGGCGGGTCCGCGCGGGACGCCGGCGGTGGCCGGCGGGGGCAGCACGATCACCTTGGAATTGTCGCTGAGCCGTGCCGCGCCATCCACCACCACCCGCTCGCCGGGCTTGACGCCCTCGGTCACGATGCTGGCCGCGAGGTCCTCGTGGCCGACGGTGACGGGGCGGCGGGTGACGGTGTTGTTGTCGTTCAGCACGAACACGAAGGCGCCGCGCGGCCCGCGCTGGATCGCCACCGGCGGCAGTGTCACCGCCCCCACCCGTGTCTCCGCGCGCAGCCGCACGCTGACAAACGCGCCCGGCCACAGCCGCAGCCGCTCATTGGCGAAGCTCGCCTTGAGCTTGATGGTGCCGGTCGCCTGGTCCACCTGGTTGTCCAGCACGCTCAGCGTGCCGCGCTCCGGCGGCCCGCGCTGGCCGTCGCCCTGCACGAAGGCGAGCACCTCGGGCGACCCCTGCGCCATCGCCGCGGCGACCGCCTGGAGCGCCTGCTGCGGCAAAGTGAACTGCACGTTGACCGGCTTCAGCGTGGTCACCACCACCAGCCCCGCCTGGTCCGAGGCACGCACGATGTTGCCGGCATCGACGATCCGCACGCCCACCCGCCCGTCCACCGGGGCGGTGATGGTGGTGTAGCCGAGCTGGGTGCGGGCGTTGTCGATCACCGCCTGATCGCCGGCCACCAGCGCCTCCAGCTGCGCCACCAGCGCCTTCTGGGTATCGGCCTGCTGGGCGGAGGTATAGGCGGTGGCGGCGAGCTTCTGGTAGCGCGCGAGATCGAGCCGCGCATTGGCCAGCGTCGCCTCGTCCTGGCGCTGCTTGGCCAGCGCCTGGTCGAGCGAGGCCTGGTACTGGCGCGGGTCGATGCGGGCGAGCACGTCGCCCTTGGCGACCTCCTGGCCCTCCTTGAAACGCACCTCGACCAGCGGCCCATCGACCATCGGCTTCACGGTGACCAGCGCCGAGGCCTGCACGGTGCCGAGCCCGTCGAGATAGATCGCGACGTCGCGCGTCTCGGCGCTCGCGACCACCACGGGAATGCCGTCGAAGCCGCGCCGGCGCGTCTCGGGCGGCGGCGCGCGGTTGGACCACCACCACCAGCCCCCACCACCGGCCGCCGCGAGCAGCACCACGAGGATCAGGAAACGGCGCATTCTAATGCCCTTCACTCATGGTGCGGCCGCCACGTCCTCGGCCGTCCAGCCGCCGCCCAGCGCCTTGTAGAGCGACAGCAGCGCCTGGAAGCGGGCGAGGCGGATCTGGGCGAGCTGGTCGAGGTCGTTGAACAGCGTGGTCTGCGCCTGGAGCGCGTTGACGATGTCGGAGGTGCCCGCCCGCACCTGCGCGCCGGCGATGTCGGCGGCGAGCTGGGCGACGCGCACGGCCTCGCGCATCAGCCCCTCCTGCTCGGTGGCGAAGGCGAGTGCGGTGGCGGCGATGTCGACGTCGGTGAAGGCCTGCAGCACCGCCTTGCGGTAGTTGGCGGCCAGTTCGTCGTACTGCGCCCGGGTCAGCGCCACCTGCGCCGCGGTGCGCCCGTTGTCGAACACCACCTGGCCGGCCGACAGCGCGGTGTTGGCGAACAGCGTGCCGGGGCCGAACAAGGTGGCCAGCGCCAGGCTCTGGAACCCCGCCGATCCCGAGAGCGAAACCTGCGGGAAGAACGCCGCGCGGGCGACCTTGATGTTGCCGTTGGCCGCCCGGAGCCGCGCCTCGGCGGCGGCGATATCGGGCCGGCGCGCCAGCAGCGCCGAGGGCAGGCCGGGGCGCACCGCGGGCAGCGCGGGCGCGGTCAGCGGGCCGGGCCGCACCGTGATGGCCGCCGGCGGCCGGCCGGTCAGCACGCCGAGCGCGATCACCTGCTGTTCGAGCTGGCTGCGCAGCGCGGGCATCTGGGCCCTGATGCCCGCCACCAGCGCGCCCTGCTGGGCGACGTCGAGCGCCGAGGCGGTGCCCGCCTCCTGGCGGGCGCGAATGGCCTGCTGGATCGCCTCGGCATCGGCGAGGTTGCGGTTCGCGATGTCCACCCGGTCCTGCAAGGCCAGCGCCTGGAACCAGGTGGCGGCGACGGCGGCGGTGGTGCTGAGGGCCACCGACTCCTGGTCGAAC
>JAPLOH010000224.1:0-1473 GCA_026400845.1 Alphaproteobacteria bacterium
AGGCCGCGGTCACCTTCCTGCAACGCCACGCCCTCGCCGATGATCGCCCGACCGGCATCGAAGCGGTGCTCATGCGCCATGGCGGGCGTCAGCCGGCGCTCGGCGCGATCATGCAGAGTTTTCTGCACCAAACCGGCGCCGCGCCGCACGAGGTTCTTTCGGTCGCGCTGCCCGATGAGCTCACCCGGTCGGACCGGCTGCTCGGGCTGGTGGGCTCGGCGCTGGCGAGCGCCGGGCTCGCGGGCCGGCGGCTGGAGCTGGTGTTGCCGGAGCCGGTGCTGGTCGACATCGATGCCGACGGGCTGCTCGCCTTGTCCGCGCTGCGCGATCGCGGGGTCGGCCTGTGCATCGACGGGTTCGGCGCGGGGGTGACGAGCCTCACTTTGCTGCGCCGTCTGCCGCTCACCAGCGTGAAACTGGCGCGCACCCTGGTGCGCGGCCTGCCCGGTGACCGCGAGGATGCCGCGATCGCCCGCGCCGCCATCGCGACCGCCCATACGATGGACCTGACCGTGATCGCCGACGGGGTGGAGACCGAGCATCAGCGCGCCTTCCTCGCCCATTGCGGCTGCAACGAGGGCCAGGGGCCCCTGTTCGGGCCGCCGCTGCGCGTCCCGCCGTTGCCACGTCTGGGTTTGCTGGTGTGAGCCGATTGTTCCGTCCCGCTTGCATCCGCAGCCCGGCACGACACATAGAGGGTCGTGAGCGAACTGACCCCCATTGAGGATCCGATTCTCCGGTTGACCACCGCCTGCGGGCCGGCACGGTCGATCGACCCGGCCGAGGTCGCCAAATATCTGGTGCCGGAGCCGCCCGACGCCTGGCGACGGCAGTTGTCCGCCGTCCGCCGTGCTGCCTGCCGTTTGTCCGAGGCCGGGGCGATCGACATCTTGCGCAAAGGCAAGCCGGTGCCGGTTGCCGAGGCGCGCGGGGTGATCCGCCTGCGTATCCGTGCCGCCGAGGACGTGTGATGCGGCTGTTGCCGATGCTGCTGGGCCTGGTGTTCCCCGCCTGCGGCGGCGAGGGCGTCGATGGCCTGCCGGTGCCACCGCCGATGGACATGACGCGGCTGGAACGCCCGGCGAGCCCGAACACCTACCTCGCCGCCCCCGAGGGTTTCCAACCCGCCCCCGACCGCGTCACCGCCTTCAAGGCACCGCCCGACGCGCTCTATGCCGCGGTGAAGCGGGTTGCCCAGGCGCAGGAGCGGGTGTTCCTGCACGCGGAATTCGCCGACATCCGCCAGATCCATTTCGTCGCCCGCAGCGCGATGGCCAATTATCCCGACCTCATCGCTGTACAGGTGGCGCCTGAGGGCGGCCTCATCCTGTGGTCGCGCAGCGTGTACGGGCGCAAGGATTTCGGCGTCAACGAGGCCCGCATCACCGCCTGGCTCACCGCGATCGAGAAGGCGCTGACGCCCGGCTGACCCAACCCGGCTGATCACCCAGGAGACACAAAATGCGCGGCCTG
>JAPLOH010000224.1:1508-9700 GCA_026400845.1 Alphaproteobacteria bacterium
CCTGGCGTCTCGCCAAGCCCTATTTCGCCGCCTCCGAGGAACGCTGGTCGGCCCGGGGGCTGTTGGCCGCCATCGTGGTGCTGAACCTCGCGCTGGTCGGCATGTCGGTCGTGCTGAATTTCTGGAACCGCGCCTTCTACAACGCCCTGCAGGACAAGGACTGGCAGGGCTTCGTCGACCTGCTGTTTTTCTACCGGGTGGACAAGGAAGGCTTCATGCCCGGCTTCTGCGTGGTGGCCGGGTTCTTCATCGTGGTCTCGGTCTATCGCACCTACCTCAACCAGTGGCTGCGCATCCGCTGGCGGCGCTGGATGACGGAGCGGCTGCTGGCCTCCTGGCTCGCCGAGCGGGCCTATTACCGGATCAGCCTGGAAAACGCCGGCGACGCCAAGGGGATCGGCACCGACAACCCGGATCAGCGCATCGCCGAGGATTTGTCGAACTTCGTCACCGAATCCCTCGCCCTCAGCCTCGACCTGCTGTCCAACGTCGTCACGCTCGCGAGTTTCCTCGGCATTCTCTGGGGGCTTTCGGGCTCGATGACGTTCATGGGCTACGACATCCCCGGCTACATGGTGTGGGTGGCGCTGGTCTATTCGGTGTTGGGCACCTGGGTGACGCATCTGGTTGGCCGGCCGCTCGCGGCGCTGAATTTCCGCCAGCAGCGGGTGGAGGCGGATTTTCGCTTCGCGCTTGTCCGGCTGCGCGAGAATGTCGAGGGGATCGCGCTGCATGGCGGCGAGACGGAGGAGCATCGCGGGCTCGAAGACCGGTTCGCCGCGGTGGTGGCGAATTGGTGGCAGATCATGCGGCGGACCAAGCTGCTGAACGCGCTGATCGCCGGGTATAACCAGGTGGCGATCATCTTCCCCATCGTGGTGGCCGCGCCGCGCTATTTCTCGGGCGCGATGGCGCTGGGTGATCTGACGCAGACCGCCGATGCGTTCGGCAATGTGCAGGGCGCGATGAGCTGGTTCGTCGGTGCCTATTCCTCGCTGGCGAGCTGGCGGGCGACGGTGGAGCGCCTTGCGACGTTCGAACGCGCCATTATCGCCGCGCGGCGCGCCCATGGGGAACTTGCCATGGCCGATCATACGGAATTCGGCCTGGAGGGTGCGACGCTGGCGCTGCCCGGCGGGCAGACGCTGGCGGAGAGCGCGACGCTCGCCTTCCATCGCGGGGAATGGACTGTCGTCACCGGGCGTTCCGGCTCCGGCAAATCGACGCTGTTCCGCGCGCTGGCCGGCATTTGGCCATTCGGCGCCGGGACCGTGCATCGGGGCGGCGGGACGGCGCTGTTCCTGCCGCAGCGGCCCTATCTGCCGCTCGGCACGCTGCGCCATGCGCTGGTCTACCCGATGCGCGTCGATACGGTCTCGGACGATGACGTGCGTGCGGCGCTTGAGGCGGTGGGGCTTGGCCAGCTTGCACCGCGGCTCGACGAGGAGGATGCCTGGGCGCAGCGGCTTTCGGGCGGCGAGCAGCAGCGGCTGGCGATCGGCCGCGCGCTGCTGGTGAAGCCCGACTGGCTGTTCCTGGATGAGGCGACGGCGAGCCTCGACCCGGCCAGCGAGGCGGCGCTGTACGGGCTGCTGCGGGCGCGCCTGCCCAACGCCACGGTGATCTCCATCGCCCATAATCCGGCGGTGGCCGCCTTCCATCAACGCCATCTCGAGCTCGACCGTCCCAGCGACGCGCCGGGGGTGTTCCGCGACGCGGTGATTGCGGCAAGATAGGCACAAGGGCGGCACACACGCCGCCGAGGAGACCTCGATGACCCATGGAATGGTATCCGCAGCCCAGCCCGAGGCCGCCGAGGCGGGGGCCGATGTACTGCGCGCCGGCGGCAATGTGGTCGATGCCGGCATCGCCGCCGCACTGGTGCAAACCGCCGTCGATCCGCAGATGTGCGGCATCGCGGGGATGGGCAATATGCAAATCCTGCTGCCGGGCCAGGGGATCCACACCACGCTCGATTTCCACGGCCGCTCGCCTTTGGCGGTGCGCCCGGAGATGTGGGAAAACCGCATCATCCGCGAGGCCGATGACGGCTGGGGCTTCATCCTCGAGGGGCGGGTGAACGAGTTCGGCTACCAGGCGATTACCTCGCCGCGCTCGCTGGCGGCCTTCGACACCGCGCTTTCCCGTTTCGGCACCCGCTCGCTGGCGGACCTGCTGCCCCAAGCGATCGAGTATGCCCGTGGCGGCTGCCTGGTGCGGCCGCACGTCGCGCAATGGTGGAACCAGCCGCCGACCAATGGCCGCCCGGCCAATATCGACGTGGTGACCAGGCTGGCGGCCGCCCGCAAGATCTACGGCAAGCCCGACGGCTCGACGCTGGGCGTCGGCGACGCGCTGGTTAACCCGGACATGGCGCGCACCCTCGAACGCATCGCCACCCATGGGGCGGCCGATTTCTACCAGGGAGAAATTGCGCGCGCGATCATCGCCGACATGGAGGCCAATGGCGGGCTGCTCACCATGGCCGATCTCGCCGATTGCGGCCCGGAGGAGAACGCGCCGCTGTGGGGCCTCTATCGCGGCCTCGGCATCGCCACCAACCACCCGCCGGGCGGCGGCGTGATGCTGATCGAGATGCTCAACATCCTCGAGAATTTCGACCTCCGGGCGATGGGCCACAACTCGCCCGAATATATCCGCGTGGTCTCGGAAGCGATGAAGATCGCCACCGCCGACAAGGACGCAAAAGTCGGCGATCCCCGTTTTTTCCCGGTGCCGATGGCGGAACTGACCTCCAAGGACTATGCCGCCGCCCAGGCCGAGCGCATCCGCCGCCACGAGAAGGCCCATGTGCCCCGCTTCAATTCGGGCGGCGCGGAGAGCAAGCACACCACCCATGTCTGCGTGATGGACACCGAGGGCAACGCCTTCACCATGACGCATACGCTCGGCCAGCCCTCGGGCGTGATCACCGAGGGGCTCGGCTTCATGTACAACGGCGCGATGTCGGTGTTCGATCCGCGGCCGGGCCGGGCGGGCTCGCTGGCCCCGGGCAAGGCGCGGTTCTCGGCGCTCTCGCCGACCATCGTGTTCAAGGACGGCGCTCCCTTTCTCACCCTCGGCTCGCCCGGCGCCACCTACATCACCATGGGCAACCTTCAGGTGATGCTGAACGTGATCGAGTTCGGCATGAACGCCGAACAGGCGGTCGGCGCGCCGCGCTTTGCCGCGGTGTCGGACACCATCGAGATTTCCAACCGCATCCTGCGCTCGGCCGAGCGGGATTTGCTGGCGCAGGGCTACCCGGTAAAGCGGGTGGCGCACATCTATACCGTCGCCTGGGTGCATGCGATCCGTTGTGTGAATGGCGTGCTGGATGGCGGCGCCGATCCCGCGACCGGGGGGCTGGTGGTCGCGGTTTAGGGCGCCGGGCCGCACGCGCGGGAGCGCGGTGGTGTGGTGGCCGGCATCTGATAAATTTCTCTTGTTCTATTTTTGTTCTTGACATTTTGCCTCGGCGGTGTATGATACGGGCATCATCCACCCCCGCCGAGGAGCCCCATTAATGCCGCCCGTTCCCGCAATCCTGCACAGAATGCTGCGCCACATCGCGCTGCGCCTGGCGTTGCTGCTGGGCGGGGTGTTGGCGGTGCGGGAGGGGCGGATGCGGGCGCGCCTGGCGGCGATGCCGGTGGGGCATCGGCACCGCGCGCGGCTCATGCGGGACCTCGCTTCCATGGCGCGGGTGCGCGCCGCGCTGGCGGATCCGGAATTTCGGGAGGACCCGCGCACGATCGGCAAGGCGGCGGAGGTGGGGCGGTGCGTGAACGATGCCGGGCGGCGCGCGGTCGCGCGGCGGTTCGGGCTGATGTTCTCGCGCGGCCGTGGCATGCGGCGCATTGCGCGCGGGGTGGCGCTGGCGGCGGATCCGGTGGCGATGGCCCGATGTACCGGCTTCAGGTCTGTCGCGTGAGAACCGTCCCTGCGCGCTGCGCGGGGGTGGCGCTGGCGCTTGGGCGTTTGCGGCTAGCGGCAGTCGGCGCAGAGTCCCTCGGCTTCCACCGTGGCGCCGCTGATGGTGAAGCCGACTTTCTTCGCCGCATCGGCCAGCGCGTGGGCGAGGTCGTGATCCTCCAGCTCCGTCACCCGCCCGCAGGTGCGGCAGATCAGGAACTGGGCGGGGTGGCCATGCAAGTGGCCGTGCGCCTCGACACATCCGACAAAGGCGGAGAGACGCTCGAGCCGGTGCACCAGCCCATTTTCGCGCAGGAATTCGAGCGCGCGATACACGGTGGGCGGCGCCGACGGGCCGCGCCGCTCGCGCAGGCGCTCCAGCAAATCATAGGCGCCGGTGGGGTTGGGGGATTCCAGGATCAGCCCGAGCACTTGCCGCCGCAGTCCGGTGAGGCGGACATTGCGCGCCTCGCACATCGCCGCCGCGCGATCCAGCAGCGCGTCAGTGCGGGGGGAAAACGCGTCAGTTGCCATGGACATCACTGCGGCAGGATAAAGCAGGCCGCGCGATGATGGAAAGGCCGCATTCGGAGATGGACGCACAGATGCTCGACAGTTTGAGCTTTGACGGGAACGGCCTGATACCCGCGATCGCCCAGCAGCACGACACCGGCGAGGTGCTGATGATGGCGTGGATGAACCGCGAATCGGTGGCGGAAACGCTCGCGACCGGGCGCGTCTGCTACTTCTCGCGCAGCCGCAACCGGCTGTGGCGCAAGGGGGAGACCTCGGGCCAGCAACAGATCCTGATCGACCTTCGACTGGACTGCGACGGCGACACCATCCTGCTGCTGGTCGACCAGACCGGGGTCGCCTGCCATACCGGGCGGCGCAACTGCTTCTACCGCGCGGCGCGGGATGGCGCCTGGGTGGAGATCGCCGAGCCCGCCGTCTCGCCCGAGGCGCTTTACGGGCATGGCCACAGCCATGGCTGAGACCGCGCCCCTGACCGTGCTCACCGGCTTTCTCGGCGCCGGAAAAACCACTTTGCTCAACGCCTTGGTACGCCGGCCGGAGATGAAGGGCACCGCGGTGCTGGTCAACGAGTTCGGCGAAATCGGGCTCGACCATATCCTGATGGAGAAGGTGGAGGACACCACCATCCTGCTGCCCTCGGGCTGCCTGTGCTGCGCCATCCAGGGCGATCTTTCCCGTGCGCTGCGCGACCTGCTGCCCCGCGTGCACACCGGCGAAATCCATCGCGTGGTGGTGGAGACCACCGGGCTCGCCGATCCGGCGCCGATCGTGCAGCAACTGATGGGCGATATCTCGGTGGCGCTGCGCTACCGGCTCGACGGCATCGTGACGGTGGTCGACGCAGTGCACGCCATGGGGCAGTTCGACGCCCATGCCGAGGCAGTGCGGCAAGTCGCGATGGCGGATCGTATCGTGCTGTCCAAGACCGATCTCGCCGGCGACCTCGCGCCGCTCCGCGCCCGCATCCGCCAATTGAACCCCGCCGCCCCGGTGCTGATCGCCGAGCGCGGCGCCATCGACCCCGCCGCTATCCTCGATTGCGGCCTGTTCGACACCTCCGGCAAGATCGGCGACGTGCGCAAATGGCTCGACGAGGCGGCTTTCGCCGCCGTGCCGACCGGGATACGCGACCCCAACCGGCATGACGCGCATATCCACAGTTTTTGCCTCAGCTACGACAAGCCGCTGCACTGGCAGGGGGTCGGCACGTGCCTGGAGATGTTGATCGGCACGCGCGGCGAAAGCCTGCTGCGGGTGAAGGGCATTCTCAACCTGGTCGGCCAGGACCGCCCGGTGGCGATCCATGGCGTGCAGCACATGTTCCATGAGCCCGTGCTGCTGGAAAAATGGCCCGACGGCGATCCGCGCACCTCGCGCATCGTCTTCATCACCCGCGACCTCGACCGCGCGACCATCGAGGCCGGGCTGGCGGCGTTCGAGGCGGCGGCGGAAGGAAGCGCTTCTTTTTGAAAAAAGAAGCAAAAACTTTTTATCCGTTGGCTTCGCACTCTCCAGGGAAAGCACTGAGCCAAACGGATAAAAGTTTTTTGGTTCTTTTTTTCAAAAAGAACCCCTTCCTTACGGTCTACCCTTTCTTCTTCTTGTCTGCCGCCCCGTACCCCTGCCCAGCCATGGCGGCACGAACCTCGGCGGCCGTCTTGGCCGCACGCAGGGCGGCGATCTTCTCGGCTTCATCGGCGAGCATCGCCTGCGCATTGGCGAGCACGGCGCCCGCCTTGTCGGCCGGGAACTTCACCGCGCCGTTCTCGTCCATGTGGATGAGTTCGCCCGGGGCGACGTCCATGCCGCCGACGGAGACCGGCACGTTGACCGACTGCACCGCCATTTCGCCGTGGCCGGCGGTGACGCCGCCCAGCAGCATCTGGAAATCAAGCCGGCGGATGGCATCGACGTCGCGCGAGGGGCCGTTGGAGAGCAGGCCCTTGCAGCCGACCGCCATCATCGAGCTGACCATGATTTCGCCGGCGAGCCCGGCCTTGGCCATCAGCTCGGCGGGCCATTTCTGCTGGATCACCAGGATGGTCGGCTTCTTCATCGCGTCCATGGCGTCGACCACGTCCATGAAGGTCAGGCGGCCGGAGTAGTTGGGGTCAGGCAGGCCGAACACGCAGGTGACGGCGTAACCGATGATCGCGCCCTTCTCGGGGTAGATGCAGCGGATCGAGGTGTGGGTGTACCAGTTCTCGGTCCAGGGGTTGTAGAGCCCGAGGCAGAGCGGGTTCTTCGGATAGGTCGCGACCACGTTGGTGATGGTCGGCGTATCGATCTTGCGCAGTTCGGCGAACAGCTTGTCGTCGGAATTCTTGGCCATGACGGTTTCCCCAGTTGGTTGAACGAAGGGTCGGACAGACCGGCGGGTTTCGCAAGGGGTGGATCAGGTGGCGGCGCCATCCGTCGGCATCATCTGCTTCATCAGCAGGTCCCGATACGGGCCCGGCCGGTTGGACAGCACGTCGGGCGGCCCGTCATCGATGACGCGGCCGCGATCCATCACCACGATGCGGTCGAAGTTTTTGAGCGTGGAGAGCCGGTGGGCAATCGCGATCGTGGTGCGCCCGCGCATGAGGATATCGAGCGCCTGCTGGATCGCCTGCTCGGATTCGCTGTCGAGCGCCGAGGTGGCTTCATCGAGCAGCAGGATCGGAGCGTCCTTCAGCAAAGCGCGGGCGATGGCGAGGCGCTGGCGCTGGCCGCCGGAGAGCTTCACGCCGCGATCGCCCACCATGGTGTCGAACCCTTCCGGCAGTGCCTCGATGAATTCGCGGCAGCGGGCGGTGGTGGCGGCGGCCAGCACGTCGGCCTCGATGGCGTCGGGGCGGGCGTAGCGCAGGTTTTCCAGGATGGTGCGGTGGAACAGCGAGATATCCTGCGGCACGATCGCCAGCATGGCGCGCAGGCTCTCCTGGGTGATCTCGGTGATGTCCTCGCCATCGATCCGCACGGCGCCCTTCTGCACATCGTAGAAGCGTTGCAGCAGGGCGATGATGGTGGATTTTCCGGCGCCGGACGCGCCCACCAGGCCGACGCGCTGGCCCGGCTCGATGACCAGGGAGAAATCGTTCAGCACCGGCTCGCGGCCGGGATAGCCGAAGCGGACATGCTCGAAGGTGACGCGGCCTGGCCCGTGCGGCAAAGTGAGCGCGTTGGCCGCGTCGGGCAGTTCATGCGGGGTCAGCAGCGAGGTGATCGCCTCTTCCAGCCGCGCGACCTGCTGGGTGAGATCGACCAGCGAGACCGCGAGATCGCGCGTGCCGTGCAGGATGGTGAAGCCGAGCGAGCAGATCAGCACCATGTCACCGGCCGAGGCCTCGCCGCGCTGCCACATGATGACGCCCCAGGCGAGCAGCCCGGCGGTGATCAGCGCCGTCATCACCGCGTGGAGCAGGCGCAGTTTTTCGAGGTAGAACAGGCTCTTGCGCCGCGCCGCCATCTCGCCGTCGATCCGCCCGTTGAGGCGGGTGTGTTCGCGGAAGGTGGCACCGAAGGCGCGCACCACATGCATGTTGGAGATGATATCGACCATCTCGCCATCGACGCCCGCGGCATGGGTGGCGAAATTGCGATGGATCGGGGTGCCGCGTTCGGCCAGCCAGAACACGATGCCGGCCATAATGGCGCTCACCCCGGCCAGGGCGGCGGCCATCAGCGGGTTCACCGAAGCGATCAGCACGATCGCCAGCACCACGGCGAGACAGGGTGGGATGACGTTCCAGGTGCCG
>JAPLOH010000224.1:9710-18774 GCA_026400845.1 Alphaproteobacteria bacterium
TCGCGTTGGAGGTGGCGGTGATGCGGCTGGCCATGGTGCCGGGCAGGCGTTCGGAGAAGTAGCTCGGCGAATGGCCGGTGAGGTGGAGGAACAAATCCGCCCGCACATCGCCGGTGACGCGCACGAACACCCGGGCCACCGTGAAGCCGGCGATGCGCCAGAGGAAGTTGTCGGCCGCGATCAGCCCGCACAGCACCGCGAAGGCGTGCCACGAGGCCTCCACAACGCCCGGCGCATCGCGGCCGCGCGAAACCACGTCGATCAGCGCCTTCAGCCCGTACTGGGTCAGCACCGAGCACACCACCGCCAGCACCACGGCGGTGAGGATGATCATATGCCCGAGCCGGTGGCGGTTGACGTAGTGGAACAGGAACGCCAGCGGGCGGGCCTGGAATTGGGGCATGGAGATGGTCACGGATCGCCTGTCTGCGGGAGGAGGGCGTGGTATTGTCCAGCATCATGGCGCAATCTTGGTGGGGCGGGAATGACGTGGGTCAACGATGCGCAATGTGCTGATGCTGATCGTGGTGCTGTTGGCGGCTGGTTCGGCGCGGGCGGAGCATGTGAGCTTCCCGGGGCCGGAAGGGATCACCCTGCAGGGCGAGGTGTTCCGGCCGGAGGGCGATCCGCGCGGCCCGGCGGTGGTGGCGTTGCATGGCTGCGGCGGCCCCTTCCCGTCCCGCGATGCGATGTGGCGCAAGATCCTCACCGAAGCCGGCCATGTCGTGCTGTTCCCCAACAGCTTCGCCTCGCGCGGCCTCGGCTCGCAGTGCCGAGAGACGAACCGCCTCGCCACCGCCTCCGGCCTGCGCCGACAGCATGCCATCGCCGCCGCCGCTTCTTCAGGGAAACCGAGCCGAGCGCGCGCGGGTGGGTGGTGCTGCTCGGCTGGTCCGATGGAGGGTCGACGGTGCTGGCCACCGCCAGCGCGGGGCGGGCGGATCTGCCGGCCGGGCTGATCCGCCGTTTCATCGCCTTTTACCCGGGGTGCCGCGGTTTTGCGGCGAGCACAACCTGGTCCCCCACCGCGCCGCTCGCCATCCTCCACGGCGAGGCGGACGACTGGACGCCGATCGCTCCCTGTCGGGAACTCGCATCCCGCGTACCCGGCGTCAGCCTCGCCGGCTTCCCCGGTGCCTTCCATGATTTCGACGCCCCGGTGCCGGTACGGGTGTTGCAGAATATCCCGACCAGCCAGAACGCCGACCGCAGCGTCCATGTCGGCGGCGACGACGCAGCGCGGGCCGATGCGGTTCGTCGTGTGCTGGCCCTGGTGGCGCAACGTTGACCGCCGCCGGCCCTCCGGCGTAGCCAGCATCCATGCGCATCGCCCAAATCGCCCCGCTGTTCGAATCCGTGCCTCCGCTCCGCTACGGCGGCACCGAGCGCGTGGTCCATTGGCTGACCGAGGAACTGGTCGACATGGGCCACGACGTCACCCTGTTCGCCACCGGCGACAGCCGGACTTCGGCCAAGCTGGTGCCGATGCGCGCCCAGGGCGAGCGCTTCGCGCGCAATTTCGAATACAACAACGCACCCTATGCCCGCATGATCGAGCTGGTGCGCCGCCAGGCCGACCAGTTCGACGTGCTGCATTTTCACATCGATTTCCACCCGTTCTCGGTGTTCACCCGGCAGAGCACGCCGTTCCTCACCACCCTGCACGGGCGGCTCGACCAGGGCTGGATTCCGCAGATCTACGACCTGTTCCCGGATGTGCCGCTGGTCTCGATCTCCGATCGCCAGCGCGCGCCGATGCCGCATCTGAACTACGCCGCGACCATCCTACACGGCATGCCGCGCGATCTGCTGCGCCCGGTGGCCGATGGGCAGGACTACTTCGCCTTCCTCGGCCGCATCTCCCCGGAGAAGGGCATCGAGGCGGCCATCCGCATCGCCTCGGCGGCGGGGGTGAAACTGGTGGTGGCGGCCAAGGTGGGCGAGGAGGATGCCCCCTATTTCGCCGAGGTGATCGCCCCGCTGCTGGAGGGCGACGCAATTGAGTTCATCGGCGAAATCGACGACAGCCAGAAGCCGGCATTTCTCTCGGGCGCCAAGGCGCTGCTGTTCCCGATCGACTGGCCGGAGCCGTTCGGCCTGGTGATGATCGAGGCGATGGCCTGTGGTTGCCCGGTGATCGCCTTCCGCAAGGGCTCGGTGTCCGAGGTGATCGAGGATGGGTGCACCGGCTTCATCGTCGAGACGGTCGATGAGGCGGTCGCCGCCTGCGGCCGTCTTGCCGATCTCGATCGCGCCGCCGTGCGTGCCCGCTTCGAGGGGCGCTGGACGGCGGAGCGCATGGCGACGGACTATCTTGCCCTTTACGAAAGGTTGATCGCCAGCGGGGGTTAATCCCAATTCTCGCTGATCGGGACCTATCGCGTGGAAAGGCGGGGCCGTGAGCCGCGTACCTACCGCGATTGGCAGGTCTGCCCGCAAGGATGTTCCAAACGGCCCTATTTCGCGTATGCTCGTGGTTCCCCGGGCGGCCGGGACGATACCAGCGAGCGGTTTGCAACGATGAGCGACGACAGCAACAAGGACAACGACCCGGGCCGGACCGGCAATGGCGGCGAAACGCCCAACACCGGCGTCGTCGTCAAGGCGCGCCCCAAGACCCGCAAGCCGGCGATGTACAAGGTGTTGATGCTGAACGACGACTACACCCCGATGGAGTTCGTCGTGCACGTGCTGGAGCGCTTCTTCCAGAAGAACCGCGACGAGGCGACCCGGGTGATGCTCCAGGTGCATCGCCGCGGCGTCGGCGTCTGCGGGCTGTTCACCTATGAGGTCGCGGAAACCAAAGTGACCCAGGTGATGGATCTCGCCCGGCAGAACCAGCATCCGCTGCAGTGCACGATTGAGAAAGACTAGCCCCGGCCCCTCCCCGGCCCCCTCCCCGGCCGGTCGTTCGGCGGGGTTGCCGCACGCTTGCGGAAATTTAAATCTCTTGGGTGATGTTGATGATGCGCGGCACCGCGCAGTCTTGAACGATCGCCGACGCGCGGCCGATGCCGCACCGCACCATAAGCCCACCGGCCTCACTGACCGGCTGCGAGGAGTGTCGTCAGACCATGCTGTCCCGCAATCTTGAACAGACGCTCCACCGTGCCCTCGCCCTCGCCGGCGACCGCCGGCACGAGTACGCGACCCTCGAACATCTGCTCCTCAGCCTCACCAACGACACCGATGCCGCAACCGTGTTGCGCGCCTGCGGAGTCGATCTCGACAAGCTGCGGACGGATCTCACGGAATTCCTAGATAAGGACCTCGCCGGCCTCGCCACCGACCGGCCGGGCGACCCGAAGCCGACGGCCGGGTTCCAGCGCGTCGTCCAACGCGCCGCGATCCATGTGCAGTCCTCGGGGAAGGACGAGGTGACCGGCGCCAACGTGCTCGTCGCCCTGTTCAGCGAGCGCGAGAGCCACGCCGTCTATTTCCTGCAGACCCAGGACATGACGCGACTCGACGCGGTCAACTTCATCTCGCACGGCATCGCCAAGGCGCCCGGCCGCTCCGCCCCCCGCCCGGTCGCCGGCACCGAGCGCCCGGCCAAGGAGGCCGGCCAGTCCGAGGAGCGGGAGGAGAAATCCGCCCGCCGCGGCCAGGACGCGCTGACCAACTACTGCGTTGACCTCAACAAGAAGGCGCATGCCGGCAAGATCGACCCGCTCATCGGCCGCGAGATGGAAATCGAGCGGACCATCCAGATCCTTTGCCGCCGCACCAAAAACAACCCGCTCTACGTCGGTGACCCCGGGGTCGGCAAAACCGCCATCGCCGAGGGGCTGGCCAAGCGGATCATCGAGGGCGACGTGCCCGAGGTGCTGCTGAAATCCACCATCTTCTCGCTCGATATGGGCTCGCTGCTCGCCGGCACGCGCTACCGCGGCGATTTCGAGGAGCGGCTGAAGGCGGTGATCAATGAATTGGAGGCGCACCCCAACGCCATCCTGTTCATCGACGAAATCCACACCGTGATCGGCGCCGGCGCCACGTCCGGCGGGGCCATGGACGCCTCGAACCTGCTGAAGCCGGCGCTCGCCTCCGGCACGCTGCGCTGCATCGGCAGCACCACCTACAAGGAATTCCGCAACCACTTCGAGAAGGACCGCGCTTTGGTCCGCCGCTTCCAGAAGATCGACGTCAACGAGCCCTCGATCGAGGACACCGTGAAGATCCTGCGCGGCCTCAAGGTGAACTACGAAAAGCACCACAAGGTCCGCTACACCGAGGAGGCGATCCGCGGCGCCGTTGAACTCTCGGCGCGCTATATCCACGACCGCAAGCTGCCCGACAAGGCGATCGACGTGATCGACGAGGTCGGCGCCTCGCGCATGCTGCTGCCCGAAAGCAAGCGCCGCAAAACGGTGACGCTGAAGGACGTCGAGGAGGTGGTCGCCAAGATCGCCCGTATCCCCCCCAAATCGGTCTCCGCCGACGACAAGGAGACGCTGCGCAATCTCGAACGCGACCTCAAGAGCATGGTGTTCGGCCAGGACAAGGCGATCGAGGCGCTTTCGGCCGCCATCAAGCTGGCCCGCGCCGGGCTGCGCGAGCCGGAGAAGCCGATCGGCAACTATTTGTTCTCCGGCCCCACCGGCGTCGGCAAGACCGAGGTCGCCCGACAGCTCGCCAGCACGCTCGGCATCGAGCTGATCCGCTTCGACATGAGCGAATACATGGAGCGGCACTCGATCTCCCGCTTGATCGGCGCGCCGCCCGGCTATGTCGGCTTCGACCAGGGCGGCATGCTGACCGACGCCATCGACCAGCACCCGCACGCCGTGCTCCTGCTCGACGAAATCGAGAAGGCGCATCAGGACCTCTACAACATCCTGCTGCAGGTGATGGACCACGGGAAGCTCACCGACCACAACGGCAAGGTGGTGGATTTCCGCAACGTCATCCTCATCATGACCACCAACGCCGGCGCCTCGGACCTCGCCAAGGAGACCATCGGCTTCGGCCGCGCCACCCGTGAAGGCGAGGACCAGGACGCGATCAAGCGCCTGTTCACCCCGGAATTCCGCAACCGGCTCGACTCCATCATCGGTTTCGCGGCGCTGACCCAGGAGGTCGTCGCCCAGGTGGTCGAGAAGTTCGTCATGCAGCTCGAAGCGCAGCTCGCCGACCGCAACGTGACGATCGAGCTGTCCTCGGCCGCCAAGGAATGGCTCGCCGAACGTGGCTATGACCGGCTTTACGGCGCCAGGCCGCTGGCGCGGGTGATCCAGGAGCACATCAAGAAGGCGCTCGCCGAGGAGTTGCTGTTCGGCAAGCTCGTCAAGGGCGGTTCGGTCAAGGTGACGCTGAAGGACAACAAGCTGGAGTTCGAATGCCTCGAAGCCAGCCCCCCTGCCCTCCCCAAGCCCGAAGTGGACCCCGACGAAGGCACCGAGAAGGAGCCCGAAGCGGCGAGCTGATCGCCGGCTTCACAGAGCTGCAAAGCGCCCGGCGGTTCTCCGCCGGGCGTTTTCTTTTGCGCCGAGGCGCTTGAACCGGCGGCACCGCTGGCCGACCATGGCGCATCCAGCACCCGGACCGACCCCATGCACCCTGCCCTGTTCGCGGCACTCCTCGCCCTCCTGCCCGCAACCGCGCCGCGCGCGGCCGATCTCATCATCGCCCGCGCCGCCGAGCACTCCGCGATGGACCCGCATTTCGCCGGCACCGGGCCCAACGGCGACACTGCGAACGACATTTTCGACCGGCTGATTTCCAGCGACCCGCAGAACCAGATGCGCCCCGCCCTCGCCACCGCCTGGGAAAGTATCGATGCCACGACCTGGCGGATCACCCTGCGGCCCGGCGTACGCTTCCATGACGGCACCCCCTTCACCGCCGATGACGTCGTGTTCTCGCTCGCCCGCGCCAAGGACATCCCCAACAGCCCGGCCCCCTTCCTGCGCGCCTCGCGCGGCGTACGCAGCGTCATCGCCGAGGCGCCGCACCGGCTGCTGGTGACGACCGACGGTCCAGTGCCACGGCTGATGGAGCAGCTCGGCGAAATCTACATCCTCTCCCACCATGCCGCCGCGGGCCGCGGCACCACCGAACTCAATGGCGGACAGGGCATGATCGGCACCGGGCCGTACCGCTTCCGCGCCTGGGTCCCGGCCAGCCGTGTCGATCTCGATGGCAATCCGGACTACTGGGGCGGCGTGCCGGCGTGGCAGCGCGTCAGCCTGCGCTTCATCAAGCAGCCCGCCGCCCGCGTCGCCGCCCTCCTCGCCGGGGACGTCGACCTCATCGACCAAGTGCCGCCGGCCGACGCCAAGGCGCTCGCCGCCAATCCCAAGGTCGCGCTGTTCTCCATCGCCGCGACACGACTGGTCTATCTCGCGCTTGACGCCTCCCGCCCGGTGAGCCCCTTCATCACCGATGCAGCCGGCAAGCCGATGGAGCGCAACCCATTGCAGGACCAGCGGGTTCGCCGCGCCCTCGGTCTGATGATCGACCGTGCCGCACTCGCCACCCGCCTGCTCGACGGCTCGGCGGAGCCCGCCGCGCAATTCGTGCCGGATGGGATCGGCGGCCACATCCCGGGCCTCGTTGCCCAACCATCCGACATTCCGGCCGCCAAACGCCTGCTGGCCGAGGCCGGCTATCCCGGCGGCTTCGGCCTCACATTGCATGCCTCCTCCGATCGCCTCCCGCAGGATTCCGCGGTAGCCCAGGCGCTCGGCCAGATGCTCCGCCGCGGCGGCATCGCGGTGAACGGGGTGGTCACCGAACCGTACAACGTCTTCGCCCCCGCCGCCTCGCGACGGGCCTATAGCCTGTTCCTGTTCAGCTTCGGCACCACCTCGGCAAGTTCCGCCGATGGGCTGACCAGCGTGCTCGCCACCTATGACCCCGACCGCGGCATGGGCGCGTTCAACCGCAGCCGCTACAGCAACCCCGCCTTCGACCAGGCGCTGACCCAGGCACTCGGCGAATTCGACGAGACAAGCCGCAATGCCGGGCTGGCCAGGGCGACCGGAATCGCGATGTCAGACGCCGCCCTGCTGCCGCTCTACTGGCAAGTGGTGCACTGGGGCAGCCGCAAAGGGATCGCCTACACGCCGCGCCGCGACGAGGCGACGGCGGCGCGGTATGCACGATGATTTTACCCCAAGACATTGCTGATTGGCCGTTTTCGCAAACGAAATCCGGCAAAGATTGCCGATTATATCGCGTTAAAGTGCGGCGATGACGAAAACCCGACCGGACTTCAGCCCGGTCGCCAACTCGGAGGCGTGTACTCAGGAAATTGACCGCATCGCTGCAATCTTCCGCGCGTCGGACAAAGACTGTTCGAGCGCCTGGGCAAGATCGACAGCGCGGAACGGCTTGCGGATGAGCGGCTGCAAGGTCTTGCGGCCGGAGACCGCGGCCGGATCGGCATAGCCGGAGATGAAGATGATCGGCAGCGCCGGCAGGCGCGAGCGCACTTCGCTGGCGAGATCGGCGCCGCTCATCTCAGGCATCACCACATCGGTCACCAGCAGGTCGACGGCGGTGCCATCCTCGATGAGTGTCAACGCCTCCGCGCCGCTTGCGGCGGCGATCACGACATAGCCGATTGCCTGAAGGACAAGTTCCGTGGTCGCGCGCACTTCGTTGTCATCATCGACCAGCAGAACGCGCGCGCCCCGCGTGATCACCACGCCAGGCGCGTCGACGGTGCCAGGCGCTGGCGTCAGGTCGGCCTCGACACGGGGTAGGAAAACGCTCACCACGGCTCCCTCGCCGAGACAGCTCTCGATGCGCGCCGAGCCGCCGGACTGGCGGGCGACGCCGTAGACCTGGGAAAGGCCCAGGCCGGATCCCATCCCCGGCCCCTTGGTGGTGAAGAACGGCTCGAAGGCCTTGGCACGGACCTCCGCGGACATCCCGGTGCCGTTGTCGATCACCTTCACCGTCACGTAGTCGCCGGCCGGAAGATCGATCGTGGCATCCTCTGGCGCGATGGTGACATTCTCTGTCCGCAACGTAAGCATCCCGCCTTTGGGCATCGCATCGCGGGCATTCAATGCCAGGTTGAGGATCACCAGCTCGATTTGGGTGGTGTCGATCAGCACCGGCCACACCGCAGTGCCGAACTCCTCGACCAGCCGGATATTGCTGCCGATCGCGCTTTGCAGCAGGTCCGTCATCGCGGTGATCACGGCGTTCAGGCTGGCCGGCTTGGGGTGCAGCGGCTGGCGGCGCGCGAAGGCGAGCAACTGGTCGGTGAGGGTCGCCCCCTTCTCCGCCGCGGTGCGCATGCGTTCGAGACGGGCCATGAGGGTGGGGTCCGGCACCCGGCGGTCGCCGGGGACGCGGGCCTGCATCAGGTCGATATTGCCGAGCAGGACGGTCAGTAAATTATTGAAATCATGTGCGACCCCGCCGGTGAGTTGACCGATCGCCTCGAGGCGTTGGGCCTGCTGGAGCGCCGCCTCGGTCCGCTCGCGTTCCTCGATCTGCGCCCGCAAGCTGGTGTTCGCCGCGATCGCCGCGTCCCGCGCCTCGCGGTTCTCGACCAGCAGATCCTCGATCTGCCGGGTCTGGCGCGCGCTATAGGACAGCAGCCACCAAACCAGCGCCGCCAACGGAACGCCGCCGCTCAGCAGCATGATACCGCGACGCTGCCATTCCCGCAGCGTCGACTCGAGGGAGGTCGATACGGTGATCACCAGCGGCAGGGTCTTGTGTGCGCGCACCGCCATGATCCGCTCGGCACCATCGCTGACCCGCTCGATCACGCCAGATGCCTCGATACCGTTCGCCTGCAACATGCGGAAAGGCGCATAGGTCGAGGCGTTGCTGCCGATCAATCCGGGCCGGCGCGGCGCGGCGGCGAGCACGATGCCATCCCGCCGATGGAGGGTCACCGTGCCATCGTCGGGCAGTTCGACTGAGCTATAGAAGGCCTCGAAAAAAGCGAGGTTGAGGCAGGCCACGACGATTCCGGCGAACCCGCCGCCGGGGCCGGTGATGCGCCTGGCCATGAGAACTGACCAGTTGTCGTCATCGAGCTTGAACGGCAAGCCCAACTGCACGGCGTCGACCGGATCGCCGCGCAGGCGCTGCATCA
>JAPLOH010000336.1 GCA_026400845.1 Alphaproteobacteria bacterium
CGGGCGGCGCGCAAGGTGCCGACGATCACTTCTGGCTGACGCACCAACGCCCGGATTTGCGCCAGCACGGCGGCCTCGATCTCGGCCGCGCTGATGCGCCGGATGATGTCCGGGTGCTGGTTGGCCTCGTCTTTCAGCACCTCCTGGGCCACGTAGTACCGATACTGCTTGCCACCCTTCCGGCAGTGCGTCGGCGACAGCGCCCGTCCGTCGAGCCCGAACAGCAACCCCTTCAACAGCGCGGGCGACTGCGTCCGATTTCCGTTGGCGCGCGTCCGCGGGCTGATCTGCATGATGGAATGCACCCGGTCCCAAAGTTCCCGTGGCACGATTGCCGTATGCTCGCCGGGGTACACCTTGCCCTTGTGCGTGGCCTCCCCGAGGTAGGTCCGGTTGGCCAGCACCCGGTACAGGTATCCCTTGTTGATCGTCGCCCCGGTCTTCGAGCGTATGCCCTTCCCTCTCAGTTCGTGCGCCAGCTTTGTCGCCGACCGTAGCACCAGGAATCGCTCGAAGATGGACCGGACCTGCTTGGCCTCCTCTTCCACCACGACCAACTTGCGGGCCTCAACCCGATAGCCGAGCGGCACCTTTCCGCCCATCCACATGCCGCGGGCACGGGAGGCGGCGAATTTGTCCCGGATGCGCTCGCCAATAATCTCTCGCTCGTACTGGGCAAAGCTCAGCAGGATGTTCAGCGTCAGCCTGCCCATCGAGGTGGTCGTATTAAAAGATTGAGTGATACTAACAAATGTCGTGTTGTGCGCCTCCATGACTTCCATCTGGCGGACGAAGTCGGTGAGTGATCGTGACAGCCTGTCCAGCTTATAGGTCACAACCACATCGATGCGCCCAGCCGCGATGTCGGCCAGCAGCCGCCTCAGCGCCGGACGGTCCAGGTTACCGCCGGAGTAGCCGCCATCGTCATAGTAGTCCGGCACCTCGATCCACCCCTCGTGCCGCTGGCTTGCGATATAGGACGAGCAGGCGTCACGCTGGGCGTGGAGGGTGTTGAACTCCTTGTCCAGGCCCTCGTCGGTCGATTTCCGGGTGTAGATGGCGCAGCGCGTCTTCCGCACCGGCGCCGCGGCGGGAGTGGGCTTCCGGGTCATGCCGCCCCCCGGTGGTTCTTCAGCGAGAAGAAGGTCCAGCCATTCCAGCGGGTGCCGGTGATCGCGCGCGCGACCGCCGACAGTGACTGGTAGGGGCGGCCCTGCCATTCGTATCCGTCGGCCAGCACGGTGACGGTGTGCTCGATCCCCTGCCATTCGCGAATGAGCCGGGTGCCGGCGATCGGCTTGTCCTGGTGGCGAATGCGGCGCAGGACGATGTTGCCGCCATCGAGTTGCTCGCCGATCGCCTCGAGGCGCGCCACCGTCTCTGGCTTCAGGCCGCCGTACGCGATCTCCTGAATTCGATACGATAGCCGCGACTGGATGTAGGTCCGGCTGAACGGTGGCGGCTCCTTGCCATAGAGTTCACGCCACTGCTGCTTCAGCTGCGCGATCGGCATGGCGCGCAACGCGGTGAGCCGGGCAAGGACGGTGTCCTTGGGGATGGAAGTGATGGGCGTGGTCATGTGAGTCCCTTTCTATTGGGGTTCGCATGACGGCGCTGCCTGGGGGTCGAGTGTAGGCGAATGTCTCCGCAGTCCCGACCCTGGTCGGAGGCGGCGGCATTTCGCTCAGCGGTGCGGCTGCGCAGCCGCAGTAGGCCGAGCGCCAGGAGGTCACAGACTTCGATGAGGTCTGGGGGGAGATGCGGATTGACGCCGCGTTCGGTGCTGCTGGGGCGATGCATCGCGCGACAATACAAATCTCGCCACCTCGCGGGGAGTGCGTTTTTGTAGCGCTACGATAAAATCTGCCGGTGCGACGATCCTGACGTCAGGAGCCGATTTGCCGTCCCAGCCAGATCACCCGCCCGACCACGGCAACCTCGTTCGGGCTGACACTGCGTTGGGCGTCATACTGCTTGTTGTCCGACAGGATGGAGAGCTTGCCCTCCGCGACCTCGACCTGCAGCCGCTTGATCTGCAATCCGCCATCGGTGCGGATGACATAGATCCCGTCCTTCCGCTGCGGCCGTTTCTGCCCGAAGTCGACCAGAACAGAGTCACCCTGGCGCAGTGTCGGCTCCATGGAATCGCCATCCACCGTGATCACCGCCAACTGGTCGAGCGGCGCATTGGTGATCGAGCGCAGCCAATCCTCGCGGAAGGCGATCCGGTAGAGCACGGTCTCGTTGTCGACCGCGCGCCCCGGCCCTGCGGAGGCCCGTGCATCGTAAACCGGCAGCAAAGCCCAGCTATCTCCTGCCATCACCACCAGTTCGGCCGACAGCGACCG
Source organism: Alphaproteobacteria bacterium (assembly GCA_026400845.1). Lineage (GTDB taxonomy): Bacteria > Pseudomonadota > Alphaproteobacteria > Acetobacterales > Acetobacteraceae > CAIYPH01. The sequence continues at coordinate 2,349 of JAPLOH010000336.1, forward strand.
GCCCGGCAGAGCCGTCGCCGCCTCGGGCTTGCGGCTGGCACGCTGGCCGAGCAGCGCCGACGCCTGCACCGCGGTGGTCACCACGCCCTCCAGCGCCGCGGCCTCGGTGCCGAACAGCAGGGCCTGCCAGGTGATCCCCAGCGGCACCGCCAACTCGCGCGCCGCCCGCGGTGTCAGCGGTCGTCGCCCGGCCTCATAGGCGCGGTAGGTGGCTTCCGGGATACCCGCGAGACGGGCCAACTCGGCGCCACTGCCGATGCCCTTCTCCTCGCGGATGCGTTTCAGACGGTCTGATGTATGTTCCATGCGTTGCATTATGTAGCGCTTTGCGTGGGAGTGTGTAGCGCTTATTTTTTTTCAAAACAAGCCTATTTTCTCGCGCTACTTTATGTTTTTGTCCGGCCTATGAGCCAGCACACATCACCCCGCCGCTCCCAGTCCAAGCGCCGTTCAACCGGGCTTTCCCGCCCGGTGACGCCTCCCACCAGCTTCGCCGCCGTCATCGGCCTTTGGCCAAGTGCGGCCGAACTGGCCGAGGTGCTCGACGTCGAGCCCGTCACAGTCCGTGCCTGGCGCCGACGCGGCATTCCCGCCCGCTACTGGTCCGCCGTGGCGCTGGCCGCACGTCTCAGCAACCGCCCGGTCGACGAGCGCCTGCTCGCCGAACTCGGCTCGCTCAGGAGCCATCGCCATGGGTAAGGCATCACGTGACAAGGGCCTGCGCCGCGAGCGCGCCATCGTCGACCTGCACAGCAAATGTGGCCTCCGCGCCGAGCGGGTGCCGTTGTCCGGCGCCACGCACTACCGCGGCAATGGCGCTGACGTCGATCTCTACGTCCGTGGCACCGCGCCGGTGAAGGCCGAGGTCAAGGCCCGCGGCGACGGCGATGGGTTCCGCACCCTGGAGCGCTGGCTCGGCGGCAATGACGCCCTGTTCCTGTGGCGTGACCGCGCTGCCCCCTTCGTCGTCCTGCCACTGCATGTCTGGCTCGAGATCGCCGGCCGCAGCGCCCGGGTCGATGCCGACACCGACACCGACCGGCGCGCACGTCGCCGTGACATCGAATTGGGTCCGGTTCCCGCCAACGACGCCATCGCCCGCGACGTCGCCTGACACCGCGGATCGCCCCGCCTGCGCCTGTCCTCAATCCGAATGGAGAACGTATGTTGAACAACAGACCCCGATTGACTGATCTGCAGGGCATGGACGTGCCGCAGATCGCCCGTCTGCCCGTCGACCAGCTCGCCGTGCTGGCCGAGGACGTCTACGAGATGAAGGCCGAAGCCAAGCGGCTCGGCGATCTCATGAGCCTCGCCTTGCACCAGCGCTTCGGCGATGCCGCCAATGCCGCCGCGACGTTGCGGCACGCCGAGGGCAAGGACACCGGCCGCGTCCGCCTCACCGAGAACGGCTGCGAGAGCATCGCCGATCTCGCGAAAAAAGTGTCGTGGAACCAATCCCGCATGGCCGAGGCGCTCGCCACCCTGCGCGCCTGGGGCGAAAGCCCGGCCGACTACGTCACCACCGAGGTGAGCGTCCCCGAGAGCCGCTTCACCGCCTGGCCGCCGCGCATCCGCGCGCTGTTCGAACCCGCCCGCACCGTCGCGGCCGGGCGTCCTTCCTACACAATGAAGAGCATTCATCCATGAACAAGTACGTCCCCATGTCGGTCCGCGTCCGCGAGGCCGGCGACCAGGCCGTCCCGATGCTGGTCGACATCCTGATCAGAGCCGCGGCGCAGACCTGCGCGGCTGTCGATGCGCTCGGCGACGAGACCGAGCCGCCCAACCTGGCTGAAGTCGATCGGCGCCTGACCAACATCATTCGCATCCTGATGATGGGAGAGAAGTGATGCACGAACTCCGCATCGAGGTAGCCATCCCGCTGGCCGGCGACGCCATCGCACGGGCCAAGGATGTCGCCGCTTTCGAGGTCACCCTCGACCCCTTGACTGAAGCTGTTGCCCGCGCCGGCGGTCGCATCAGCGTCGACGTCATCAAGGCCAAGCCGCGGACCGCCCAGGCCACGGCGACCACCCAGGCCACCGATGGAAAGGAGCCCAACTGATGGCGATCT
>JAPLOH010000191.1 GCA_026400845.1 Alphaproteobacteria bacterium
GTATCGGCGGGAGTTCGCGGTTTCGGCGGCTTCGGTGCGGATTTCCTGGGTCTACGGCCCGCCGGTGGTGAGCCTGTCGCCGGCACGAGGGCCGATCCCCTCCTTCGGGCTGCGTGCCCTGCGCGGCGAGGCGATCCGGGAGAGCGGCGGAGATTTCGCGGCGAGTTTCACCCATGTCAGCGACATCGCGGCCGGGCTGCTGGCGGCCGCTGCGGCCGGGGCGCTGCGGCACGGGGTGTATCACCTCGGCCACGGCGTGAATTTTCCGGCCGCTGCCGTTGCCGAAGCGGTGCGGGCGGCCTGCCCGGGTTCGGAGATCGACCTCGGGCCGGGCACAGAGCCGTGGACGCGCTACACGGCGCTGCGTGCACCGCTCGCGGGCAGCCGCCTCGCCGAGGACACAGGCTTTATCCCCGCCGTCTCACTGGCGGCGGGGGTGGGGGCTTATGTGGACTGGCTCCGGCACCATAAGGAGCTTTGGCCGAGCGATTAGCTCAGCGACCCTCGATATCCGCCGCCAGCAGTTCGAACAGCTCCCGGGTCACCACAGGGCGCACGCCGAACCACAGTTCGAAGCCGCGGACGGCCTGGTGCAGCAGCATGTCGAGACCGTTGGAGGTTTTGAGGCCGCGGGCTTCGGCCTGGGCCAGCAGGTTGGTCTTGAGCGGCACGTAGACGATATCGGCGACGGTGGCGTCGGCGGCCATCGGGGTGAGGTCGATCTCCAGGACCCCCTGCCCTTTCATGCCGAGCGAGGTGGCGTTGGCCAGGAGTTTGGCGCTTTTGAGCAGGTCCGGCAGGGCGGACCAGGGGGCGGGTTTCACCACGTCACCGAAGCGGGCGCGGAGGGCTTCGGCCTTGTCGAGGCTGCGGTTGACGAGGTGGACGGTGGTCAGGCCGCGTTCGATCAGCCCGTAGACCACCGCGCGTCCGGCGCCGCCGGCGCCCATGACGATGGCTTCCTTGGTGCTGCTGTCCCAGCCGGGATTGGCGGCATCGAGGGCGCCGATGAAGCCCTCGACGTCGGTGTTGGTCGCGCGCAGCGTGCCGCCATCGAGGTAGAGCGTGTTGGCGGCGCCGACCGCGGTGGCCCGCGCATCGGGCTGGGAGAGGGCGAGCGCCATGTCCTAAGCGCTCGGCGGGGATTTCCTCGATGCCGTAGCTGGCGTCGAGATTGTACTTCTTGATCCAGTAGCCGTGCAGCTTGGGCGAGCGGGAATGCTTGGCCGGCCAGCCGACGACGCAGGCGCGCTTGGTGCTCATCGGAGTCTCCTACTTCAACATGTCGGCGATGGTGACGGTGCCGCCGGTGCGGCCGGCCTCGGTGATGGCGAGTGTGGTGGCCAGCGTCTCGAGCCCGCCGCGGCCGGAAATGCGCGGGGCCTCCTCGCGGCGGATCACGGCGGCGAAGTTGCGCATCTGCTCGAAATAGGCGTCCTCGAGTGCGACATGCAGGCGCTGCTGGGTCATCTCCAGGTCCCAGTTCTCGCGGCCCGGCTCGTACCAACGGAATTGCAGCGAGGGGACGGCGAGGGAGCCACGGGTGCCGGCGATGATGTAGCAGTTCTCCGGCTCGAAGGGTCGCAGCGGATTTTCCCGCGAACCCCATTCCCAGGACCAGGGGCCGGCAGCGACGTCGGAGACCAGCAGGGTGCCGACGGCGCCGTTGGCGAAGGTGAGCACGGCGGCGGCGGTGTCCTCGACCGCGAAGCCGCGGGTGGCGCCGGAGGTGGCGGCACGCACGCTGACCACGTCGCCGCACAGCATGCGAAGGCAGTCGATATCATGGATGGCGTTGATCAGCACCGGGCCGCCGCCCAGTTCGCGCCGCCAGGAGACGTTGAAATAGTCCTCGGGCTTGCGGGAGAGCCACATGCCGTTCACCGCGACGATGCGGCCGAGCCCGCCCGAGGCAATCACCTCGGCGGCGCGGCGCATGATGCCGTTGTGGCGGCGGTGATGGCCGGTGAGGG
>JAPLOH010000015.1 GCA_026400845.1 Alphaproteobacteria bacterium
CCAGCCGTCCTCAAGCGTGGCGGCCAGCACGCCGAGGCAGTTCTGGCTGAACTGGTCGCTCAACTGGCCGCGGTTCAACGCCCCATAGGTCGGCTTAAACCCCACCACCCCGCAGAAGCTCGCCGGCCGCAGCACCGAGCCGCCAACCTGCGTGCCGAGCGCGACCGGCGCGAACCCGGCCGCAACCGCCGCCGCCGAGCCGCTGGAGGAACCGCCGGGAGTGCGGCTGGGATCATGCGGATTCCGCGTCGCGCCAGGCCCGCCAATGCCGAACTCGGTGGTGACCGTCTTGCCGAGGATCACCGCGCCGGCAGCCCGCAGCGCAAATACCGGCGCCGCATCGCGCGGTAGCGGTGGAACTTCCGCAAAAGCCGCCGAGCCGAACCGCGTCGGCATATCGGCGGTCTCGATGAGGTCCTTCACCGCGATCACCATACCGTCAATCGGTGACAATGCCCGCCCGGTTGCGCGCCGGACATCGGCAGCATCGGCTGCCGCACGCGCGCCATCGAGGTTCAGCGCAGTGAATGCCTGTATCTCGCTTTCCCGGGCCGCGATTCGGTCGATGCAAGTTTCGAGCAAGGCGCGGGCGGAGGTTCTGGTTAGCCGTGCGACAGTGGTGGTCATTGGGGACTCCCGAATCTGGACGTACTTTGCACGGGCATGAGGCTGAGGGCAAAGGAGGGATATTTATTTTGAAAGCAGAGCTGCGAAAAAGGCGTCCTATTTGATTTGATACAATATTATTTAGGAAGTATTTGTGCTCAGGTGGCGTCCTGCCGTGGCATTGGGGGTTGCCGTTGCCGCCATTATGCCCTCTCTCACCACCAGACTCCGTTCCGACTGTGGTCCTTTCTGGACCGGATTACAAACTCGCTGGGGTGAGGCTGTCGAGGCTCGCGCGGGAGCGGTCGACGTTGTCGTCCAGGCACCAAGTTTCGATGATCTCCGTGCCGCCGGCGCGCGATGGTACAGGTGTTCGTTGGGGCATTCATCGCGGCCGCGGCCGTTCAGGCTTTCAGCGAAGGCGTTCTGGGTCGGCTTGCCCGGCGCGATGTAGTGCCGATAAATGTGGTGGTCCGAAAACATGCTGCGATGGTCGCGTCTGGCTCGATATCACGAGGGGGCATGGGCGGGGTTCCGGTGAATGCGGTGTCGCGAGCGTTGCGGACCGACTCAGCCCGCTGATTTCTGGCGTCCGACGACGTGGGGATGTTCGAACACCACGGGTTCCAACGGTGTCCCATCATTTCGCATGGCATGTTGTTCGAACACAGGCATAGCCGCCGGAAGAATCGTGTCACTTCGGGCCTCGGCGATGAAGATGTGCTTTGAATAATCAGGGGGCATTTCAAACCAATTCGGATCATCAAATGTGCCTGCATATACCCCGCACGAATCCGCAAATCGCTCGAACGAAAGATAGAGCTTTGTTCCGCAGTTCTGGCAAAAATGCACGTGGACGATCTTGCCGCTGCCCTCCGAACGGATGTCGTAGACGGCAGGTGCACCCTTCGTTACCCGGAGGGCTTCGAGCGGAAAGATCGGTTCAACCATATAGGCAGAACCGGTCGCGCGCTGGCAGAACTTGCAATGGCAAATCGTGACACGTGCTGGGTCGGTCAATGTCTCGTACCTCACCGCGCCGCAAAGACATCCGCCGCCATGAATTGCCATTGTCGCTCTCCTGTCCGGAATTGAACTCTGCACCGCCTTGGGCCGAACGCAAACACCGACAAGCCGAAAACTGATCCTATCTCGAGCTTCCCGCGACGGTCTGAATTTCGGCCCGGCCGACTTCATTCGGTCAGTGGGGGGCCGCAAACACCGCACTGACATTGTTGTATGGCGATCCGTTGATCAGCTTGGTGCTGACCACCGTGTACGTTGCCGAAAAGGCCATGTCGACGCTGACGGCGACTCCGCAGATTTAAAAGGGGGAGTGTTGGAGCGATTCCCTATAAAAGCCGATCTTTTTTCCGGCTGGAGAAAGCCATCGAAAATATCGTCTAAGTAGTTGAAATGTATGGTGCCCGCCGCCGGACTCGAACCGGCACGCCCATAGGACTGCGGATTTTAAGTCCGCTGCGTCTACCATTCCGCCAGGCGGGCAGAGCAGGATCGATTGACGCCATCCTGGCGCCGGCCGTCAAGCGGCCCGCATGCGTGGCGGGGCGATCCAGGCCGGGGCGGCGAAAGCGATGTCGATATCGAGCGCGCTGATACCGGCCGTGAGGAGGGCCGCGTCGCCATCGGTCCAACGCCATCCCGCGCCATCTTCTGGTGGATGCCAGCCGGCCCCGAGACGTGGGTCATCAAGCCGGATCGCCGTACCGTCGCCACTGATCGCGCGCACGGCGAGGCCGAGGCGGCGATGGTCGGCGCCCGCGGCGGCGATATGGGCGGGCACCGCGTTGAGCGACCGCAGGCGAACCTCCGCCACGCCGCCGCCGAGGGCAAAACGATGGCGGGTTCCTGCGACTTCGGGCCGGAGGTTCGATTGGGCCGTCATCAGGTGAACTTCGGGGTCCTGAGACGGCGCGAAACCGAGGGCGATGGCACGGTCGAGCAAAGCGAGGCGGGCGGCGAGCAATTCGGGCCCCTCGGTGACCAGCGGAGCGCAGGCGTTCGTACCCCAGATGCAACGCGCGAAATCCGGATGCAGCCCCATCGGCCCGTCGCCATTGGAGAAGGCGCCGCGATTGCCGGTATCGAGGTAGGACTCGCATTCCAGACCTTCGGCGAGGATCACGTCGTGGCGGTCAAGCTCGACATGCCAGTAGGTGATCGCCTCGACCGGGTGCTGGCGGATGGTGGTGCCGTTCTCGAGGTAGCGCACCGGGATCAGCACGCCATCGATCAGGACCGCATGGTCGGGCGACAAGTGCAGGATTGCGCGTGGCACGAGAGGGGCGAAGGCGCCGGCAGCAATGCGGATCGGCCAGACGTCGTGCGGCGCCTTGTGGCGGGCGCACGCCACAAGGCGACGGCCGAGCCAGGCGATCGGGCGAAACCCGCCGCCCGACGTCGCGAGCCGATCGCCGATCATGAGGCACTCGACCGCGACCTCGCCGCCCTCCGTCAGCACCCGCGTGCCCTCCGCAAAGCAGGGCACCGCACTTTCAGTGATGCGACTATCGGCACCGGCGGTGGTGTGGTGGAAAAACAGCCCGGTGAAATCCTGTGCCGGATCAAGCTTGAGGTCGAGCGTGCCGGCGTCTGACAAGCTCAGCCGCAGCGTGTTGCCGGGGAGCAGAGCGAGGTCGGTGACAGTGCGCCCGAGCAGGTCGATCGTCTGGCCCTCCGCCATGTTGGCGATGGTGTTGTCGGTGGCAGCGGCCAGCGTGAGCACCCCCCCCGGCAGGGCTCCGAAGGCGATGGTACCCGTCCCTGCGACCGTCCCGGCAGCGAAAGTGCCGGCGCCCATGACGATCCGCCCGTTGTTGGCGAGTGTCCCCGTATTGGTGAGCGTGCCGGCGATGCTGAGCGTTGCGAGGGCGGCCAGCGTGTTGCTACCGGCGAGCGTCCAGGTTGCGCCGGCGTCGACGGCGATGCTGCCGAAATTGACGATCTGGGTCCCGAGCCCCGTCAGCGTGCCGACGCTGGCGGCAGAGGCGAGTTCGAGCGTGGTGACGGATGCCGCGCCAGGTGCATTGCCGCCATCGACGAGCCCGTTCAGCACCGCACCGGGGTGCCATACCAGCCGATCGGCATAGCCGGCCGGGAAGGTGATCGCCGGGCGGCCGACGATAGTGCTGGATATGGTCCCGGCATTCGTCACGGTGCCCGTGCCGCCCGCGATCAATATGCCATACGGCCCGGCACCGGCCGCGATGGTTCCGCCGGCGAAGTTGGTCACGTTGCCGCCGGCGGTAAGTGCGATCCCGCCATATCGGTTGCCGCCGGCAATCAGCCCGTAGTTGGCCACCGTGCCGGCGGCGCCGGCGATGTAGATGCCGGAACCGCTGAGGGTGCCGGTGCTGAGGTTGATGACGCTGCCACCGTTTGCCTCCACCACCGCCGAGCCCGCCGGGCCGGCCGCGATAATGCCGGCGTTGATGACCACGCCTTGGCCGGGGTTCGAGGACGGGAACAGCACCCCGTTGAAGCCGCCGGAGCCGGTGGCATGGATGTAGCCGCCGACGCGGTTGTCGACCACGTCGTTGGCGCCCAGCAGGGTTATCCCGGCCTGGGCACCGAGCAGGGTCCCGGTGTTGACGACGGTGTCGTCACTTCCGGTGACCTTGACGCCATAAACCGGCACGCCCCCGCGGGTGCCGGAGTTGGTGGCGGTAACGCCGCTCGCCGACAGCGTGTAGGTGGTCGTGCCGGCCGGGATCGTCACCATCAGCGCCGCCTCCACGCGGCGCCCCGATGCTGCCATGGCAGCGCCGGCGAACCAATCGGCGGCCTTCTCGCCGCCGGGTCAACTCAGCGGTAAACGCACGATTTAACCGGTCGTTGACGCGACGCCGGCCAGCTTGCGGGCGATGTCGAGCGCGCGACGGATCAGGGTTTCGCTGGCCTCGGGGGTACGGAAGGCGCTGTGGGCGGTGAGCGTCACGTTTTCCAGCGTTGCGAGCGGATGCCCGGCCGGCAGGGGTTCGATGTCGAACACGTCGAGCCCGGCGTGGCGGATATGGCCGGACCGCAGCGCCGCGAGCATCGCCGCCTCGTCGATCACCGCGCCGCGGGCGGTGTTGACCAGCAGGGCACCGGGGCGCATCCGCGCGATCCGCTCGGCGGAGAGAAAGCCACGGGTTTCGTCGTTCAGCAGCAGATGCACGCTCAGCACCTGGCTCTCGGCCAGCAGCGTGTCGAGATCGACGAAGGTGACGCCCGGCGCGGCCTTGGCGGTGCGGTTCCAGGCCAGCACGCGCATGCCGGACCCGTGTGCGATCCGTGCCACCTCCGCGGCGATGCCGCCGAAGCCGAGCAGGCCGATGGTCTTGCCGGTGAGTTGCATCCCCTCGCTGCGCGGCCAGCCGCCCGCGCGCACGCCGCGCTCCATCGCCGCGATGTCGCGCGCGGCGGCCCACATCAGGGCGATCGCGTGCTCGGCCACCGCGATGTCACCGTAGCCCTTGATGATGTGGACGGTGATGCCGAGCGCGGCGAGTTCCTCGGGGTTCATGTAGCTGCGCGCGCCGGTGCCGAGGAAGATGACGTGCTTCAGGTCCGCACATTGCCGCATTGTCGCCGTCGGCATCTGGGTATGATCGTTCAGCACGAAGTCGTGCCCGGCGAGCAGGGCGGGAATCTCGTCGGTGATGACATCCTCGGTCGGGTTCAGCGTGACCGGGGGATCATCCGAGAGGACAACCTGGTGATAAACGTCGGCGAGCTCCGTGCCTGCGTCGATGAACATGCCCTTCATGCCGAATCTCCTGCTTCGAGTGATGCCCTATTGATCCACACCCCGCCCAAGCCACATAGGCCCATCATGCGCCGCGCGATCCTGTTCCTCGCCCTTTTGGCCTTCCCCGCCGCCGCCGCCAAGCCCCCGCCGCTTGGTGTCGACGAGGTGCCGGCGCCCCGTGCCGCGCCAGCCCCGAATGCGGGCGGCCGGGCCAATGCCACCGGCACCGGCTTCGTTGTCGCGCCCGGACGGCTGCTGACGAACGCCCATGTGGTGCAGGGTTGCACGCGGGTGACCGCCCGCAATTCCGCCAACCAGACGGTCGCCGCCCGCATCGGGCCGGCCGACGCGCGGCGCGATCTCGCCATTCTCAGCGTGCCCGACGGCTTCGGCCCGCCGCTCTCCTTCCGCGAAACGCCGCCGGTGCGGCGCGGCGACCAGGTGGTGACCTACGGATTTCCGCTCACCGGCCTGCTCTCCTCGGGGCCGACGCTGACCACCGGCGATGTCAGCGCGCTCGCCGGCCTGCGCGACAACCCGCTGCATTTCCAGATCAGCGCTCCCGTGCAGCCCGGCAATTCCGGCGGACCGTTGCTCGACGCGCAGGGCAATATCGTCGGCGTCGTCACCAGCAAACTCAATGCCGCGCGGGTTGCCCAGATGACCGGCGGCGATATCCCGCAAAATATCAATTTTGCCGTCAAGGGCAGTGAGGCCCTCGCCTTCCTTACCGAACAAGGCGTGCACCCGTGGCGTGCGGCCAGCACCGGCGCGGATCGCCGCCCCGCCGAAATCGGCGACATCGCCAACCCCTCGACCGCGTTCCTTGCCTGCTATCGCTGAGGCGGGCATGTTTATTACGTAAACGTAACAATAACAACGCGATTCCGCACCTCTGCCCAGGCATAGCAGCGCCGTCGTCGCTCGTGCAGGCCGATCCCGGGAGGCGCACGGACGCGCACGATAACCGCACCCGTGGCGCGCACGCCCCGGGAGGCGAACAGCTGACCGGCGGCCGTGCGAACGCGCGCGGAGGTGGATGCGGAGGCGTCCGCGCGCGGTGCCCGGCAGTACGGGCCAGCAGATCCGGCATCACGGAACTGACCTGCCGTAGCGGGCGCGCGGGTGCGATCGGTCCGGCGCCGTGCCACGCGCAAGGCCCCGGCCATGTCGGCTTGTCCGGCGGCGGCACGGTCCAGCAAAGCGACGAGGCAGTTCAACACCGCCGCGGCACAGGCCCAGAACAAACGCTCCCGCGGGTTGCGCGCGACAATCCGCCACCACGCGCGCGCCCACAGCGCCACGAGCCCCGCGAGCAGCTTGGCTGCGCGCAGGCCGGCGTCCGGGCTGGGGAGGGGGGAATATTTGTTCATGTTTTGTTTCTACGCGCCCGCGCCGCCGAATGCAAGCGAAAACCGACGCAAAGGACGATTTTCTGCCGGCTTGCTTCGACGCCCCGCGCGCTCAGCTGTTCGGGCCACGCTCCATCGAAATCGGCTGCCAGCGGGTGAGGGAGGTTCCTTCGAGCACCGAGGGGTTGACGCAGCTCGTCGGCCAGCGGCCCTGGGCGACCAAGGCGAGTTCGCGGGCGGCGTGGCGGCGGCGGGCGTCGTCGGAGCGGGCGGAGGCGGAGGCGGTGTGGGCCGAGAGGGTGACGTTGGTCATGCTCAGCAGCGGATTGTTGTGGCCGGGCGGCTCGGTTTCCAGCACATCGAGCGCGGCATGGGCGAGGCGGCCCTCCTGGAGGGCGCGAATGAGGGCCGGTTCGTCCACCGTGCCGCCGCGGCCGGTGTTGACGAAGACCGCGGTGGGCTTGACCAGGGCGAAGTGCCGATCGGTCAGCTTGTGGGTGGCGGCCGCCGAGCCGGGCAGATGCATGGAGATGAAGTCCGATCGGCTCAGCACCTCCTCCAGTGTGGAGGGGATGACGCCATACGGCGGCATCACCAGCTCCTCGATGAAGGGGTCGAAGGCCAGCATGGTGAGGCCGAAGGCCCGGGCGCGGGTGGCGACGGCGCGGGGGATATGGCCGAAGCCGATGAAGCCGAGGGTCTGGCCCATCACGCGGGGGATGCGCAGCAGGGCGGGGCGGCCTTCGCGCCAGCGGCCGTCGCGGACCATGCGGTCCTGTTCGATGACGCGGCGATGGGCGGCGAGCAGCAGCGTCATCGCGTGCTCGGCGACTTCCTCGATGAAGACATGAGGAACGTTGGTCACGGCAATTCCGGCCGCGGTGGCGGCCTCGACGTCGATCTTGTCGACCCCGACACCCTCGCAGGCGATGTGCCGGCAGCGCGCGAGCGAGGCGATCAAACCAGCGTCGACGGTGACGAAGCGCGGGTAGATCGCATCGGCGGTGCGCGCGGCGGCGTAGAACTCGGCGGCCGGGACGATCATGAACTCCGCGCCGGAGCCGGCGAGGGCCGCGCGCTCCTCGGTGAAGGGGTCATCGCTGTCGGGGGCGATCGGTGCGACGATACGGAAATTCGGCATGGCTGGGTTCCCTCCCGGGATGCTGCGATTCGGCCGACAGACTTTGACTCAGGCCGACGAGTGGAGTAAGCCCCGCCGCTCACTTGGAACGCGGGAGATTTCGCCGCCTTTTTCGCCATGCGGCGGAGCGGGGCGTCGGGTCGGTTGCACCGCGGTCCCGTTGTTCACCGCCCCTTGGGGCACTGGGAATTGGGATTATGGCGAAGAAGATCGTCGGCTACATCAAATTGCAGATACCGGCGGGCAAAGCCACCCCCTCGCCGCCGGTTGGCCCGGCGCTGGGCCAGCGCGGCCTCAACATCATGGCCTTCGTGAAGGAATTCAACGCCTTCACCGCCCAGATGGAACCCGGCACGCCGACCCCGGTGGTCATTACCGCCTTCGGTGATCGCACCTTCACCTTCGTCACCAAGACGCCGCCGAACACCTACTTCCTCAAGAAGGCGGCCGGCATCACCAAGGGTACCACGACGCCGGGCAAAGGCGCGATGGTCGGCAAGGTCACGATGGCGCAGCTGCGCGAGATCGCGGCGACCAAGATGGTCCATATGAATGCCAATGACATCGATGGCGCGGTGAGCATGCTCAAAGGCTCGGCCCGCTCGATGGGCCTCAGCGTGGTGGAGGGCTGATCTGATGGCACACAACAAACGGCATGAAGCCGCCCTGAAGACCGTCGACGCCAACAAGTCCTATGCCCTGGCCGACGCGATTGCCATGGTGAAGAGCAATGCCAAGGCGAAGTTCGACGAGACGATCGAAATCAGCATGAATCTCGGCATCGACCCGCGCCACGCCGACCAGATGGTCCGCGGCCTCGTCGGTCTGCCGAACGGCACCGGCAAGGTGCTGCGCGTGGGCGTGTTCGCCCGCGGCGCCAAGGCCGAGGAGGCGCTGGCCGCCGGGGCCGACGTGGTGGGCGCCGATGACCTGGCCGAGAAGATCCAGGCCGGTGACATCCAGTTCGACCGTTGCATCGCGACGCCCGACATGATGGGCCTCGTCGGCCGTCTCGGTAAGATCCTCGGCCCGCGCGGCCTGATGCCCAACCCGCGCCTCGGCACGGTGACGATGGACGTCAAGGGCGCCATCACCGCCGCCAAGGCCGGCCAGGTCGAGTTCCGCGCCGAGAAGGCGGGCATCGTGCATGCCGGCATCGGCAAGGCGTCGTTCCCGGCCGAGAAGCTGATCGAGAATGCCAAGGCATTCGCCGACGCGATCGTCAAGGCCAAGCCGACCGGCGCCAAGGGCACCTATGTCAGGAAAGTGGCCGTGAGCTCGACCATGGGCGTCGGCGTGCGCGTCGACGCGGCGACCGTCACGGTCTGAGTTTCAACGAGATTCGCCGCTTTCCCGCGGGCGACATAGTCGCCCTCGGGGGTGGCGGGCAGGGGGCGGGAGCCCCCGAACCTGTCCGAGACCGTATGTCGCCATAGGCGTTGATGGACCTTCGGGTCCGCACACGGGAGACGGGGAATGCCAGGATTTCAGGGGGTTCGTCCCTCAGGATGCTGGCGGTTCCGGTTGGATGGACAGGCGAACCGGGAAGGGGAAGGGGCCACGGCCCTGGAGCCGGACCATAGGGCAACCCGGCCGGTTGCGGTTTCACCGCCGCCGGCCACCGACGGAGAAGGGTTTTGGACCGTACGGAGAAGCGTGAATTCGTCGCCGAGATGGCAGCGGTATTCGCAGAGACGTCGTTCGTCGTCGTCGCCCGCAACAGCGGGCTGAACGTCGCCGAAGTGACGGAGCTGCGTCGCCGCATGCGTGCCGCCGGAGCGACGTACAAAGTCGCGAAGAACCGGCTGGCCACCCTCGCGCTGGATGGGACCCGATTCGATGGCATCGCGCCGCTGCTGAAGGGCCCCACCGCGCTTGCGTGGTGCAGGGATCCCGTGGCTGTGTCGAAGGTGGCTGTCGAGTTCGCCAGGACCAACGAGAAGTTCGTGGTGCTCGGTGGAGCGCTTGGAGCCCAGATGCTTGATGCATCCGGGGTCAAGGCACTGTCCGAGCTGCCGTCGCTTGAGGTGTTGCGTGCCGGCCTGCTGGGGATGATCCAAACCCCCGCGACCCGCATCGCCGGCATTCTCCAGGCGCCGGGCGGGCAGATCGCACGGGTGCTGGCGGCCTATGCTGACAAGCATGGGGCCCCCCAGGACGAGGCGGCCTGACCGAGGCTGCGTAACTGACCAATCGCCGGCTGGCCCGTCCGGGCCAGTCAATCGCGAGCCTGCGGGCTTGCATGGAACCGACCAGAGACTGATATAAAGGATATATGACGATGGCTGAACTTTCTCGGCTTGTTGATGAGCTTTCCGCCCTCACGGTGCTGGAAGCCGCCGAACTGTCGAAGATGCTCGAAGAGAAGTGGGGCGTCTCCGCCGCCGCGCCGGCCGCCGCCGCCGCGCCGGTGGCTGCCGCTGCCGCTGCCCCGGTCGAAGAGCAGACCGAGTTCACCGTGATCCTTGCCGCCGCCGGCGACAAGAAGATCAACGTGATCAAGGAAATCCGCACCATCACGGGCCTCGGGCTGAAGGAAGCCAAGGACCTCGTCGAGGGCGCGCCGAAGACCGTGAAGGAAGGCGTGAACAAGGACGAAGCCGCCAAGATCAAGAAGGTGCTGGAAGACAACGGCGCCAAGGTCGAAGTGAAGTAGTACGACTTGCGGCGGACCATGGACGCCGCGGCGCGGCTGACGATCGCCGTGCGATAAGACCGGGCAGGGCGGAAATCCAACAGGATTTCCGCCCGCTTGGCCGTTTTTGCAGCCTGCCGCCACGGCGGCCAGCGGTTGCGAAGCGAGGATGACCCGGGCGGAGGGTGGTTTCCGTGCCGTGCGTGGCGCGCGGGTAGCGATATGAACGGGACAGTAGGACAGGCATGAACGCGATCACCAAGTCTTTCACCGGCAGCAAGCGGATCCGCAAAAGCTTCGGACGGATCGCGCAAGACACACCGATGCCGAACCTGATCGATGTGCAGCGCTCCAGCTACGAGGCGTTCCTGCAGATGGCCACCGCGCCGGACAGCCGGACCAACACCGGGCTGCAGGAAGTCTTCAAGTCGGTCTTCCCGATCGATGATTTCGCCGGCCGCGGCAGGCTGGAGTTCGTCCACTACGAGCTCGAGGAGCCGAAATACGACGTCGAGGAATGCATCCAGCGCGGCATGACCTTCGCGGCGCCGCTGAAGGTGATCCTCCGTCTCATCGTGTGGGACGTCGACGAGGACACCGGCACGCGCTCCATTCGCGACATCAAGGAACAGCCGGTCTACATGGGCGACATGCCGCTCATGACCGACAACGGCACCTTCATCATCAACGGCACCGAGCGCGTCATCGTCAGCCAGATGCACCGCAGCCCGGGCGTGTTCTTCGACCACGACAAGGGCAAGACCCACAGCAGCGGCAAGTATCTCTTCGCCGCGCGGGTGATCCCCTACCGTGGTTCCTGGCTCGATTTCGAGTTCGACAGCAAGGACAACGTCTACGTCCGCATCGACCGCAAGCGGAAGCTGCCGGTGACCACGCTGTTCTACGCGCTGGAGAGCAAATACACCGAGGCGCTGCGCGAGGCCCGCGTGGCCGCCGGCAAGACGGTGGAAATCTCCGAGATCCGCGGCATGGACCCCGAGGAGATCCTGGCGGCTTTCTACGGCCAGGTGGTGTTCAGCCTGACCGACAAGGGCTGGGCCCGGCCGTTCGATCCCGAGGCGTTCCGTGGCGTGAAGCTGCTGGAGCCGCTGATCGACGCCGCCACCGGCGAGATCATCGCCGACGGGGAAACCAAGATGACCGCGCGGGCCGTGCGCAAGATCGGCGAGACCACCAAGATCGTGCTGGCCGGCCGCGGTGATTTGCTCGGCCGCTACGTCGCGGTCGACATGGTGAACGAGAACACCGGCGAGATCTTCGCCGAAGCGGGCGAGGAGCTCACCGAACCGCGGTTGGCAGCCCTCGAGGCCGCCGGCATCGACAGTCTGCCGACGCTGGCGGTCGATCAGTCGAACGGTCCGTGGATCCGCAATTCGCTGGCGGTCGACAAGAACACCAACCGCGAAGACGCGCTGATCGACATCTACCGCGTCATGCGTCCGGGCGAGCCGCCGACCGCGGAGACCGCCGAGGCGCTGTTCCGCGGCTTGTTCTTCGACGGTGACCGCTACGACCTGTCCACCGTCGGGCGGGTGAAGATGAACATGCGGCTCGGCTTCGAGACCGCCGATTCGCTCCGCGTTCTGCGCAAGGAAGACGTCCTGCGCACCGTCAAGATCATGTGCGAGTTGAAGGACGGGCGCGGCCAGATCGACGACATCGACAACCTCGGCAACCGCCGCGTGCGTTCGGTGGGCGAGCTGATGGAGAACCAGTATCGCGTCGGGCTGCTCCGGATGGAGCGCGCGATTCGCGAACGCATGGGCTCGGTCGATATCGACACGGTGATGCCGCATGACCTGATCAACGCCAAGCCGGCGGCGGCCGCGGTGCGCGAGTTCTTCGGCTCCTCGCAGCTCAGCCAGTTCATGGACCAGACCAACCCGCTCTCGGAGGTTACCCATAAGCGCCGCCTGTCCGCGCTTGGCCCGGGCGGTTTGACCCGCGAGCGCGCCGGCTTCGAGGTGCGCGACGTGCACCCGACGCATTATGGCCGCATCTGCCCGATCGAGACGCCGGAAGGCCCGAACATCGGCCTGATCAACTCGCTCGCCACGTTTGCCAAGGTCAACAAGTACGGGTTCATCGAGACCCCCTACATGCTGGTCAAGGACGGCGTGGTGCAGAAAGGCCCGCGCTATCTCTCCGCCATGGAGGAGGAGAAGCTGGTCGTCGCCCAGGCCGACGCCAAGATGGACGCCAACGGCAAGTTCACCGACGAACTGGTGTCCGTGCGCAAGCAGGGGGATTTCCGGCTGGTGCGGCCGGAAGAGGTGACGGCCATCGACGTGTCGCCGAAGCAGCTCGTCTCGGTCGCCGCGGCGCTCATCCCGTTCCTCGAGAACGACGACGCCAACCGCGCGCTGATGGGCTCCAACATGCAGCGCCAGGCGGTGCCGCTGATCCGTGCCGACGCGCCGCTGGTCGGCACCGGCATGGAGGCCGCGGTCGCGCGTGACTCCGGCGCCACCATCGTCGCAAAACGCCCCGGCGTGATCGATCAGATCGACGGCGCCCGCATCGTGGTGCGTGCCACCGCCGAGGACGGCACCACCAAGGGCGTCGACATCTACCGGCTGCGCAAGTTCATGCGCTCCAACCAGTCGACCTGCATCAACCAGCGCCCGCTGGTTCGCGTGGGGGACCGGGTGGCGGAAGGCGACATCATTGCCGACGGCCCCTCGACCGAACTGGGTGAGCTGGCGCTCGGCCGCAACGCGCTCGTCGCGTTCATGCCGTGGAATGGCTACAACTTCGAAGACTCGATCCTGATTTCCGAGCGGATCGCCCGCGATGACGTGTTCACCTCGATCCATATCGAGGAGTTCGAGGTCATGGCGCGTGACACCAAGCTCGGCCAGGAGGAAATCACCCGCGACATCCCGAATGTCGGTGAGGAGGCGCTGCGCAACCTCGATGAGGCCGGCATCGTCTATATCGGCGCCGAGGTGAACCCGGGCGATATCCTGGTCGGCAAGGTGACGCCGAAGGGCGAAAGCCCGATGACGCCGGAGGAGAAGCTGCTTCGCGCCATCTTCGGCGAGAAGGCGTCCGACGTGCGCGACACCTCGCTGAAGCTGCCGCCCGGCACCACCGGCACCATCGTCGATGTCCGCGTGTTCAGCCGCCGTGGCGTCGACAAGGACGAGCGCGCCATGGCCATCGAGCGTTCGGAGCTCGAACGGCTCGCCAAGGACCGCGACGACGAGAAGGCGATCCAGGAGCGTTCGTTCCTCGCCCGGTTGCGCGAGAAGCTGCTCGGCCGCAAGGCCGCCGGCGGGTTCAAGGGCATCAAGGCCGGCTCGGTGATCGACGAGGCTACCCTGGCGGAACACGTGCGCGGCACCTGGCGGCATATCGCCCTGCAGGACGACGCCGCCATGGCCGAGATCGAAGTGCTCAAGCGCGAGTACGACGCGGCGGTGAAGCGTCTGCAGGATCGCTTCGACAGCAAGGTGGAGAAGCTGCAGCGCGGCGACGAACTGCCGCCGGGCGTCATGAAGATGGTCAAGGTGTTCGTCGCGGTGAAGCGCAAGCTGCAGCCGGGCGACAAGATGGCCGGCCGCCACGGTAACAAGGGCGTGGTCTCGCGCGTCGTGCCCGTCGAGGACATGCCGTTCCTCGAGGACGGCACGCACGTGGACCTCGTGCTGAACCCGCTCGGCGTGCCGTCGCGCATGAATGTCGGGCAGATCCTCGAAACTCATCTCGGCTGGGCCTGCGCCTCGCTCGGCAAACAGGTCGGCGAGGCGGTGGAGACCTATCGCCGCACCGGTGCGGCCAAGATGGAGCTGCTGGATACGCTCAAGGGCATCTACGGCGACAAGATCTTCGCCGACGAGATCGCGCCGATGAATGACGCCCAGCTGATCGAGCTGTGCGAAAACCTCAAGAAGGGGATTCCGATCGCCACCCCGGTGTTCGACGGCGCCCGGATGGCGGATATCGAGGGCATGTTGACCCGCGCCGGCCTCGCGACCTCCGGCCAGGTGACCCTGACCGACGGCCGCACCGGCGAGTCCTTCGAGCGCAAGGTGACGGTGGGCATCATCTACATGCTCAAGCTGCACCATCTCGTCGACGACAAGATCCATGCCCGTTCCATCGGCCCCTACTCTCTCGTCACCCAGCAGCCGCTGGGCGGCAAGGCGCAGTTCGGCGGCCAGCGCTTCGGCGAAATGGAGGTCTGGGCGCTGGAAGCCTATGGCGCCGCCTATACGTTGCAGGAGATGCTGACCGTGAAGTCGGACGACGTGTCCGGCCGCACCAAGGTCTACGAGGCGATCGTGCGCGAGCAGGATACCTTCGAGGCCGGCATTCCCGAAAGCTTCAACGTGCTGGTCAAGGAATTGAAATCCCTCGGCCTGAACGTCGATCTGGCGATGCACTCGACCTGACGGTCGGGTGCGTTCCAGAATCCGCTAAACTGATCGCAGACACCATTTTGCAGGTGGCAGCATGAACGAACTGATGAAGATCCTCGGCCAGACCGGCCAGTCGATGACTTTCGACCAGATCAAGATCCAGATGGCCTCCCCGGAGCAGATCCGCTCCTGGTC
>JAPLOH010000198.1 GCA_026400845.1 Alphaproteobacteria bacterium
GCCGGTCAGCACCTTTGCGAAGCTCGGACGCCACACCGGCGGCCCGCGCCCGGGCGGGCCCATCCCAAAGCCCGCCCGCACGCCACTGCCGCGCGACTCCATCGCGCGCCCGCGCCGCCGTGCCGCCCCCTGCGTCGCACGCCAAGGCGCCGGCACGGCGATCCACTCGACGTACGGCTCCACCTCGATGTCGATCTCCGCCGCCGCACGCAGCGCCACCTCCATCACCCCGGTATACGCGGCGGCGCGCGGCCGCACCCTGGCCACGTCCGGCAGGGCGGCCAGCAGCGCGCACAGCATCCCGCCGATCACGGCGTGGATGCCCAGCACGGCGTCCGGGGCGGTTTTGGGGGCGCGGGTCATGCGGTGATGGTCACTCCTGATTGCATTGATACGATTATATCAGACTTAAATGTTAGAGCGCAAGCCGAATCGCGCATGTTCGCAAGATTTTTTTCACCCCCCGCTTCGCTTGACCCGTCCCGCGCGTGCCAATACGTCTGGGTTCTGGTCTGAGGAGACGAACCATGCAGGACATCAAAATCGGCGACGTCACCATTACCTCCATCGTCGAGCGCGAGGGGCCGTGGCGCAAACCGAAGGACATGTTCCTCAACTACGACGAAGCGGTGGGCGCCGCGCATCTCGCCGCGATGGACCCGGTGTCGTTCGACGCGGCGTCGGGAAAAATGTTCATCACCTACCAGACCTTCGTGGTGCGCACGCCCCATCACGTCATCCTCGTCGATACCTGCACCGGGGACGACAAGGGCTACCCGGCGCCGATGGATTTCGACAAGTCGCCGTGGGTGGAGGGGTTCAGGAAGGCGGGGCTGAAATACGAGGACGTCGACTACGTCTTCTGCACCCACCTGCATATCGACCATTGCGGCTGGAACACCGTGCTGCGCGACGGGCGCTGGGTGCCGACCTTCCCGAAGGCGAAATACGTCTTCGCCAAGCAGGAGTATCTGGCCTGGGAAGCCGCCGAGAAGGCCGGTGATCCGCGCGGCAACGTGTTCCGCATGAACTGCCTGCCCATCGTCGAGGCCGGCCAGGCGCTGCTGGTGGATGACGACTACATGCTGGACGATCTGGTGTCGCTGACGCCAACGCCCGGGCATTCGCCGCACCATTGCTGCGTCAACATCTTTTCCAAGGGCCAGCGGGCGGTGGTGACGGGTGACATGATGCACCACGCCCTGCAATGCCGGGAGCCGGAGATGTCGACCATCTTCTGCACCGATCCCGTCCAAGCCGCGGCCTCGCGCCGGGGCTTCCTGGAGAGCGTGGCCGATACCGATACCATCATCCTGCCGATCCACTTCCCCTCGCCCACCGCCGGGCGCATCGAGGGCGACGGCACGCGGTTCCACTACCGCTACCGGCACAAATAAGCCGATGCCGACCGACCGTTTCGGCCTCGCGTTGACCGCCTCCGAGGCTGCGGCCGCACATTATGTGCGTGGCTGCGACCTGATGTTCTGCATCCAGCCCGGCGCGCGGGCTGGCTTCGAGGCGGCCCTGGCCGAGGACCCCGGCTTCGCACTCGCTTATATCGGCGTGGCGCAAATGGCGGCCACCGCCGGCGATCTCCCGGCGCTGCGGTCGGCGATCGCGGCGGCGCAGGCGGCGCGAATGGATGCGCGCGAGGCGAGCCATGTCGGCTTCTTCGCCCTGCTGCTCACCGGCCAGCTCGCGGCGGCCGAGCGGGCGGCGGCGGCGCATATGGCGGCATGGCCGCGCGACGCGGTGGTGATGAACCACTACGCCACCAATTCCGGCGTAATGAACAACTGCGGCCGGGTGCGCTCGAAGCAGGAACGCGCGGCGGTGATGGAGGCATACGCCCCGCATTTCGGCGATGACTGGTGGTATCTCTGCCACCTCGCCATGGCCATTTCGGAAACCGACCGGCCGGAGCAGGCCCGCGCCATGGCCGAGCGCTCGCTGGCGCTGAACCCGCTGAACTGCCAGGCCGCGCATGGCCGCGCCCATATCGCCTATGAATCTGGCGAGGCGGATGGCTGGCGCCCCGGCCTCAACGCGTGGCTCGCCACCTGCCCGCGCGAGGCCGGGCTGCACGGCCATCTCTCCTGGCACGCGGCGCTCGGCGAACTCCACGCCGGCAACCCCGCAGCGGCCGAGCGCCTGTTCGCCGACGCGGTGTCGCCCGAGGTTCATCAGGGGCCGACGCGCATAAGGCTGATCGATTCCGTGCAGTATCTGTGGCGCATGGAACTCGCCGGCAACCCGCGCGACATGGCGCGTTGGAGCACGTTGGACGCCCTGGCCAACCGCCTGGTGCCCAAGCCCGCCGGGCCGTTCATCGACGTGCATCTGCTGCTGGCCGGCGCGGTTGCCGGCAATGCGGCGGCGTTCGACACCCGCCTCGGCGCCATCACCGAACTGGTGCGCGAAGACCGCTACATCGGCGGCGATTTCGGCCCGGAGGCAGCGCTCGGGCTGGCCGCCTATGCACGCGGCGATTTTCCGCGCGCCATCGCCCATCTCGCGCCGCTGATGGGCCAGACCGACCGGATGGGCGGCGGCAGCCGGGCGCAGCATGACATCGTCGAATTCACCCTGCTGCGCGCCTGCATCGAAACCGGCCGGCACGACGAGCTCCACCGCGCCCTCACCCTGCACCGCGCCGGCCCCGGCGCCATCCCGGTGGCGGGGCTGCATTGAACGCGCACGACCCCGGCACCAAACCGATCCCCTATCCCGCCGGCGTGGTGCCCGAGGCCGAATATGGCGGCCCGAACAACTGCTATCGCTATCGACTGCACCTCACCTGGGAGCCGGCAAAACCCGTGATGATGGCGCTGATGATGAACCCCTCCGCCGCCGGCCACGAGGGCAGCGACCGCACGGTGAACCGCGCCATCGGCTTCGCCATGCGCTGGGGCTACGGCAGCCTCTACGTCGCCAACTCCGCCGCCTATCGCGCGACCTTCCAGGAAACCCTGGACACCGTCGATGACCCGATCGGGCCGAGAAATGATGCGGCCCTGCGGGATATGGCCGCGCGCTCCGTCTTCATCCTCGCCGGCTACGGCAGCCCCAAGGCGAAATCCCTGCACGGCGCCGGGCTGCGGGCGGCGCGCATGCTGGCGGCTGAGGGGCATCGGCTCCACGTGCTGAAGCTCTCCGCCGACGGGTCGCCCTGGCATCCGCTCTATGTGAAGGCGGATACCGTTCCGGTGGAATGGGTGCCGTGAGCGGTCAGACGCCGACGATCTGATCCAGCCGATACCCCTGCGCGAACAACAGCGCGCGCAGATTGCCGTAGCGCACCTGCGCCCGCGCCTCGGCGGCGACGATGGGCTTGGCGTGGTAGGCGACGCCGAGCCCGGCCTCGCGCAGCATGGCCAGATCATTCGCGCCATCGCCCACCGCCAGCGTGGCGCTGAGCTGGATGCCGCGGGCTTCGGCGAGTTCAATCAACGTGGCGAGCTTGGCGTCCCGGTCGAGGATGGGTTCGCCCACCTCGCCGGTCAGCACCGCGCCGTCGTGGAGGAGTTCGTTGGAGCGGTGGATGTCGAAGCCGACCAGTTCGGCGACGCGGCCGGTGAAGAAGGTGAAGCCGCCCGAGACCAAGGCGGTGGTGGCGTTGTGGGCCTTCATGGTGGCGACCAGTTCGCGGGCGCCGGGCGTCAGCTTGGTCGCGGCCCAGGTTTTTTCCAGCGCATCGAGCGGCAGGCCCTTGAGCATGGCGACGCGCTGGCGCAGCGCCTCGGAGAAGTCGATCTCGCCGTTCATGCTTTGCCGCGTGATGGCGGCGATCTCATTCTTGAGGCCGGCGTAGGCGGCGATCTCGTCGAGCGTCTCGGAGGTGACGATGGTGCTGTCCATGTCGGCGATCAGCAGCGCCTTGCGGCGGTTGCGCGGCTTGGTGGTGATGGTGTCGATCGCCGCCCCTTCGAGCGCGACATCGAGCACGCTGGCGAGCGGCACGTTGCGGCAGGGGATGTCGGCGGCTTCGCGCGGCGAGAGCACGCGGGGCGGCCCGCCATCGACCGCCTGACGGATGCGTTCGATCACCGCGTCGCTGAGAGTGGTTTGGGTGCGGTCGGCGATCAGCGTAAGGATGTGGCTCATGCGCGCCGTATGGGACGGCCGCAGCCCCGCTGCAAGAGATAGCCGCAAGAGATGGATGAGCTTCCGCGCGCCTTGATCATCGCCGGGCCGACCTGCAGCGGCAAGTCGGCGCTGGCGCTTGGGCTGGCGCAGGCGCTGGGCGGCGTGGTGATCAACGCCGATTCCATGCAGGTCTATCGCGAGTTGCGTATCGTCACCGCCCGGCCAAGCGTGGCCGAGGAGGCCATGGCGCCGCATGCGCTCTACGGGGTGCGCCCGGCCGCGGAGGCGGGCAGCGTGGCGTGGTGGCGCGACGCGGCCCTGGCGGCGGTGGAGAACGCGCGGGCGGCCGGGCTGCTGCCAATCCTGTGCGGGGGCACGGGGATGTATTTCGCCTCCCTCACCGACGGTATCGCCGATATCCCGGCAATCCCCGAGGCGGCGCGGGCCGAGGCGCGCTGGCTGCTCGCCGAGCACGGGCCGAAGGGGCTGCATGATGCGCTCGCCAAGGTGGACCAGGCGACCGCCGCCCGGCTGCGCCCGTCCGACAGTCAGCGGGTGGCGCGCGCATGGGAAGTGTGGCGCGGCACCGGGCGAGGGCTCGCGGCCTGGCAGCGCGAGGGCGCGCGGAAGGCGCCGTGGAGCTTCACCGCGCTCCTGCTCGACCCGCCCCGCGAGGCCCTGCGGGCGGCGATCGCCGGGCGCTTCGCGGCGATGGTGGAAGCGGGGGCGCTCGATGAGGTGCGCGCCCTCCTGGCCCTCGGGCTCGACCCGGCGCTGCCGGCCATGCGGGCGCTTGGGGTGCGCGAGTTGTCAGACCATCTGCGCGGCGAGATTACGCTCGCCGAGGCGTGCCGGCGGGCGGAGATCGCGACGGGGCAGTACACCAAGCGGCAGGCGACCTGGTTCCGACACCGAAGTCTGGCGCCGGTCGGGCATGCGCAGACGATCCATGCGCGAATTGCAGGTCTGACGCAATTTTCGGAAAGAGAATGCGCCGATTTGTTTGCGTTTATTCAGAATGCGGGTTGACCCGTGCTGCGTTGCGGCGTAAGGGAGCGTCCATGAGCCAGACCCAGACCGCCCCCGATGCCGCCCAGCAACCCGCTCTCCAGGCCGGCGCCGAAGTCCTGCTTCGCGCGCTGAAGGAGCAGAATGTCGAGGTCATCTTCGGCTATCCCGGCGGCGCGGTACTGCCGATCTATGACGCGATCTTCAATCAGAACGCGATCCGCCACGTGCTGGTGCGCCACGAGCAGGCCGCGGTGCATGCCGCCGAGGGCTATGCCCGTTCCACCGGGCGCGTCGGCTGCGTGCTCGTCACCTCCGGCCCGGGCGCGACCAACGCGGTGACCGGGCTGGTCGACGCGCTGATGGACAGCATCCCCATCGTCTGCCTGACCGGCCAGGTGCCGACCCATCTGATCGGCAATGATGCCTTCCAGGAGGCCGACACCACCGGCATCACCCGACCGGCGACCAAGCACAATTATTTGGTGAAGCGCTCGGAAGACCTCGCCCGCGTGGTGCATGAGGCGTTCTACGTCGCCCGCTCCGGCCGCCCTGGCCCGGTGGTGATCGACCTGCCGAAGGACATCCTGATCAACCCCGCGCCCTACACCGCCGCGGCGACGACCGCCCATCGCAGCTACCGCCCGCAGACCGAACCCGATGCCGGACAGATCGCGAAAGCCGTCGCCGCGTTGAAGGGCGCCAAGCGCCCGATGATCTATACCGGCGGCGGCGTGATCAACGCCGGCCCCGCCGCCTCCGCCGCGCTGATCGCCTTCACCCGCAAGACCGGCTTCCCCATCACCAACACGCTGATGGGGCTCGGCGCCTACCCGGCCAATGATCCGCAGTTCCTCGGCATGCTCGGCATGCACGGCACCTATGAAGCCAACCTCGCGATGCACGGCTGCGACGTGCTGCTCAACATCGGCGCCCGCTTCGATGACCGGGTGACCGGGCGGCTCAACGCCTTCTCGCCCAATTCGCGCAAGATCCACATCGATATCGACCCCTCATCGATCAACAAGAACGTGCCGGTGGAGATCCCCATCGTCGGTGACGCAGGCAAGGCCATCGCCGCCCTGATCGCCGCCTGGGACGCCGAGCCGGGCGACGTCAATCGCGCGGCTTTGGCCGATTGGTGGAAGACGATCGAGGGCTGGCGCGGCATCGACTGCCTGAAGTTCCACCAGGACATGACCAAGGGCGCGATCATCAAGCCGCAATACGCGGTGCAGCGCCTCTATGACCTCACCCGCGAGTCCGGCCGCGAGACCTATATCTCCACCGAGGTCGGCCAGCACCAGATGTGGGCGGCGCAGTATTTCCGCTTCGACCTGCCAAACCGCTGGATGACGTCGGGTGGCCTTGGAACGATGGGCTACGGATTGCCCGCCGCGATGGGCGTGCAGGTGGCCCACCCCGCCGCCTTGTGCATCGATATCGCCGGTGAGGCGAGCATCCTGATGAACATCCAGGAAATGTCGACGCTCGCGCAGTATCGCCTACCGGTGAAGGTGTTCATCCTCAACAATCAGTACATGGGCATGGTGCGCCAGTGGCAGGAACTGCTGCACGGGTCGCGCTACTCGGAGAGCTACACTGCAGCACTGCCGGACTTCGTGAAACTCGCCGACAGCTTTCACGGCGTCGGCCTGCGCGCCACTTCGGTCGATCAGCTCGACGACGTAATCCGTGAGATGATCGCCTCCGATCGCCCGGTGATCGCTGATATCTGCGTCGATCAGAAGGAAAACTGCTTCCCGATGATCCCCTCGGGCGCGGCGCACAACGAAATGATCCTGGGCGCCGGCCACGAGTCCCGCGCACCGGGCATCACCGACGCGGGCATGGCGCTGGTCTGAGGCATCGGTCCTACTGACGCGCCGCCTCATCTGGAAGAATTGAAGCATCCCCATGGCGATTGACACGACTTTGCGCACGGCCACGATTTCCGTGCTGGTGGAAAACGAGCCCGGCATCCTCGCCCGCGTCGTCGGCCTGTTTTCCGGCCGCGGCTACAACATCGACAGCCTCACCGTCGCCCCGGTCGAGGACGGCCGCAACCGCTCGCGGATCAATATCGTGACGTCCGGTACCGATATGATCATCGAGCAGATCAAGGCGCAGCTCAGTCGCCTCGTGCCGGTGCACCGGGTCGCCGATCTCTCCAACGAGGGGCCGCATATCGCGCGGGAAATGGCGCTGATCAAAATCATCGGCGCGGGCGAAAAGCGCGTCGAGGCGCTGCGCCTCGCCGAGGCGTTCCGCGCCCGCGTGGTCGACGCCACCACCGAGAGCTTCATTTTTGAAATGACCGGGAATACCGAAAAGCTCGACGCCTTCCTGGAGCTGATGCGCCCGCTCGGCCTCGCCGAAGTGTCCCGCACCGGGGTGGCGGCCATCGCGCGCGGCACCCGGATCATCTAGAACACCCCTCATCCGAACACCGAGAAGAACAAGGAGAGTACTCATGCGCGTGTATTACGATCGCGACGCCGACGTGAACCTGATCAAGTCCAAGAAGGTCGCGATCATCGGCTATGGCAGCCAGGGCCACGCCCATGCCAACAACCTCAAAGACAGCGGCTGCACCCAGCTCGCGGTCGGTCTGCGCAAGGGCTCCGCGGCGATCGCCAAGGCCGAAGCTGCCGGCCTCAAGGTCATGACGTCGGCCGAGGCCGCCAAATGGGCCGATTTCGTGATGGTGCTGACCCCCGATGAGGGCCAGGGCGACCTCTATCGTGACGATCTCGGGCCGAACATGCGCCCGGGCACCGCGATGGCCTTCGCGCACGGGCTCAACATCCATTTCAACCTCATCGAGCCGCGCACCGATATCGACGTGCTGATGATCGCGCCGAAAGGCCCCGGCCATACCGTACGCAGCGAATACCAGCGCGGCGGCGGCGTGCCCTGCCTCATCGCCATCGCCCAGAACCCCTCGGGCAACGCCCAGGAAGTCGGCCTTTCCTACGCGTCCGCCATCGGCGGCGGCCGCGCCGGCATCATCGAGACCACCTTCAAGGAAGAATGCGAGACCGACCTGTTCGGCGAGCAGGTCGTCCTCTGCGGTGGCCTCGTGGAACTGATCCGCGGTGGCTACGAGACCCTCGTCGAGGCCGGCTACGCCCCGGAGATGGCCTATTTCGAGTGCCTCCACGAAGTGAAGCTGATCGTCGACCTCATCTATGAGGGCGGCATCGCCAACATGAACTACTCGATCTCCAACACCGCCGAATACGGCGAGTATGTCACCGGCCCGCGCATCATCACCGACGAGACCAAAAAGGAGATGCGCCGCGTGCTGGCCGACATCCAGTCCGGCCGCTTCGCGCGCGACTGGATGCTGGAAAACAAGGTCAA
>JAPLOH010000270.1 GCA_026400845.1 Alphaproteobacteria bacterium
ACCGCCGCACGCCGCTGCCGCAGCTCATCGGCTCGGACATCGCGCATGCCGTACCGCTGACCCTGATTGCCGGCATCGGCCATTGGTTTGTCGGCTCGGTCGACTGGACACTGTTGCTGTCGCTCCTGGTCGGCTCGGTGCCGGGCATCATCATCGGCACGCTGCTCTCGGTGCGCCTGCCAGATTATATTTTGCGTCCGACGCTGGCGATCACCTTGCTGATGGTCGGCGGCAAGCTGCTGCTGTAATGGCTGGATTTTGACCGGGAGCGACCCCGGTGATACCCATCGCACCTCGCAAACAGAGGGGCGTCCCCACATGAATCCTTTCGATCTGACCGGCAAGGTCGCCATCGTCACCGGCGGCAATGGCGGCATCGGCCTCGGCATGGCCGGCGGGCTGGCGGCGGCCGGCGCCAAGGTGGTGCTCTCCGGCCGCAATCAGGCCAAAGGCGACAAGGCTGCCGCCGAGCTTGGCCACGGCGCGATTTTCATCGCCGCCGACGTGACCAAGAAGGCCGATTGCGCGAACCTGGTCGCCGAGACGGTGGCGCGCTGCGGGCGGCTCGATATCCTGGTCAACAACGCCGGCATCGCCATCCGCAAGTTCCCCCATCAGTACGAGGAGGCGGAGTGGCACAAGGTGATGAACACCAACATGACCAGCGCCTTCCTGATGAGCCAGGCGGCCTATCCGCACATGGTGGCGGCCGGCGGCGGCAAGGTGATCAATATCGGCTCGGTGATGACCTGGTTCGGCGCCCCGCACGCCGCGCCCTACGCGGCGAGCAAGGGCGCGATTTCGCAATTCACCAAGGCGACCGCGGCGGCCTGGGCCAAGGACGGCATCCAGTGCAACTGCGTGATGCCCGGCTGGATCGACACCGAACTCACCGAGGCGGCGCGCTCCCAGGTGCCCGGCCTCAATGAGATGGTGCTGGCTCGCACCCCGGCCGGCCGCTGGGGCGTGCCGGCGGATCTCGCGGGGATTGCGGTGTTCCTCGCGGCACCGGCCTCCAATTTCGTCACCGGCGCCGATATTCCCTGCGATGGCGGCTACATGTCGCGCGGCTGATACCCGGTCGGGCCTACCCGCGGCGCGGTCATGGTGATGGCCGCGCCGTATTTCTGCTCGCCGTTTGGCGGGGTTCATTTGCGCGCGGCGCTTTCGACATGTGGGTCGGAGACGGTCCCTTGCCCTGGCTGCCGAGAAATTTCTCGGCCCCGCGCATCCAATGACGTTTTTGCCCGTAACGGAAGACGAGGCCGCATGTCTTCCCGATGTGCAGCACTTGCAGCGCCCGGCACCCAAGCCGCCGGACCTGACAAGGGACGCAAAGGATCGACCGACCACAACCCGCGCCAATCAAACCGCGCCGCATAAAAAGGATAGTAGCCATGCGTATCAAGGAACTTCTCGCCGGTACCGCCCTGGTTCTCGCACTCTCGACCGCCGCGTTCGCCCAGACGACCCCGGCGATGAACCCGGCCTGCAACAAGGCCCCGACCCTGGCCGGCGCGTCGGGCAGCGAAGCCCCGAAGCTCGCCGGCGCGTCGGGCAGTGAAGCCCCGAAGCTGGCCGGTGCGTCGGGCAGTGAAGCCCCGAAGCTGGCCGGTGCGTCGGGCAGCGAAGCTCCGAAGCTGGCTGGTGCGTCGGGTAGCGAAGCCCCCAAGCTTGCCGGTGCGTCGGGCAGCGAAGCCCCGAAGCTGGCCGGTGC
>JAPLOH010000128.1 GCA_026400845.1 Alphaproteobacteria bacterium
GCCAGCGCCTCGATCTGCCCGCCGAGCAGCGCCGCCCCGGCCGGGCCGCCGCCCTGGGAGGGGGTATGGAACAGCTTGATGGCGCCGCCGATGCGGGAGAGCCAGGAGATCAGACCGGCGGGGTTGCGGAAGGCGTTGCCGCGGAAGCTCAGCACCATGCCTTTGGGGCCGGCGTCGAGCTTCTCCACGCCCGCCTCGCGGCAGGCGCGCTCGAGGGCGACGACGTGGAGGAGGTTTTCCACCTCGTCGGGCAGGGCGCCGAAACGGTCCACCAGTTCGGCGGCGATGGCTTCGTGCTCGGCGTCCGACGCCAGTGCACCGATGCGGCGGTAGAGGCCGAGGCGGACGGGGAGGTCCCGCACGTAGGTTTCGGGGATGAGCACGGGCAGGCCGAGGCCGATACTCGGCGACCAGTCGCGATCAGCCGGGCGCTGGCGGCCCGTCTCGGCCCGCAGGTCCGCCACCGCGTCTTCCAGCATCTGCTGGTAGAGCTCGATGCCGACTTCGCGGATGTGGCCGGACTGCTCGTCGCCGAGCAGGTTGCCGGCGCCGCGGATATCGAGGTCGTGGCTGGCGAGGGTGAAACCGGCGCCGAGATGGTCGAGCGTCTGCATCACGTCAAGGCGCTTTTCGGCGGCGAGGGAGAGGCGGTGGTTGGGCGGCCAGGTGAGGTAGGCGTAGCCGCGTTGCTTGCCGCGCCCGACGCGGCCGCGGAGCTGGTAGAGCTGGCCGAGGCCGAACATATCGGCGCGGTAGATCACCAGCGTGTTCACGGCGGGCATGTCGAGGCCCGATTCGACGATGTTGGTCGACAGCAGGATGTCGTACTTGCCGTCGGAGAACTCCGTCATCACCCGCTCAAGCTCGGTCGGCGTGAGCCTGCCATGGGCGGTGGCCATGCGCGCCTCGGGGATGATTTCGGCCAGCCTTGCGGCCATGCGCGGCAAATCCTCGACGCGGGGGACGACGCAGAACACCTGGCCGCCGCGGAAGCGTTCGCGTTGCAGCGCCTCGCGGATCACCACGCCGTCGAACGGCATGATGAAGGTGCGCACGGCGAGGCGATCGACCGGGGGGGTGGCGATGAGGCTCATCTCGCGCACGCCGGAGAGCGAGAGTTGCAGGGTGCGCGGGATGGGGGTGGCGGTGAGGGTTAGGACGTGCATGTCCGCCTTCAGCGCCTTCAGCTTCTCCTTGTGGGCGACGCCGAAATGCTGCTCCTCGTCGATGATCAGCAGGCCGAGATGGGAGAAGGTGACGCTTTTGGCGAGGAGGGCATGGGTGCCGATGACGATGTTGATATCGCCGTTGGCAAGGCCGGCGCGGACCTCGGCCGCCTCCTTGGCGGTGACCATGCGGGAAAGCTGGGCGATCTTGATGGGCAGCCCAGCGAAGCGGGCGGCGAAGGTGCGGGTGTGCTGGCGGGCGAGCAGCGTGGTGGGCACCACGACGGCGACCTGGCCGCCCGCCATGGCGGCGATGAAGGCGGCCCGGAGCGCCACCTCGGTTTTGCCGAAACCGACATCGCCGCAGATCAGGCGGTCCATCGGGCGGCCGGAGGCGAGGTCCTCCAGCACGTCGGCGATGGCGCGCGACTGGTCCTCGGTTTCGGCGTGCGGGAAGCGGGCGCAGAACTCGTCCCACGGGCCTTCGGGCGGGGCCATCACCTCGGCCTCGCGCAGCATGCGCGCGGCGGCGACGCGGATCAGCTCGCCGGCCATGTCGCGGATGCGCGACTTCATCTTGGATTTGCGGGCCTGCCAGGAGACGCCGCCCAGCTTGTCGAGCCCGACGCCGCCGGTCTCGGCGCCGAAGCGGGACAGCATCTCGATGTTTTCGACGGGCAGGAAAAGCTTGTCGCCGCCGTCATAGATCAGGCGCAGGCAGTCATGCGCGGCGCCGGTCACGTGGAGCGTGATGAGCCCATCATAGCGGCCGATGCCGTGGTCCTGGTGCACCACGAGGTCGCCCTCGGCGATTTCGGTGGCTTCGGCGATGAACTGGTCGGCGCGCTTGCGGCGGCGGGGCGGGCGGCTGATTCGCTCGCCGAGCAGGTCCTGCTCACCGATGACGGCGACATCGCCGGCCACGAAGCCGCGTTCGAGGCCGAGGGTGATGATGGCCGGGGTCTTGGGCGGC
>JAPLOH010000211.1 GCA_026400845.1 Alphaproteobacteria bacterium
CTCGTCGCTGTCGATCGGCCCACCGCCCTTGATATCCGCCGTCGCGACGTCGGACCACCAGGTCAACAGGTTGCGGTCCTCGAAGGGGAAATCGAACAAGGTGGCGAGCATCATGGTGGTGAGCTCGATGGAGACGCGCTCCACCCAGTCGAAGGTCTCGTTGCGCGGCAGCCCATCGAGCACCTTGGCGCAGCGCGAGCGAATGGTGGCTTCCATGTTGGCGAGGTTGCCCGGCGCCACGATCGGCTGCACCACCTTGCGCTGTTCGTCATGGCGCGGCGGGTCCATCGAGATGAACGAGGGGCGGCGGAATTCGGCCGGTGCGTCGCGGATGGTAATGCCGCCCAGCATGGCGTCCGACGAGAACACCTTGTGGTTGACCTCGACGGCCATGATGTCCTTGTATTTGGTCACCGACCAGTACGGCCCGAACCGGCTGTCGGCGGTGTAGTGCACCGGGGCTTCCATCCGCAGCCGGCGGAAATACGGCTCCCACACGTCATCCTGGAACAGTTGGGGATTGCCGACATCGAACTTGTCGAGCGGCAATGTGGCGGCGATGGTCTCGTGGTCGAGGCGAGCCGGCGCATTCATGGACACGTATCTCCCGATGGTTGCGATCAGATTGAACCCGCCCCGCCCTGTTTTGCAAGCGGCGGCTTGACCTGATGGGCCGGCGGTTCGACAAGTCCGGCGCCGCGGATCAGGAGGAAGCCATGGAATTCAATATCGTCGCACCCCGCTTCATGCTCGTCGGCGGCGGCACTGCCGGCCGCATCGGCGAAATCCTGGCCAAGTTCGGCTTGTCGCGGCCCCTGGTCGTGACCGACCCGGTGATGGTCGCGACCGGGCTGGTGCGCCGGGTGATCGATCCGCTGGAGAAGGCCGGCATCACCGTCGGCGTGTTCAGCGACACCATTCCCGAACCGACCGATACCGTGGTGGTGGCAGGCGTGCAGCATATGCGCGCCGGCGACTATGACTGCCTGATCGGCTTCGGCGGCGGCTCGCCGATCGATACCGCCAAGGCTATGGCGATCCTGGCGATGGGCGACGCCCCGATGTCCGCCTATAAGGCTCCCTTCGCCGCCGATCGCGGGGCGCTGCCGGTCATCGCGGTGCCCACCACGGCGGGAACCGGGAGCGAGGCGACCCGTTTCACCGTGATCACGGACGCCGCGCGCGACGAGAAGATGCTGATCGCCGGGCTCGGCGCCCTGCCGCTGGCCGGCATCGTCGACTACGAGCTGACCTTCTCGGTGCCCAAGCGCACCACCGCCGATACCGGCATCGACGCCTATAGCCATGCGCTGGAGGCCTGGGTGTCCAAACGCGCGACGCCGTTCAGCGACGCGCTGGCTCTGGCCGCGATGGAGCTGATCGCGCCCAACCTGCTCACCGCCTATCACGAGCCGCAGAACGCCAAAGCGCGCGAGGCGATGATGCTCGGCGCCATGCAGGCCGGTATTTCCTTCTCCAACGCCTCGGTCGCGTTGGTGCACGGCATGTCCCGCCCGATCGGCGCGCATTTTCACGTACCCCACGGGCTGTCCAACGCCATGCTGCTCCCGGCGGTGACGCGCTTCTCGATCCCGGCCGCCATTGGCCGCTACGCCGAGGCGGCGCGGCGCAGCGGCTTCGCCACCGCGTCCGACAGCGACGAGCGGGCCGCCGACAAGCTCGCCGACGGGCTCGCGGCCTGGAACGCGGCGCTGAGCGTGCCGACGCCACGCGGCTTCGGCATCGATCCCGCGGTGTGGCAGGCCAAGAAAGAACTGATGGCCGAGCAGGCGCTGGCCTCCGGCAGCCCGGGGAATAATCCGCGCGTGCCGGACAAGGCCGAGATCATGGCGCTGTATGACGTGGTGTGGGGCGCGAATTCCGGAAAGGACTTACGAAATGACCCAAGACTGGCTCAACCTCGGCGGCAAGCGCGCGGTCGTGACAGGCGCTGCGGGCGGCATCGGTCGCGCCATTGCGCGCTCGCTGGTCGAGGCCGGCGTCGATGTGGCGCTGCTCGATCGGGACGGCGAGGGCTGCGCCAATCTTGCGGCCGACCTCACCGCGGCCGGCTTTCGCGCAATCGCCGCCGGCTGCGATATTGCCGCCCCCTCGAGCGTCGCCGCTGCGGCGAAGGCGGTGACAGCGGTGTTTCCCGCGATCGATATCGTGGTCAACAACGCCGGCATCCTGCGTGCCAGCAGCCTGGCCGAGATCGGGCTGGCCGGGTGGAATGAGCTGCTCTCGGTCAACCTCACTGGCTATCTTCTGGTCGCCCAGGCCTTCCGCCCGGCGCTGCTGGCGGCTGGCGGTGGGGCGCTGGTGCATATCGCCTCCATCGCTGCCAGCAACCCGCAGCCGCGCAGCGGGGCGTATTCGGCGTCCAAGGCCGGGGTGGCGATGCTGTCCCGGCAGATCGCGCTGGAATGGGGGCCGGACGGCATCCGCTCCAACATCGTCAGCCCCGGCTTCGTGCGCACCCCGATGTCGGAGTCCTTCTATCAGGCGCCAGGGGTGAAGGAGCGCCGCGAGGCGATGGTGCCGCTGCGGCGCATCGCCGGGCCGCAGGATATCGCCGATGCCGTGGTCTATCTCGCCAGCCCCCGCGCCGCCTACGTGACGGGCGCGGAGATTCTGGTGGATGGCGGGCTCGACCAGATGGTGATGGAGTTGTCGCCCCGCCCCGGTTTCTGAGTCGCCTATTCGCCCTTGGCGGCGCGGGCGATGGCGGCCGTCATTTCCGCCCGCCCGGCGGCGCCCTGGGAGAAGCGGGTACCGGCGATCAGCCCGCCATCGACCACGATGTCATGCCCGGTGACGAAGCTCGCGGCGTCGGATGCGAGGAACACCGCGGCGCGAGCTATGTCATCCGGCATGCCCGCCCGCGGGATCGGCTGCGCCTTGGCGAAGCGCGCCGCGAGCGCCGCGGTCTCACGGTCGGCGACGCCGGGATCGAGCCCGATGCCCTTGCCGAAAATCCCGGTGACGATGGCGCCCGGCGAAATCGAGTTCACCCGCACCCCGTCCTCGCCCAATTCGGCGGCGACGCTGCGGGTGAGGTGCAGCACGGCGGCCTTGGCGGTGGAATAGGCGTGCGAGGAGCCGCCGGCGCGGTAGCCGGCGACCGAGGCTGTCGTGATGATGCTGCCCGAACGCTGCGCTTGCATGATAGGCGCGACGTGCTTCATGCCCAGCACGATGGCGCGGACATGCACGGTCATCATCTTGTCCCATTCCGCCATGTCGGTCTCGGCGATGCGGAAGGGCGGCAGGCCGTGGCCGGCGTTGTTGAACAGCACGTCGATGCGCCCGAAGCGGGCAGCCGTGCCGGCGATCAGCGCCTGCACATCGGCTTCAAGCGCGACGTCGGCCTGCACGAAGCTGGCGTTTTGGCCGAGCCGGGCGGCGATGGATTGACCAAGCTCGGCGCGGCGGCCGGCCAGCACCACCGTGGCGCCCTCCGCGATGAAAACCTCCGCCGTGCGTTCGCCGATGCCGCTGGTGGCGCCGGTGATGATCGCGATCTTGCCGTCTAGCTGCCCCATGTTCCCTGCCCTTTCGATTGGAATGTGATCAGACCACTTGCAACGCCCGGTGCGGTCCCGCCGGCAGATGGATGGCGATGGAATCGCCCGGATGCACCTCGCCGCCCGCCAGCACGATCGCCATCACACCGGACTTGCGCACGATCTCCCCCGCTGCGTCCCGCCCCAGCACCGCCTGCAGCAGGCCGGGCCGGTAGCGCTCGATCTGCGCGCAGGGATTGCGCAGCCCGGTGATCTCGATCCGCGCGGAGTGACCGAGCGTCAGCACCGTCCGTTCGGGAAGAGCAAGCAGATCAATACCTTCGGTGGTGATGTTCTCGCCCATCGCGCCGGGCGCCACGTCGAACCCGGCGGCATCAAGCTCGGCGAGCAGTTCGCCGTGGATCAGATGGACTTGGCGCAGATTGGGCTGGGTGGGGTCCCGCGCCACGCGCGAGCGGTGCTTCACCGTCACCCCCGCATGCGCGTCACCCTCCACGCCGAGCCCGGCGAGGAGGCGGATGAACATCGCCGGGCGCTTGCTGAAATGGTGCGCGCCGTCGCGATGCACGGCGGTGACGCGGGCGCTCACACCCAATGCGCCGGCACCCAGACGCAGGGGCCGGGGGCGACGGGGCGGTCCCAGTAGCCGCCGAGCCATTGGTCGCTTTGGTTGGTGCGCTTGATCCAGCGGCCGACGACCCAGGTGTAGGTGCGCCCGTCCCAATCCCAATGGCCGGGCTGGTAGATCTGCACGAATTCGGCGAGCGGCGCCTTGGGGATGGCTTCTTCGGGGGAGGACGGCGGGCGCTGGCAGGCGCCGGTGTTGTCCTGCACCGTCTGGCAGCCCGCCAGCAGCAGGGCGGCGAACAGGGCGGCGGGGGCGAGGCGGCGCATGGGCGTGGCTCCGGTTCAGGCGATGAGGCGGTCGTCGACGATGGCTGAGGCCGGCGACCTCAGCGTTGCGGCGCTGGCATACACGCGCGGCAGGATCTGGTCGAGGAACACCTCGGCCGCGGCGCGGGCAGCGGGCGGCGCGTCAGCCCGGGCGGCGACCTTGGCGCAGAGCCATCCGGCGGTGACGGTGCCGAGCACCTGGAGATAGGCGCTCGCCCCGGCCTCGGCGGCGCGCGGCTCGGCCTGGCGCATCCAATCGCTGGCCTCGCCCGCCTTGGTGGCGGCGTGCAGCAGGTCGGGCGAGGCGAAATCGGCGGCCGCGATCTCGGCCAGCAACTCGTTCACCGCCGCCCCCTGGTCCCGCAGCAGGCCGCGGCGCAGCAAGGTGAGTGCCTGGATGCCGTTGGTGCCCTCGTAGATCGGCAGGATGCGGGCGTCGCGCAAATGCTGCGCCGCCCCGGTCTCCTCGACGAAGCCCATGCCGCCATGCACCTGCACGCCGATCGACGCGGCCTCGACGCCGGCATCGGTGGCCCAGGCCTTGGCGACGGGGATCAGCAACTGGCCGCGCGGGCTCTCGGGTTCGAGTGCGGCATGCAGCGTCAGCAGGCGGCCGCCGAGGGCCAGCGCCCGCATCGTCCACAACATGCGCCGGACATCCGGGTGGATCGCGATCGGCCCGCCGCCCTGCTCGCGGATGGTGGCGAAATCGGCTGCACGGCGGAAGGCCCGCTCGGCCGAGGCGACCCCCTGCATGGCCACACCAAGGCGAGCGGCGTTCATCATGGCGAACATCGCGGGCAGCCCGCGATGCGGCTTGCCCACCATTTCGCCCAGCGCGCCCTCGAACTGCATCACGCAGGTCGGGCTGGCGTGGATACCGAGCTTGTGCTCGATCGAGGCGCAAGAGAGCGCGTTGCGGCCGCCATCGGGCAGCACGCGCGGCACCGCGAACAACGAGATGCCGGCGCTGCCCGCGGGCGCGTCAGGCAGGCGAGCGAGCACCATGTGCAGGATGTTGTCGGTCATCCCGTGTTCGCCCCAGGTGATGAAGATCTTGGTGCCGGTGATGCGATAGCCACTCCCCTCCGGTTCGGCGCGGGTGCGCACGCCCGAGAGATCGGAGCCCGATTGCGGCTCGGTGAGGCACATCGTGCCGGTCCAGTCACCGCGGATCATCGGCGCCATCAGCCGCGCCTTCTGGTCCTCGGTGCCGTGCACCTCCAGCAGCGCGATGGCGTCCTGGGTCAGCATGGGGCAAAGGCCGAAGCCCATGTTGGCGCTGCTCACCGGCTCGAAGGCGGCGAGCGCGATCAGGTGGGAGAGCCCTTGCCCGCCATGCGCCTCGCTGGCGGCGATGCCGATCCAGCCGGCCTCGGCATAGGCGCGGAAGGCCTCGGCGAAGCCGGGCGGCGGGGTGACGACGCCGTCGGCCCATTTGGCGCCGACCTTGTCGCCCACCCGATCGAGCGGCCCGAGCACGCCCTCGGCCATGCGCGCGGCCTCGCCGAGAATGGCGGCGGTATCAGCCTCGTCCATGGCGTCGAAGCCGATGATGTGGTGCAGCAGCCAGGCGGTTTCGTCGGGCGGGGCGGTGATGGCCATATCGGGTCTTCCTTGGGCTTGCGTGGCGCTCTAATCAACCCGGCGCTTCGGGCAGCAACACCGTGGCGACAGCCTGGCAGGCGATGCCCTCCATGCGCCCGGTGAAGCCGAGCCGCTCGGTGGTGGTGGCCTTCACCGAAACGCGGCCGGCGTCGCAGCCCAGCAGATCGGCGAGGCGGGCGATCATCGCCGGCGCGTGCGGGGTGATTTTCGGCCGTTCGCAAATCAGCGTCACGTCGACATTGGCGATCCGCCCGCCGCGCGCCGCCACCCTCCCGGCTGCGTGGCGCAGGAAGCGAGCGGAATCCGCGTCCTTCCACTGGGCCTCGCTGGGCGGAAAATGGCGGCCGATA
>JAPLOH010000119.1 GCA_026400845.1 Alphaproteobacteria bacterium
CGCCCTCGCCGGCATCAGCACCGGCGCCGACACGGCCATTCGTGCGGCGGTGGCAAGCAACCGGCAATACCTCACCGGGTTGCAACTGCAGAACCTCGGCACCGCCGCGACCGAGATGCAGATCAAGGACGGTGCCACTGTGATCTGGCGCGTCAGCCTGCCCGCCTCCATGGCGGCGCCTGTCACCTTCGACTTCCCGACGCCCCTGCGGGCGACCACCAACACCGCGCTCAACGTCCAGGCGGTCGCCGCCAGTTCCGCCGTGGTGGTGAACGCCCAGGGCTATCAGGCGCCGTAGCGCCCCTACCGATCGGAGACCCCACATGACCGAGACAGCCCAACCGGGCGGGGACATCCCCGTGCCGGCCACAATGCACGCCGATGGACTTCCCATTGGTGGGCAGCCGATCATCGCCGCCCGCGCCCTCGCGGCCCCCGCCACCGTCAATCGCGCCGCCCGCACCGTCGAGGTGGTGTGGTCGACCGGGGCGCGGGCGCGCAACTTCGTCCCACCCCTCGGCCTGATCACCGAGGAACTCGACATGTCGCCGTCGGCCGTCCGCATGGACGGGCTGCGCGGTGGCGGCGCGCCGGTGCTCAACACCCACCGCAGCAACGATGCCCGCGACGTCGTTGGTCGGGTGCTCGACGCCCGCATCGAGGCCGGACGCGGCATCGCCACGTTGCAGTTCTCCTCGGCCACCGACGTCGAGCCGCTGTGGCAGCGGGTTGCCGATGGCACCCTGCGTTCGGTCAGCGTCGGCTACCGGGTGCATCGCTACATGCCGATCCAAGACCCCGTCGTCGGCACCGTCCATCGTGCGGTGGATTGGGAACCCTACGAAATCTCTGTCGTCCCCATCCCCGTCGATCCTGCCGCCGCCGTGCGCGGCGATGGCGACCGGCTACCGACCGGCGCCGCTGCGATCGAGCCGGCCATCCCTTCCCCCACGCCTGCCCCCGCATCCCAGGAGACCCCGATGCCCGATCCCACCACCGAGACGACTACCGCAGCCCCGACTGACGCCAACCGTGGCGCGCCGTCGATCGCCGACGCCGTGGCCGAGGCCCTGCGCGCCGACCGCGAGCGCAATGCCGCCCTCAACACCGTGCTCACCGCCAGCCGCGGCCTGATCTCCGCCCCGGTCGGTGACGCCCTGCACCAGCGCGCGTTGACTGAGGGCTGGACCCCCGATGCCTTCCGCAGCGCGCTGTGGGACGCCATGCTCCAGGGCGCCAAGCCGCCAGCGATCCCGGCCAGTCCGGCCTCCCCCGCGGCATCGAACGACGATCCGGCAGTGATCCGTGAGGCAATGGC
The DNA here is from genome assembly GCA_026400845.1 of Alphaproteobacteria bacterium. Classification (GTDB taxonomy): domain Bacteria; phylum Pseudomonadota; class Alphaproteobacteria; order Acetobacterales; family Acetobacteraceae; genus CAIYPH01. The sequence goes on from JAPLOH010000119.1 coordinate 1,319, forward strand.
CGAGGCGCTCGCCGTCCGCACAATGCCAGGCTACCAGGCACCGGCGGGCAGCACCCGTCACGCCGAGTTCCTGGGATGGCGTCCCTCCGAGATGGTGGCCGAACTCATGCGTGCCCGTGGCGAGCGCAACATCCCGCGCGACACCGCCAAGCTCGCCGAACGTGCCTTCCACACCACCTCGGACTTCCCGCTGCTGCTCTCGGCCGCCGCCAACAAGATGCTGCTCGCGGCCTACCAGCCGGCCAACCCGACCTATCGGCAGATCTTCCTTCGCCGTGACTTCCGCGACTTCAAGCCGCATCGCCACCTCCGCGTTGGCGATTTCCCGAACCTGGTCGCGCTCTCCGAGAACGGCGAGATCCAGGCCGGCACCATGTCCGAGAGCCAGGAGATCGTCCTGCTCCAGACCTTCGCGCGGCGTATCCGTGTCACGCGGCCCATGCTGGTCAATGACGACCTCGGCGCCTTCACCGACTTCGCCGCCGCCATTGGCCGCCG
>JAPLOH010000246.1 GCA_026400845.1 Alphaproteobacteria bacterium
CAAGATGTTACCCGTGGTCGATCCCGACCGGGCGACGCTGGAAGCCACCGACTTTGCCGCCTTCCGGCCACTCGCAGATCTGCCGCTCGCCATGACCGCCCATGTTGTGTTCACAGCCCTCGATCCGCTGCTTCCTGCGACCACCTCGCGGATTATGATCGACCAGGTGATTCGCGGGTTCATCGGGTTTGGTGGTGCGTTGATGAGTGATGATGTGTCGATGGAGGCCCTGTCCGGGTCGATCGGCGCGCGCACGGCGGCTGCACTGGCAGCCGGTTGCGACCTCGCCCTGCACTGCAACGGCAAGCTCGATGAAATGAAGGAAGTCGCCGCCAACACGCAAGAGCTTTCCGGTCAGGCGTTGCGCCGCGCCGAGGCTGCGCTGGCCGCGCGGACGCAACCGAAGGCGCTCGATGGCGCCGCCGCGCGCGCCGAGTTTGCGCGCGTGATGGGTACCGCGGGAGCCGTCGCATGAGCGCGGAAATCCTCCAGTTCAATGCCGACACCAAGGAGCGCGCCGAGGACGAACCGGCGCTGATCGTCGATGTCGAGGGCTTTGAAGGGCCGCTCGATCTGCTGCTGACGCTGGCGCGCGACCAGAAGGTTGATCTCGCCAAGATTTCCATTCTGGCGCTGGCCAACCAGTACCTTCAGTTCATCGAAGAGGCGCGCAAGATGCGCCTCGAACTCGCCGCCGATTATCTCGTCATGGCGGCGTGGCTCGCGTACCTGAAATCCCGGCTGCTGCTGCCGGAAGCGCCAGGCCCCGAAGGCCAGAGCGCCGCCGACATGGCGGCCGCGCTGGCGCTGCGGCTGCGGCGGCTTGAAGCGATCCGCATTGCGTCGGGGCAACTGTTCGAGCGTCCGCAGCTTGGCCGCGACATGTTCGACCGCGGTGCGCCGGAGCCGATCGAGGAGATCAGGCGTCCTGAGTGGTCGGCGACGCTCTACGATCTGCTGTCGTCCTATGCGCGCGAACGCCAGAAGCAGGCGCTGTCGCGGGTGCGCTTTGCCAAGCGCAATGTGTGGACGCTCGCCGAAGCGCGCGAAGCCTTGCAGCGCCTCGTCGGCGCCAGCGACGACTGGGCGCGGCTCGACGAATACCTCATTACCTATCTGGTCGTACCCGCGATGGTGCCGACTGTGCTGGCCTCCAGCCTTGCCGCGATGCTTGAACTCGTGCGCGAAGGTCACATGGAATTGCATCAGCACGCGGCGTTCGCGCCGATCTATCTGCGCAAGCGCCCCGATTTTGCAGGCGCGGGCGGAACTGAACCGGCGGACGGCGGGCATGCGCCGGGCGCCACGCATTAATTGTAACGAGCAAACGAGCCCAAGATGTCGAGCGCGAACTTGGCCGAGAAGAACGTAGTGATGCTGGAAGAACAGACTGAAGGCGAACAGGAGATCAACACGCGGCCCGAGGAGCTTCGGCTCATCGAGGCGCTGCTGTTTGCCGCCGGCGAACCGCTCGACGAGAAGGCGCTGGCGAAGCGCCTGCCGCAGGATGTCGATGTGCGCGCCGCCTTGCGCAAGTTGCAGACTGAATACGCGCCGCGCGGCGTTAATTTGCTGCACGTCGGCAACAAATGGGTGTTCCGTACCGCCAACGATCTGGCCTGGCTGCTGACGCATGAATCGGTACAGCCGAAGAAGCTCTCCCGCGCGGCCATGGAGACGCTCGCCATCATCGCCTATCACCAGCCGGTGACGCGCGCCGAGATCGAGGATATCCGGGGCGTCACCGCCGCCAAGGGCACCATCGACGTGCTGCTGGAGACCGGCTGGATTCGTCCGCGTGGCCGCCGCAAGGCGCCGGGCCGTCCGCTGACCTACGGCACCAATGAGACGTTCCTGTCGCACTTCGGACTGGAAACGCTGTCCGACCTGCCGG
>JAPLOH010000049.1:0-2101 GCA_026400845.1 Alphaproteobacteria bacterium
ATGCGTGTCGTTCAGCAGCGAAGGCTGGCCGGGTGGCTTGCGGTCGATCAGACCATCAGGACCGGCGTCATTGAACTTCATCACCCAATCGCGGACGATCTGCAACGTGACCCCACCGATCCGCGCCGCTTCGGTGCGTGTCGCACCGTCATAGACCGCTGCAAGCGCCAGCAGACGACGGGCCTGCGCCGCATTCTTGCTCCGTCGCGCCGCCATCCGAAGCCCGGCAGCATCAAAACCAACCCGAAGTGCAAGCGGCATGGCGAACCTCCATCGTTCGCCGGATACAGAATCACACCAACACCGCGTCGCGGAATCCCCCCGCGGAGTCATACTCTCGGAGCCTTGGTATTAGAGCTGGCGCCCGAGACGCCGCGCAAGCACTTCCGCCGGGAGTTCGACCGCGGGATGGTCGAGGCCGATGTGAAGGTCGCGCAATCGCTGTTCAACATGGCGACATCGGGCAACAACGTCGCCGCGGCGATCTTCTGGATGAAATCCCGCGCGGGATGGCGCGAGAAGAACAGCCTGGAGATCACGGACAAGGACGGCACGCCGCCGCTGCCGACCAAGTTCACCGTCCAGTTTGCCTCGCCCGACGGTCGGGTCAGCGACAGACCGCCTGGCGATGGTGAGGCTGCGGATATCGACTAAGCGCGGCTATTCCGCCCCATGTTCACCACCGGCCAACGACCGTTGATCGGTGTTGAACAGGACTGGGGTGGCCGCTTTGGGAACTCCTGGCTAGTCTGAGGTGACTACCCCAGCGCGAAGAGCCAAGTTCCATGGACCAACCGTCTCCGCCCACAACGAGCAATGACGCCCACCAGTTCCGGCTCGCCCGCCTGGCGGACGTCGCGGTGCATGTTGGTCTGAACCTGCAGGCCGGCCAGGAGCTGGTGATGACAGCTTCGATCGACACCCTGCCCCTGGCCAGGCTCATCACGGACGCGGCCTATCGTGCCGGCGCAACCGTCGTGACGACTTTGCTCGCCGACGATCAGTTGACCCTGTCGCGCTTCAAGCACGCGCGTCCGGAGACCTTCGATCACGCGCCCGGATGGCTCTACGACGGCATGGCGGCGGCGTTCCGCGGCGGCGCGGCGCGGCTGGCTATTGTCGGGGATGACCCGAACATGCTGGCCGCGCAGGATGTCGGCAAAATTGCCCGAGCCAACCGGGCACGCGCGCAGGCGTATCGGCCAGCGCTCGAACTCATCACCTCCTCGGCGATCAATTGGAGTTTGGTGCCCTACGCCTCCCCGGCCTGGGCGCGCGCCATGTTCCCGGACCTTCCCGAAGCGGAGGCCGTCGATCGGCTATGGGACGCCATCTTCGCCGCCGCGCGGGTGGATACGGACGATCCGGTCGCCGCATGGGCCACCCACAACGCGGCCTTGATGGCGCGACGGCAAATGTTGAACGACCGGCGCTTCGCCGCGCTGCGCTTCCTTGGGCCTGGCACGGACTTGACTGTGGGGCTGGCCGATGAGCACGCGTGGATGGGCGGCCAATCCCAAGCCCTGAACGGCGTGACCGGCAATCCCAATATTCCGACCGAGGAGGTTTTCACCACGCCGCATGCCGCCCGCACCCAGGGCCACGTGACGGCCACCAAGCCGCTGGCCTTCCAGGGCACGGTGATCCGCGACATTCGCGTCCGCTTCGAGAATGGCGCGATCGTCGAGGCGTCGGCGAGCAGCGGCCAGGAGGTCCTGCAACGGATGATCGAATCGGACGATGGCGCGCGCCGTCTCGGCGAAGTCGCCCTCGTGCCCGCCTCCTCACCGATCGCCGCAAGCGGGCTCCTCTTCCTGAACACGCTGTTCGACGAGAACGCGGCCAGCCACATCGCCCTTGGGCAGGCCTACAGGAAATGCTTCGTGGATGGGGATACGCTGAGTCAGGACGAATTCACGCGCCGGGGCGGCAACAGCAGTCTGATCCACGTCGATTGGATGATCGGCTCCGCGGAGGTTGATGTCGATGGGATCGACGCGCAGGGTGTTGCGCATCCGGTCATGCGTGCGGGCGAATGGGCCTCCTAACTCAGGGACAAGTCCGAGGCCCAGGTTAGGCCCGGTGCGGTCGACGCAGGATC
>JAPLOH010000049.1:2120-16845 GCA_026400845.1 Alphaproteobacteria bacterium
GCAGGATCAGATCTGAACCTGCTTGCGGAGTGACCGGACAAAGACCTGTCCGACCTCGGCAAAGCCGGTCGCCCGACAGAACGCTTGCAGCGATGGGACGTCGGATGTGGCGGCGATTTCCAGGTCGCCACAGCCGGCCGTGCGCGCGGCCTGCGCCGCCGCCTTGAGCAGCAGCCGGCCGATCCCCTGGCGCCGCTCATCTTCGCCGACCAGGAGAGTGGTGATTTGCGCGATGGGCCGCGCCGCATGAAGGGTCCGATACCAGTGCATCACCACGAGGCCACTCGGTGGACCCCATTGCAGTGCCATCAGGGCTGCCGATGGTGTGTCGCGCAGAGCAGCGAGACGCTCGGCTATATCGCGTGGCTCGATGACGTGGCCTGCCGTCGCGAGCAACGCTGCAAGGCCCGGCGCTTCGAACGCCGTCGCGGCGCAAATCTCCATGCCATAGCGAGATGCCATCATCCATTTCCGTTATAGGTTGCGGCAGGCTGCAGACGACCGGCCCATTAGGTCAATGGTGCGGAGGGCTGGCTGAACGCCCCAAGTTTACGTCGGTGCCGATGCGCCGGCGCGTTGGGCATCGTCTACTGATCTCGCTCAAACGAGGCGTCTCTGAATTAGAGTTCTCTGAAATCGCAAGATTTCATCTACTATCCCACCGTATCCACTCGCCTGCGCATGTCGGCAAGCGGAGCAGTCGACCCAACTTGCTGGTGCGCACCCAAGGATGGCTCGCCTGATCGGGCCAAATATGTGACAACCTTGGCGATAGGAGGAATGCCTTGTCCGCCGCCCCGCGCACGATCCTGAATCGCCAATTCTACGACCGCTTGCGCGACGCGCTCATGCTCGGTGAGTTGCGACCCGGGGACCGGCTGACCTTCCGTGACGTCGCCGCGCGCTTCCAGGCAAGTGTCACGCCGGTGCGCGAGGCCCTGCTGCAACTCGTCGCCGAGGGGTCACTGCACGCCGAGCCTGGCCGCACGATCACAGTGCCCCTGCTGACACGATCGAAATTCGCCGAACTGCGCGACATCCGCCTGCTGCTGGAGCCCCACGCCGCCGAGGTGGCCGCGCGACGGATGCCGAGCGGGCTACTCGCCGACATGTATCGGCTTTATGGCGAATTGATCGGCAGCCGCGAGAAGCGCGATATTCCCGGCTGCATGCGCGCCCATCGCGACCTGCATTTCCGCCTCTACGACGCCGCCGATATGCCGACGCTGCGCATGCTGATCGAAACCGTCTGGCTCTCCACCAGCCCCTACGTCGTCTTCCTCTACAGCGACCCCGACTCCGGCCTGCTGGAGCCGCCCTTCATCGGCCGTGGCCGGGCACAGGACGAGCACCTCAAGATGATCGAGGCGCTGGCCGCCAATGACCCGGCCGCCCTGCGTGCCGCCGTGGTGCGCGACATCCCGCTCGGCGAGGAGATCATCTTCAAGTATCTGCTGCCCGATCCCGAGGATCAGGCGGTGAAACCGGAGATCAGTCGGCCGATGGCCGCCGAGTTGCTGGCCCAGTAGGCCCGCGCCCAATCGGCGCCGGGCGGGTGGTAGAAGGCGCGGAAGCGGGCCCGCACGGCGCTCGCCTCGGCACTTGTCCGGTCGCCATGCAGATGATGGAACATCTCCATCAGCATCACCTCGCGCATTTCCCAACCCCAACGCTCGGTACCGCCCTCGATATAGCCCGCCGTGACCTCTGCGCCGGGGCAGAGATCGGCCACAAAGCCGTAGAGCGGGCGGGCGAGCACGAGGTCGCTTTCGATGACGTCGCCTCCCATCCAGGCGCGCACGCGCTCGGGGCTCGCGCCTGGGCCGACGCCGACCGTGCTGGCGCCGCCCCAGTCACCGAGGCCGGTGTGCAGATCGACGAACAGGATGCGCTCCGCGCCCGCGCCGTGGCGGGCGACGATGTCATCGAGCAGCCGTTTCGACCAGCTTCGCCGCTGCCCATAATAGATGATCGAGTCAGGCCGGATTGCCTGCCCGGCCTTGAGGCAGGCGAGCAACCGGCCGGCGCCGTGGGTCGCCTCGAATGCCTGCCGCCGCGTTGCTAGCCGTTCCAGCGCGCCTGGGGCGCCGAGGGACGGAATGTCCAACATATCGTCGAAGGCGGCGAACAGCGGGTCCGTCTCGGCGGGGGTGTCGCCGTAGAGGAAGTTCTTCATCAGGTCCGCATTGTCCTCGTTGACGTAGCGGTCCCAGGCGGCACCCCAGGGGTTGATGGCGTGGATCATGACAAGCGCGGTATCGGACGGCAGCGCTGGTGGGCCACTGGTCAGCATGCCGGTGAGGAGGCCTCCGGCGGCGCGCGCCTCGGTGCCGTGGGTTCCGGCCTGCAGGAACACCACCCGGCGCGCTGGCATCGGCCCCAGGCGGAGCACGCGGGTCGCCAGCGTCTCACCGGCCGGGCCGGTGGCGGGGTGCGCATGTGTCTCGAATGGGCGCGCCCCCGCGGCGGCGACGAAGCGGCGGTCGGCCTCGGCGTAGGTCTCGGCGAACCACGCGGCGGGATCAGAGCTCATGCGGTCTCTCCGGCGAGCAGTTCGCGACCCAGTTGCTCAGGGCTCGTGCAGCCCAGCAGCGCCATCGCGGTATCGAACTCGTGTCGCAGGATGTGGAGCGCCCGCCCGGCCCCATCCCGGCCATAGGCGGCGAGGCCATAGAGCACGGCACGACCGAGCAGCACCGCGTCCGCCCCGAGCACCAGCGCCCGTGCGATGTCAGCGCCATGGCGGATGCCGCTGTCGAGCAGGATGGTGGCCTGGCCGCCGACCGCAGCGACGATGGCGGGCAGGGCCTCGATCGCCGGCACGGCAGCGTCGAGGTTGCGGCCACCATGGTTGGAAACCACCACACCGTCCGCCCCCATCGCCACCGCGCGGCGCGCATCCGCCGCCCGTAGAACACCTTTGACCAGTAGCCGGCCGGGCCAACGGCGGCGCAACTCGGCGAGGTCCTCCCAGGCGACACTGCCGTCCAGCCGCGCGCCCGCCTGCGGCGCGGCCAGCACCGCCGGCGCGCCTGGATGGTTGCGCTTGCGCGGCAACCCGCCGGCGAGGGCGTAGCGGCCCATGGTGCCGAGTAGCCAGCGCGGATGGACGAGCCCGTCTAGCGCCGCTCGCGCCGAGGGCCGAAAGGGCGCGCCGAAGCCACTGCGGGCGTTGAAGGCGCGGTGCGGCGGCACGGTGGTATCCACCGTCAGCAGCAGCACGGCACAGCCGGCGGCACCGACACGCTCGACAAGCTCCCAGCTCAGCCGGCGATCCTCCCAGAGATAGAGCTGACACCACCAGTCGGCACCGCTCCCGGCGATGTCGGCCAGCGGTGTCATGGATTCCGTCGGCAGCGTGTAGGGCACGCCGGCGGCCGCAGCGGCGGCGGCGAGATGGCCCTCTCCCTCGTGCCAGAGAAACCCCGCCGGGCTCATCGGCGCGATTGCGGCGGGAAAGGCGAGGTCGCGGTTGAACAGCCGCATCGTCGTGCTGCGTCCGCTCACGTCCCGCAGCACGGCGGGTGCCAGCCGTATGGCATCGAAGGCCGCCCGGTTACGGGCAATCCCGGCATCCCCATCGCAGCCGCGATCGACATAGTCGAACAGGCCCCACGGCAGCCGCCGAAGCCGCCCTTCCGGCATGCCGGAAGGGCGGTTGTCTGTGATCCGGCAAACGCGCGCGCAACATCGCGCAGCACGCAGCACGCAGCACGCATCGCGCAGGGCTTGGCGGCCCACGCAGTGCCGGCAGGCGGCACCAAGGCGGCGGCAAAACGCGCGGCACCATCCGCGCGCGGGAGTCCGCCGCACGCGCGCGCCCTCCATCCCCGCCAGCACGGCAAACATGCCGCCCCACCGGTTCCGCCACCCCCGGCATATCCTCGGCCACATCCGGCCGCCGCGCCACGCGCCGCCCCGGCCCCGCGCGCCTGCCCGCCACCGCGCCCGCGCGCGACGGCACCGTCTCGCACCCGCGCCCCGGCACATCCGCTATCGGCAATGCGGGCAACGGCGCCGTGGCGAGCCGCCGCATCAAGGCCACGAATTCCTCCCCCATCGCGTGCAACCGCCGCGCCGCCGCCCGCCCGCCGGGAAACAACCCCCACAGCCACGCCGGCCCCAGCACCGCCGCCAGCAGCGCGGCGACGCACTCCGCCAGCAGAAGCGCGGGATGCGCGTCCGGCGGGGTAGGCCCAGGGGAGGAGGTCACGTCGTTCATGCCGTTTAATGTAACTCATGAGTTAATCAACGACAAGGACGATTTTCAGGAAACTTGGAAAATTACCTCACTCTGTGGCGCCGGTACCACAGTGCCGGCGATCGCCGCGAGGCGGGCGCGAATCGCCTCCAGCCCAGGTCCTTCCCGGCATTGCGGCGCACAGGCCTGGGCGAGCCAGATGTCATTGGCACTCGCCGGCCTGAAATCCGGATGCGCGGTGATCACCGGCCCATTGTCGAAATCGGCCCGATTCCCCGTATCGAGATAGGATTCGCACGGCGCCCCCTCGGCGAGGATCACGTCATGCTGCGGCAGTTCGATATGCCAGTAGACCACGCTGTTGCAGGGGTCGCGGGCGATCGAGCCGCCGTTCACCAGCAACCCGGCCGGGATCAGCAACCCCTCGATCAGCAGCGCATGCTCGGGGCTGACCCGCAAATCCCGGCACGGCAGGCCCTCGCCGAGCGCCCCGGCCCGAATGCGGATCGGCCAGACCGACGAAGCCGCAAAATGCCGCCGGCAATCGACGCGGCGATGCCCGATCCAGACAATCGGCACATCGCCCCCGAAAGCCGAAAGTACCAGGTCGCCGGGCCGGAGGCGTTCGACGGCGACGGGGCCGGATGGGGTGGCGAAGCGGGTGCCGGTAGTGAAGCAGGGGATCGATTCGGTGATGATAGTGTTGAAGGCGGCATCGGTGGCCGCGTGGAAGGCGGCACTGGCGGGGACACCGGGCAGGATGAAGGTGGCAACCGGGGTGCCACCGTTGCTCGCCGTGAGGGTGCTGCCGGCGAAACTCAGTGTGAGGCCGGGTGCGGCCAATGTGATGCTATCCCCGACTGAGAAATTTAATACGGTCGTGGTACCGGCGGGCGGGCCGAGGATAAGGGCGTGGTTGGCGCCGAGCAGGCCGATGGGCTCGGTGATGGCGCTGTTGTGCAGGGTGGTGTTGTTGACTTCGATGGTGCCGCCGTCGCCGATGGCGAGCAGCCCGGCGCCGCTCAGTGTGCCGCTGATCGACAACGCGCCGCCGTTGATAAAGATGGTGCCGTTGTTAACGATCGTGGGGGCGGACAGATAGGTGAGCATTCCGGGGGCGGCGGAAATCAGCCCGTTGTTGGTGAGGGTTGCGTCAGCCCCGATGGACAATCCGGGCGGCGGTGCGACGTACCCCGTGACGGGATAGAGATTGTACAAGGTACCGTCATTTATGGTGTTCAGCCCGCCGACCCCGAATCCGGCAGTATCGACAATGGTTGCGTAGGACACCACCGAACCGCCAGCCCCGATGACTGCCCCGGGCGTCCCGTCCGGCGGAATGAAGGTATGAATCGTCATTCCCTGTGCGAGGGTCAAAGTCGCGCCGTACGAAACCGGGAGAAATCCGGCGAGCTCCATGGTTCCGGCTTCGAGGGTGCCGGTGCCGAAACCCATGTTGGCGACGTCGAGGGTCACCGGGCTGATGCCGTCAAGACTATGCAGGATGAGGTTTCCGCTGGCGCCGCTGGTGTTGGTTGGCAAGGTGCCGCGCACGGTGAGGTTGGTGAGGAGGCCGCCGCCATAGGTTGCTGGGTTGCCATCGAGCACGAGCGTGCCGCCGATGATGGGGCCGCTGATGGTGCCCTTGGGGAATGTGGAGGTCGCGAGCGTTGCGCCGCTGTTGTCGATGGTCCCGGCGAGATTGAGGGTGGCCTGCGCGGCTTGCAGGGACGACAGGCTGGCCGTGGTCGTGGCGGCGTAGAGGTTAAGGGTGGCGCCGCTGCCAAGCGACATGACGCCGGTGTTGGTGAAGGTGCCGACCGTGACGTACTGGCCTTTGAGAATTGTTTGGTCGCCGATTGTCAGCGTGGTGTTCGGCGCAGCGAAAACTGTTCCGGTGTTTATAAACTGCGATGGCGAGACGAGAGTTCCCGCGCTGAGGACAATAGTTCCGGCACTTGAGATGTTTTGCTGCCCCTGCCCGGTGGGGTAGTCCAGGGTTACTGATGGACTCGCAACAACGAACAGACCCGCCGCTTGCCCACTGTTTGTGACGGTGTATGTACCCGGAGCGTTGATCAATGCCGTGTCGCTAATTCCTGGGACTACACCGGCAAAGACTCCGTTAAGTGTCCAGAGATTGGAGTTTCCGAGATCGGCCGATATGCCAGTTGCCCATGTATAAGTCGCCACTACCAAACCTCCCTGGTATTCACGTCATCTCCTCATGCGCCCAAGAATTAATATGTCATGCAATTCTGGACGACACTATTAGGTCCTAGGTAAGGAATGTAATAATAAATATTCCCTTGCATAAAATTGTAATCAGCTTGCGTTGAAGGTGAGGGAGGCATTGGTGGTGGTAGCTCCGCATAACTGGCCTGTAACCATCCGAACGAAAACAGCACATTTCCGGAGGTGTTGTTCCGTTTTGAGTTGGACCCTGTAAGAACAATATCTCCAGAATTATTCGAGAAGGTGTTCGCCGAAATCGTGTTCGCGTAAGAGTTGCTGAGGGTGATCGCAGTCCCCCCTTGCGAAAACGAATTCCCTACAATGGTTGAGGCCTGCGCACCATTGAAATACACATGGCCGCCCGCGTTGGAGAGAAATGTGCATCCATTAATTGCATGTTCGCCGCCGCCCGCCGTGATGCCATAGCTAGATAGCGTAATGAAACAGCCGAGGAACTGGAAAGCGGTAACGCAGGCATCGAGCGAAACCGCGTTAGCCTGGCTGATGACATAGGAAGGTACGACGGTGCCGCTCTGGTAGACGATTGGATTGCTGATCGTAATCCAATTGGTGCCAACCGACTGGATGGTTGTCGCCTGTATGATCCCCCAACCCGAGATGAGATTCCCTGCCGCTACCGACGACGGCAGGGTGCCGGTCACCGTGATTGTGCTTTGCGCATACGCCACGGTGCCTGTGGATGTGACGTTCGCTGCGCTGCCCTGGAACTCACAGCCTGTAAAAGACCAGCCGGTGACGTATCCTTGCGCATTACTGTTGGTCGCAAGCAGCGCGAGGGTACCGCAGGTCGTGAAACTGCATCCGGCCGCGGTTCCCCAGGTCTGATCGCGGATGCGCAGGCCAATGGCCTGGCCGTTGGTTTGGACGTTAGTGAGGAATACCCCTTCGCCGACATGTAGCGACGCTGAAGTGTTGCCATGATACGCCTTGCCAAGCACATCAATCCCTGGCCCACCCTTGCCGTTTCCGACGAGAATGTTGGACAGTGCGGAGTCACCGGCGTTGTTGAGGGCGATGCCGGTGCCAGCGTTTTCGATATCGATGCCGTCGAGGTAGTTGCCCTGTGAGTCGGCAATGACGATTCCGACGAAGTTGGCACTGTTTGTGCCGGGGGTGTAGATGATCGACATATCGTGGATGAAGACATCGGTGATTTCTGCCGACGCGGCCGCCGGATTGCCGGCGATGTTGATGCCGGTCATCGCGGCAACTGAGGCAGAGTTGACGATCGAGAGATCAGAAATCTCGAAAGCCGTCCGAATGTTTCCGCTGCTCGAAAAAGGTGGAGCATACAGGGCGGTGATGCCGGTCTGGGCGGTCCCGGATTGGTAGAATTGGCTGCTGATGAGCGTTTCCCCGATGCCGTCGCCAAGAATCCGAAGGACGGGCGAGGTAACCGGGTACAACAGGGTCAATGTCGTACCGGACGCTACTGGCCCCCAGGTCGCTTGGCTGAGGGTGATCGACGACACATTGGTATATTGCGGGATCGTTGTATACGAGCCGGTCCAGGCTCCGCTGTGAATATAAGGGGAAGTCGAGATGCCATTACCGGTGACAATCATGCTCCCGGTGGTCGTCAGCGGCGAGCCCAAGGTAAGAGATGTTGCTCCGGCGGCGACCGAGCCGCTAGTGACGACCGTCATCGGGTCCCGCGCATTGAGGTACACAGGCGTGGCCACCGTATAGATCAGGGGAGCGCCATTCACTGTGAGCGTGGAGCCCGCGAGAAGGGTACCAACGACATTTTGGCTTATGACGATCGAACTGGTGCCGACCGTCTGGATGGTCGTTCCGGCGGGGATGAATGAGCCGCTTGACACTCCCATCCCTGGTATAGCGCCACTCAAAACGGCGTTGGGTACAACGAGAGTCGAGGTATTTATGGCAGTCGCGGTTGTTGGAAGCAGCTTGTTGAGGCGTGGAAGATAGACCACGCCCGCCCCCGCATCGAGCGCCGCGGATACTGCGCGCTGCATTGCCGGGGAGTAGTCAAGATCGCCTTGAACCATGTAGGCGGTCACGTCAAAATACGACCCTCCGACGGAGGCCGCGACGTTAAACGCCCGCCGCCGGCCGAAAGGCCGGCGTATGACGGGCGCCCCGCCTCCTTGCCGCACCGCGCGCCAGCGGGCGCCATCCAGACGAAAATCGCCGGCTTCGCCCGGCGGTACAGTCGGCAGTCCGGCGGGATTCAGCGGGGGGGGGGGGGCTGGATCGACCATGGCTACCTCATCAGATGACACGCCGTCGCGCCGAAAGCTGGCAGACGCAGCGGGCGGTGTCAATGCGATTTGCCGATATACCCCGTCCTTCGTCGATGACTGCGCGCATGCGCGCGGGGGGATGACAGACGCGGAATACGTCGCAACCTTTGAAGCGCATAAGGGCGACATCTTAGACACGGTAGCCCAGGCAATCGATGCTGGTCGGCCGCTACGACTGCTGCTGCACCCCTGATAATTCCTACGACCTTGCCCAACGCCTGCCGCAGGCGAATCTCGTCGTTGTTCCCGGCGGCGGCCACTACGGGACGGAGCCGGCCATGGCACAGGCTTGCGCCCTGGCGCCGGGCCGCCTGTATGATCGCATCACGGCCGCCGGCCCGTCATCGCGCAGATAAAGGAAACCCCATGCCTGACGCCGCCGCGCTCCAGCGCCTGGTGAACCAACGCACCTCCGCGCTCCTCGGCCTTGGCGCGGGCGACGAGGCCGTTCGCAATGCCGTCGTCGTGGTCGACAACCCCGATCGTGGGCTGCACGCGGCCGCGGCCGCTGGCCGGATGCGCGCCGACAGCGAACGGCCGATGGGCACCGACACGCAGTTCCACATCGCCAGCGTGGTCAAGCCGATGACGGCGGTGCTGATCTTCCAGGCCGTCGAGGCCGGGCTGCTTGGGGGCGGCGGCATCGACACGAGGCTGATCGATACCGGGGTCCTGGCGCCCAGCATTGTCCGCCGTCTCCACAACATCGACGGCCGCAGCTACGGCGAGACCATCACCCTCCGCCACATGCTCACCCACACCAGTGGCCTGCGCGACGGTCAGGTCGATGACGGCGACTACACAGCCGAGCAATACGGAAGCTCGGCGCCCAACTCCGTCGGCGGTCGCCGGCGCGGCGACATGCCGGCCCACATGGCCGCGCTCGCTGAGGGAAGGGAGCCACCGGCCCACCTCCGCACCTGCAAGCTCTGGCGTCCCTGGGACCCTGATCGTCCCGACGATCCCGATGCCGGCCTGCTCAACTTCTATCTGGCCGGCCATACCGCCGGCGAGCACGCGCTCTTCCCGCCCGGCGAAGGCTTCCACTATTCCGACACCGCCTTCACCATCCTGGCTCTGCTGGCCGAACATGTCTTCGGCAAGAGCTACCACCGGCTGCTCCGCGAGCGCATTTTTGACCCGCTCGGCATGCAGGACAGCTACTTCGAGCCGTGGAGCGACCTTGATCCCGCACCGTGGCGGCGCGACCTCTCGGATGCCTGGTTCGGCGCCGTTCCGTTGGTCAGCGCGAGGATCAATCTCTCGAACGACTGGGGTGGCGGCGGCGTGATTGCCTCCGCCGGCGATCTCAACCGGTTTCTCATCGGCCTGATGCAAGGACGGCTTTTCAGTCGTGCAGAAACGCTGGCGTCTATGCTGTCCTGGTCAGTTCCGCCCGGCCTTGCGCCGCGTTTCGCCGCGGCCGGTCATGGCATCTTCACCTTCCGGGCGGCATCCGGTCTGCGGGTCATCGGCCATTCCGGTGCCTGGGGTGCCAAAATGCTGGCGACGCCCGACAACGGCTGCTTCTTCGCCGGTACAGTCAATCGACGTGGCGCCAAGGGTGAGTGGATGATCGAGATCGCCGAAGCGGTGGCCGCCGCGTGATCCGAACACTGGCAATCAAGGCAGCCTCGCCGGCGGCAATGGCAGCCTGGCGCGAGGCTTTCGCCGCCCATTCGCCGAACCTGGACGTTTGCGCCTAGGACGATCCTAATCTCGATCCCTCGCAGATCGCCTACGCTCTCGTCTGGCAGCCCGAGTCCGGCTCGCTCGCGCGCCTGCCGGCCATGCAGGCGATCTTCAGCATGGGCGCCGGGGTGGACCACATCACGCGTGACCCGACCTGGCCGTTTCACCTCCCGCTGGTGCGCATGGTCACGCCCGGATTTGCCCAGCAGATGGCGGAATATGTCACGCTCGCCGCACTGGCGCTGGTCAAGGACATGCCACCAAACGGGCGCATGAGGTCGATGCCGGCGCTGTTGATCACGCCATCGAGCCCGCCGAGCGATTGGGCGGTGGCCACCGCGGCGTTGACCGCCGGTTCGTCCGAGACGTCGCAGGCGAAAGATAGGGCGCCGAGATTGGCGACCTCGGACTCCAACCGACTGGCGTTGCGTTCGAGCATCGCCACCCCGGGCCCTCGGCGATGAACATCCCGGCGATCGCCCGCCCGATGCCCGATGCTGCACCGGTGACCAGTATCCGCCGTCCCTTTATCCGCATGATGTCCTTAGCCGGCGAAAATGGCGTTGCGCCCCGCCGACCACGGGCGATCGAAGGGGGTGATGAATTTGAGGGTGAAGCGCATCCTCGTCATTCGCCAGCCCTCCTGGGTGCGGACGTATTGGTCATCGGTGGTGGCGGACATCAGCATCGCGCGATTGTCCTTGGTGAGCGTGCAGGGTTGCCACAGCATCCAGGAGCCGGTGGCGGTGTCGCCGTTCAGCGTGATGACGGGGCTGACGAAGTAGTGCAGCGAGAAGTTCCAGCCGCCGGCACGGAGATGGTCGTAGATCGCCTCACGGCCCTCTCGGGTGCCGAACTGGGGGCCACCATCCCACACGGCATCGGGTGTGAACGTGGCCTCGACCTGGCGGCGGGTGATGGCGTCGATCTCGGCCTGGGGCTTGCGGTGGTGGTCGTCGGTGTATTTGTCGTCGGCGCATTTGGCGTAGAAGGCTTTGAGGGCGCGAATAGCCTCGCGGTCTTCAACGGCGCGGAGCCGGTCTTCGAGCGTCATGGCGTGCCCTCCTCGTCGAGGCCGAGATAGATGGCCTGCACCGCCACCGCCAGCGCGCTGTCGATCTGCTGCTCGACGATCACCACCGCGGTGCCGAGTGCGGCCCAGCGCTTGAGGAAATCGAGGATCGGCGGGATCAGCATCTGGGCGATGCCGAGCGATGGCTCGTCGCACAGCAGGACGCGGGGCTGGGCGACGAAGGCCTGGGCGAGCGCGAGCATCTGCTGCTGGCCGCCGCTGAGATCCCGTGCTGGATCGTGGAGTTTCTGACGCAGGATGGGGAACATCTCGAGTGCCGGCCCCGCCATCGCCTCGAAATCCGGCCGCCCACCGCGGAAGGCGGCGCCGAGGCGGATGTTGTCGCGCACGGAAAGCTCGGGGAACACCCGGTGCCCGTCGAGCACCAAGCGCAGGCCACGACGGGTGATCTCCTCCGGAGCGAGCCCGGTGACGTCCTTGCCATCGAGCCGGACGGTGCCGGCGGTGGGTTTGATGAAGCCGCCAATGCTCCGCAGCAGGGTGGATTTGCCGGCGCCGTTGGGGCCGAGCACCAGGACGATTTCGCCAGGCGCAACGCTGAGGTCGATCCCCCGCAGCACGGGGACGCGGCCGTATCCCGCGTGGAGTCCGCTGATCTCAAGCATCGCCGCCCCCGATGAACAAAGCCCGCACCCTCGGGTCGGCGGCGATGGTGTCGGGCGGCCCCTCGGCGATCACCTGGCCGGCATCGAGGACGGTGATGCGATCGGCAACTTTCCACACCAGCGCGAGATCGTGCTCAACCAGCAGCACCGTCTTGCCAAGCCGCTCGCTGAGGAAACGGACAAGACGGGCGAAATCGCGCCGCTCCGCCGCCGAGAGCCCGGCCGCGGGTTCGTCGAGCAGCAGAATATCGGCATCCCCCGCGACGGTGCGGAGAACTTCGAGCACCCGGCGCTGGGCGTGGGCCAGCAGCTCCGGCCGGTTCTCCGCCCACTCGGCGCGGAAGGGGGCGAGCAAGGCGAGCAGCCAGTTATTGTCATCGCCCTTCACGTCGGCGCCGACTTCGAGGTTCTCCCATATCGACATCTCCTCCAGCACCCTCGGGGTCTGGAAGGTGCGGCCGACGCCGAGCCGGGCGACGCGGTAGGCGGGCGCGCGGGAGGTGTCGGTGCCGTTGATGGCGACGCTGCCGGCGTTGAGCGCGATGAAGCCGGAGATCACGTTCAGCAGCGTCGTCTTACCCGAGCCATTGGGGCCGACCAGCCCATGCACGCTGCCGGGGACGACCGCGAGATCGACGCCATCGAGCGCGGCGAGCGAGCCGAACGTCTTGCGGGCGCCCCGCACGGTGATCGCCTCGCCCTGCGCCGCCGGCCGGGGGCGCGAACCGGCCCAGGCCAGCACGCGATCAACGCTGATGCCGGTGATCTGGGCGCGCAACCGCCGCCGCCGCCGCAACGCCTCGATGGTGCCAACCACGCCATCGGGGAAGGCCAGCATGATCAGCAGCGCCACGAAGCCGTAGCCGAGCAGGCGGTAGTTCGCGAGATCGGCCAGCAGGGCGTTGGGCACGAGATAGAGGATCCACACCCCGATCACCGGCCCTATCAACTGCCCGTTGCCGCCCACCACCACGGAGAAGAAGAAGAAGATCGAGAGATCGACCCGGAAGGCATAGGGGCTGACGAAGCCGAGCACCGGCACGTAGAGCGCGCCGGCAAGCCCAGCTCCGGTCGCGGCGATGGTGAAGGCGATGAACCGCAGCGCGCCGGGATTGATGCCGAGCGCCATCGCCGCCTCGGGGCTCACCGCGGCGACGCGGATCTGCCGACCAAGCCTGGTCGCACGGAGGGTGGCGTGGAACAGCAGTGCGGCGACGGCGAGAGCCATCACCATCACCGCGATCCATGTCAGCCCGAGACCGATCGGCGCCGTCAGGGCGGGGACGGCGCGGGTGATGCCGTTGATCCCGTTGGTGAGGTCGTTGAACGCCACCAGCATCTCGGGGAACACCACGGCGGCGCTCAACGTGACGAAGCCGAGGTAATAGCCCTGCACCCGCAAAGCCGGCAGCGCGAACAGCAGGCCGAGCACGATCGCCATGAAGACCCCTGCGAGGAACCCCACGGCATAACTGTGCCCCCACAGCCCGGCGACGATGCCGACGGTGAAGGCCGACAGTCCGAACACGGCTCCCTGGCCGAACGAAACCTGCCCGGCGTCGGCCAGCAGCATGTTCTGCAGCACCGCGACCGCGACGAAGAGGTTCACGACGAGGAAATTATGGGTCCAGTAGGCGCTGCCGAGCAAAGCGGGCAGCAGGATGCTCCCCACCACGCCGGCGATGCCAAGCAGCAGATGCAGGCGGGTCGCCGCGTCGAAGCGCACGCGGCTCACACCCGGCGCGCCGCCTGGCGGCCGAACAGGCCCTGGGGGCGCACCATCAGCACCACCACCAGGAGCGCGAGCGAGACGAGGTTCTGGAACTCGCCGCCATATTCATAGGCCGCATAGAGCGACAACATGCCGACCAGCACGCCGCCGACCAGCGCGCCGAGATTGGCGCCAAGCCCGCCGACCACCGCGGCGACGAAGCCGTTCATGACGTAGGTGATGCCACTGTCATTGGCGATCGCCATCACCGGGGCGGCGACGAACCCGGCCGAACCGACGATCAGCCCGCTGATGGCAAACGCCGTCACCTGCAAGCGGCGCACCCGCAACCCCGCGGCCCGGGCAGCATCGAGGTCCTGCGCCAAGGCGCTGATGGCGAGCCCGGTCAGCACGCGGGTGTGGAAGAGATGCAGCGCGATGAACCAGAACACCGCGAGCCCGGTGCTGAGCGCATAGGTCGCCGGCACCCGCACGCCCATGAAGCGGATGGCGGCGAAGGGGCTGCGCACCGACTGTTGCGCCGAACCCTGGTAGATCAGCAGGATCGCCCCGATGATCACCGAGGCCGCCAACGTGGTGATCAGCCAGGAATGCTGCTCCACCGAGGAGCGCAGCGGCAGCAGCGTCACATACCCCTGCACCGCCAACAGCAGCGCGAGCCCGATCGCCACCGCCGGCAGCAGGATGAACCAGCGCAGCAGGTCGGGCTGCGCCGGCAGCAGCAGGAAGGCGAACAGGGCGCCCAGCACCAGCATGTTGCCCTGGGCGAAATTCAGTATCCCGCTGGCATTGAACACCACGTTGAAACTCATGCCGACCAGGGCAAAGATCGAGCCGACACCAATGCCGTGCACGACGATGATCAGCAGGTCATCCATC
>JAPLOH010000012.1 GCA_026400845.1 Alphaproteobacteria bacterium
CCCTCGACGGCACGTCTGTGTCTGACCTCTCCGCGCTCCAGGGGCTCACACAACTCCAATCCCTCTCCCTCCAGAGCACGTCTGTGTCTGACCTCTCCCCGCTGGCCGATCTCATCGCAAAGGGGCTCACGGTCTACGGCAAGGACGACCTGCTCAAACGGTTGAAAGCTCCGTAGGGCGGAAGAGCGGAGCGTCATCCGCCGTCGCAACGCTCCGCCTGGGGGATGCCGGGAACAATGGCGGATGACGGTGCGCTTTTCCGCCGTACGATTGGATCTGTCCGGGGGGGACTCGGTGCGAATAATCGCCCGGAGGGCGAAAATTTCCCCTTGCGGTTCGCTAACTCATACGTTATATATATCTCCATGAACCCCGCACCACCCCCTCCCGCACCACCCCCTCCCGCACCACCCCCTCCCGCGCCACACAAGCACGCCGAACTGGCGGCGCTGATGCTGCGCGTGGTGGTCGGGCTGGTCGGCGCCATGGGAAAGCTGTTGTGGCGCCATCCCCGCTATGAGCACGGCCCCGCCGTGTGGAACTACCTCGTCGGCGGCGCCCGCCGCTTCGGCCGCGTGCTGGCGCGCATCGCCGCCGGGGACACTTTCCGCACCCAAAAATCCCGCGCCGGGGCACCCCGCAAGGCGCGCGCCCGGCCGCGACTGGTGTTTCCGCGCAACAAGGACTGGGTCGGCGCGCTCGGCTGGGAAATCCGTGTGTGCAACGCCCAGATCGTCTGGGTGCTCAACCAACCCGGCGTCGCCGAGATCGTCGCGAACTCCACCCAGGCGCAGCGCGTGTTGCGCCCGATGTTCCACATCCTCGGCGTCGAACACCCCAGCGTTCCGCCACTCCCGCGCCGCCCGCGCAAGCCGCGGCCGAAAAAAATCTCGACCAAGCCCAAACGCCTGACCCGCAAGGAACGCGAGGCGATCCTGTGGTATCCGAACTCCGAGGGCAAGCCGATGAAACTGCTGCCGCGCCGGCTGCCGCGGGATTAGGCGAGGTGGGGGATGGTGCGGGAATATTGTTGCTTATTCGATATTATCAGCCATACTCCTTGGTCGACGGCGATGGCCGGGGACGCGCGGCTCGCGCCGCGATGAGCGTTCGTGAAAGAGCCGCTATCGGATCGAAAATGGCGTCGCCAATCCGGAGGATTTGCGCTTTGCCATTTGCATGATATGGCGCGCCCGTCGTCTTGCCGGCAGCGCGTCGGCGGGGCTCTAGATCAGGGAAACAGAAAAATGTTCAGGAACGTGATCGCGGCCGCAGCCGTGAGCGTGCTGCTGGCTGGTACGGCGCTGGCACAACCGATCAAGGTCGGCCTCTCCGGCCCCTTCACCGGCGGCTCCGCCTCCATGGGCGTCTCGATGCGCGACGGCGTGAAGCTCGCGGTCGGCGAGATCAACAAGGCGGGCGGCATCATGGGCCGGCAGATCCAGCTCATCGAGCGGGACGACGAGGCCAAGAACGAGCTCGGCGTGCAAATCGCGCAGGAGCTGATCAACAAGGAGCAGGTGGTCGCCACCCTCGGCTACATCAACACCGGCGTGGCGCTGGCCTCGCAGCGCTTCTACCAGGAAGCCGAGATCCCGGTGCTGAACAACGTCGCCACCGGCACGGCGATCAGCAGCCAGTTCAAGTCGCCCAACTACATTTTCCGCACCTCGGCCAATGACGCCATCCAGTCCGCGATGATCGCCGCCGAGGCTGTGAAGCGCCAGGGCTTCAAGACCCCGGCGATCCTCGCCGACAGCACCAACTACGGCCAGCTCGGCCGCCAGGACCTGACCAGCGCGCTGGCGGGGATGGGCTTGAAGCCGGTCGCCGAGGAGAAGTTCAACATCGGCGACACCGACATGACGGCGCAGCTGCTGCGCGCCAAGCAGGCCGGCGCTGACGTGATCCTCACCTATGCGATTGGGCCGGAACTCGCTCAGATCGCCAACGGCATGGCCAAGCTCGGCTGGAAAGTGCCGATGATCGGCTCCTGGACGCTCTCGATGGCAACCTTCATCGACAATGCCGGCGCCAATGGCGAAGGCGCGATGATGCCGCAGACCTTCATCCAGACCGGCAACACCCCCAAGCGCAAGGCCTTCATCGAGGCCTACCAGGCCGCCTACAAGGTGGACCGCATCCCCTCGCCGGTCTCGGCCGCGCAGGGCTATGACAGTGTGTATCTGCTGAAGGCCGCGATCGAGCAGGCCAAGTCGACCGATGGCGGCAAGATCCGTGCGGCGCTGGAAAACCTCCAGACCAAGGTCGACGGCGTGGTGACGGTCTATGACAAGCCGTTCAGCGCCACCGACCATGAGGCGATCAGCGGCAACATCCCGGTGTTCGGCGTGGTCAAGGGCGGCCGCGTGGTGGTGGCTCACCCCGATGACATCGCTGGCGACAAGGCGGTGCGGGTGAAGCCGAAGAGCTGAAGAACCTTAACGGGTAAAAGTTTTTGCTTCTTTTTCCAAAAAGAAGCGCTTTCTTTTTTGAAAAAAGAAACAAAAAACTTTTACCCGATTTTCTTGGAGTGGCGCATGCAGATCCTCGCCCAGCTGATCGCCAGCGGCATTGCCGTCGGCATGATCTACGGTGTCATCGCTTTCGGCTATCAGCTCACCTTCGCCACCTCGAAGACGCTGAATTTCGGTCAGGGCGAGGCGCTGATGCTGGGCTCGCTGGTCGGCCTCACGGTGGTGACCTTCACCGGCTACTGGATCATGCTGCCCATCGTGCTGGCTTTCGGGTTGTTGCAAGGCGCGGTGGTGGAGCGGCTGGGCGTGCGCCAGGCGATACGGACAAAATCCGAGGCGGGGTGGATCATGGCCACCATCGCGCTCGGCATCATCTTCAAGAACCTCGCGGAGAACATCTGGGGGCGCGATGCGCTCAAATTCCCCTCCCCGCTGCCCGAGGCGCCGCTCTCCTTCATGGGGGTGAACGTGCTGCCGATGGAGGTGGTGATCGTGTTCGGCGCGCTCGGCATGATGCTGCTGGTGGAGTTGTTCAACCGCCGCTCGATCTACGGCAAGGCGGTGGTGGCCACCGCGAATGACCGCGATGCGGCGGGGCTGATGGGCATCAACACCTCGCTGGTGATCACCTTCTCCTATTCCCTCTCTTCAATGACCGCCGCCTTCGCCGGCGTGCTGGTGGCGCCGGTGACGCTGACCGGCGCCAGCATGGGCGGCGCGCTTGGCCTCAAGGCCTTCGCGGTGGCGATCATCGGCGGCTTGTCCTCCGGTATGGGCGTGGTGGTCGGCGGGCTGATCCTCGGCATCACGGAGACGCTGACCGGCTACTACCTCTCCACCGGCTACAAGGATGTGCCGGGCCTGGTGCTGCTGCTGCTGGTGCTGTCCTTCAAGCCGTCCGGCCTGTTCGGCTCCGCCACCATCAAGAAGGTCTGAGCCGATGAAGCGCCTCACGACCCTGGCCGGCATCGCCGCCGCCCTCGTTTTTCCCTTCGTGGTCACCAGCCCGTACTATCTCCACCTCGTGGTGGTGATCGCGATCTTCTCGATCGTGACGATGGGGCTCGACATCGTGTTCGGCTACACCGGCGAGGTCTCGGTCGGCCATGCCGCGCTGTTCGGCGTCGGCGCCTATACCGCGGGCGTGCTGGCCTTCCAGTTCGGCCTCGGCTTCTGGTGGTCGATCCTGCCGGCCATCGCGGTGGCGCTGGCCTTCGGCGCCCTGCTGGCGCTGCCGGCGCTCCGGGTGACGGGCCCGTATCTCGCGATGGTGACGCTGGCCTTCGGCACCATCGTGGCCATTCTCATCAACGAGATGACGTTCCTGACCAACGGCCCGCTCGGCATCTCCCTGCAGAAGCCCTTCTTCGCCGATCTGCGCGAGAGCCTGCCGTTCCTTGAGATGTCCCGCGCGCGGATGCGCGACGTTGAGTTCTACTACGTGGTGGCGGCCTCGTTC
>JAPLOH010000003.1 GCA_026400845.1 Alphaproteobacteria bacterium
CAACTGGCTGTCCAACCGCATCTTTCTCGACACCGACGATCTCATCGATCACTGCTGCGATGCATGGAACAAACTCGAAGCCCAACCGTGGCGCATCATGTCCATCGGACTGCGCGATTGGGCGCACGGGTTCTGATCAGTGAGCATTAGTATAAGCGGTTCCAAACTGCTTCAGGTCCCCAGTCGCACCCGGCCTTCTCCATCTGCATTGTAGCGGGTCGGTCTCGACCGCCAGTATGTGCCCGTCAATATGACGTCGAATGCCAGTTCTTCCGCTCCCGCCAGTACTAGGCCAGCGTCTCCGCAGGTCCAACGCATGCCGGGTTCGGCCGCATGCCACCCATCGGTCCGCCGGGGATCGCCAGCCAGGATCTCGCACCCATCGAACCGAAGCGTAGAAAGCGCGACACCGAGTTTGCGATGATCCGCGCTGTCCGGGAACATCTGGGCCGGGACGAAACAGCGCGAGATGAGTCTCCCGGCACGCGCACCCGACGGCACTGCAAAGCGGTAGTTGCCGCCGTCGCGGGTAGGCAGCATCAGGCGGCCGTCAACCATCAGTCGCAGATCGGGATCATTGGTCGTGGTGTGACCCAGGACACTCGCATGTTCCAGCAGATGAACCTTCGCCGCGGCCAGCAGGCGGCCAGAGACGACCAGCGGCGCGCAGGCCTCTCTCTCCCACACCCGCAGAGCGAAGTCCGGGTGGGCCTGCACCACGGTACTACCATTCTCGAACCCGCTGCGGTTGCCGGTATCGAGATAGCTCTCTGCCGGCAACCCTTCGGCGAACAGTACGTCGTGCTGATCGAGTTCCACATGCCAGTAGGTCACCAGGCCGGTACGCTCCCGGATGATCGTTGCGTCATTTACTAGATAACGCACCGGGATCAGCACGCCGTCCACGCACACCGAATGATCCGGCGATAGCCGCAGATCACGTAGCGGGCGGCGATTGCCGAAGGCACCGGCACGGACCAGTACTGGCCATACATCCCACGGCCGCGGATGCCGCCGGCAGTCCAAACGGCGGTGGCCAAGCCATTTCACCGGCACAGTTGCGCCGCAATGTGTTACCACCAGATCGCCGACCTTCAGTGCTTGCACCGCTACCTCCCCAGCGCTCGTCAGAATTCGCGTGCCGTGTGTGAAGCAGGGGACCGGCCCGGAGGTGTAGACCATCAGGCCGGTATTGTGGCCAGTAGCAGTGGCAACGGTCGTTGTATCGAATGTGCTTTGTGCTGTTGACGTATTTAGTAGGATGCCGACTTCGTTCTGACTATCCGTGTAAACGAGGTCCGGTCTGCCGTCACCGTTCAAGTCAGCCGCCGTGATTGACAAGGCGTCTGATGCTACAGGCAGTGTCATCGCTGAGTTGAATCCTCCTATCCCGTCACCCAGAAGGACTTGAATGCCGTTCGGGGTCACATCATTCGTATAGGAGTTCGCCAGGATTAGATCAGGTCTCCCATCACTGTTAACGTCTGCAATCGCTCCTGACGATGGAATCGGCCCACCGGCATACACTGTCGCAGCACCAAATCCGCCCTGCCCGTCGCCAAGAAGCACATCGACGCCGCCGTTTGTCACTACGTTCGCGACAACCAAATCAAGATTGCCGTCACCATTGAGGTCTGCGATTTCCACCCACCCCGGTAGTGGACCGGCAGAATATGTTACTGCCGGCAAGAATCCGCCGCTGCCATTGTTCAGCAGGACGGAGACACCGCCTCCGATATTAGAGACGATTACGTCAGGCTTGCCATCCTTGTTCACATCCGCAGTGGTTGCCCAATAGGGATGGAAGCCAACATTGTAGAGTGTCGCAGTGCCCAGCACGCCGGCGCCATCGCCAGTCAAGACGGCAACTGTGCCACCTTCGTAGTCCACGACAATCGCATCGGTCTTGCCGTCCCCGTTCACGTCGGCCGTTGTGACAACGATTGGATAGTCCCCGGCAGGGTAGGTTGTCGCCGGTCCGAATCCGCCGGTCCCATCGCCGAGCAGGACGGCAAGCCCCCCCGGTGCTGCCGAGACGAGGAGGTCAGGATTGTGATCCTCGTTGAGGTCCACGATATTCAGGGTGCGCGGATTGTTCGGTCCGATAGAAATGTTTGTCGCTGCCCCGAGGGTGCCATTTCCGTTGCCGAGAAGGATGGAAACGCCACCCGCAGAGATGTTATTGGCGGTGACAACGTCGAGTTTGCCATCCCCGTTCACATCGCCAACGACCGCCTGATATGGCGTGGCGCCTGGTGTAGCGTTGCCGGTTGAATAAGTAGCCCCAGACGAAAACCCTAGATCTGCTGCGCCGATTGCCGCGCCATTGGCCACGAGGCCGGTGACTTGCAAATCCGCTGTGTTCTCACCCAGCGCAACCGTATAGCTGAATGTCAGCGTGTTCGTTCCGGATCCGCCGGTATACGTCGCAGTTGCCCCGTCATTCAGGGACAGCGTCGGCACGCCGCCGGTCACCGTCACCGGCATGTTCAAATGCAGTGAGAGCGTCAGCACCGAACCGACGCCAAGAACGCCCACCGGCGGCCAAACGGTAATCGAACTGACACTTGAAGTCGCCACTGCCTGGACCTCTCTATCTGCGTTCATCTGACGTAGTTAGGGTCTGATGCAGAACAAGGGGATGTCCCACTCTCTGTTGAAACTTGCCTGACGGCTATCGGGCGAGCTTCCAACGGCGGGCGATTTTTTGCCGCAGCGCCATCTTGACGCGCACGCGCCCCGCACCACGTAAGTCTCCAAGTTAATCCGGGCCCCTCTGGCAAGCGCTGCGGCGCTCTGCGATGTCGGATTGATACGCTGAAGCGTATTAATCGTGGAGGGTGCAGTGGAGTTATCGTTGCTTTATATTGAGTGGTTCGGAAAGCCGGCCTGGATGTGGCTGGGATTTTTCGCCATCGTGGCTACATTGCTTGCGTTCGACCTTGGTCTGCTTCGCAAGGATCAGCGCGAGATCGGTGTGCGTGAGAGCCTGCTGATGAGCGCAGTCTATATCGGCTTGGCGCTGATGTTCGGCGGGTGGGTCTGGTGGCAACTCGGCGCGGAACTGGGGATGGCCTATCTGACCGGCTTTGCTGTGGAGAAGGCGTTGGCGATGGACAATGTGTTCGTCATCGCGACAATTTTCGGCTTTTTCGCAGTGCCGCGAAAGTATCAGCACCGCGTGCTACTATTCGGCATACTTGGCGTGATTGTGCTGCGCGCCGCAATGATCGGACTAGGTGCGACGATTGTCACCGAATTTTCCTGGGTGATGCACATATTCGCCGGTTTCCTGATCCTGACCGGCATCAAGATGATCATGATGGTGGACCGGACCTATGACGTGGCCGCCAACCCGGTCCTGCGCTTCATGCGTCGGCATGGCAACGTGACCGAAGATCTGCATGGCCAGCGCTTCTGGGTGCGGCTGCCGCATCCCAGCACCGACCGGCGGGCGCTGTTCATGACGCCATTGTTCCTGGCGCTGGTGATGATCGAAATCGCGGATGTGATTTTCGCGGTCGACTCGGTGCCAGCGATCTTCGCCATCACAACGGATCTTTTCATCGTCTATACGTCCAATATATTTGCCATCCTTGGTCTGCGCGCGCTCTATTTCGCCCTCGCCGCGATGGTAGACCGTTTCCACTATCTCAAATACGCACTGGCGGCTGTGTTGATCTTCATCGGCTCCAAGGTGTTGGTCGCCGATCTGCTGGGACTGCAGAAGTTCCCGCCGGTGATATCGCTCGCTGTTACAGCCCTGCTGCTGGCTGGGGGCGTGGTCTGGAGCCTCCTGGCAACCCGACGAGAAGCGGACCGACCAGCGGCACCTTGATAACCGTAGCAAAATGGATTTTGCAATGAATGACCTGTTCTCCGCCCTATTCTCATATTTCGTGGTATCGCCGCTGCAATCCAGTCTGGCAGAGCGTCTGACGCTGGCCGGTGCTCCAAGGGATGTCGTCAGCAAAGCGGCCGCCTGCGGCCCGAAAGCTGCGGAATTGGTCGACCGGATTATGACTGATCCCTGGTGGGCGATGTCGACCGCCATCCGCGCTTGGCTCGGGCCGGCACGTCCAGATACTCTCATGCTTGAAATGGCGCCAGGTTGCGCGTCGGTGATTGACGCGGCTCGGCCTTACCTGGCGGGCCTTGTCGGCTGATGGTGACAATTGGCCTCCTGCTTGATCTGGCGATCGTTGCCGCGGCTCTGGTTTCGACGGCGCTATGGCTAAAGGCGACCCGGCGAAGGGTTCGCCGGGTGAGCCGCGACGAGGTGCTCGATGCGGCCGACATGAACCGGCTCATCACCGCGATGAACAGAAACCAGATATTGAACGCACGCGCGGCACTCGCCACAGCGGCGGCGACGTTGCTGGCAGGTGCGCGGGTGTTTCTCGACGTGTTGTGACCCGGGCGGCCAGACTGGGCGCGTGTCTGAAACAGA
Organism: Alphaproteobacteria bacterium; assembly: GCA_026400845.1. Taxonomy (GTDB): domain Bacteria; phylum Pseudomonadota; class Alphaproteobacteria; order Acetobacterales; family Acetobacteraceae; genus CAIYPH01. Next base: position 4,451 of record JAPLOH010000003.1, read on the forward strand.
CCGCGCTGTGGCGCATCGTGCGCGTGCGAGACTAGTGGTTAGAATCTGACGCCTTGGTGCCGGCGCCCTCCTGCCGGGGCGCGGAAATCGGTCGTGCCCCGCCGCGTGGTGTAGGAGCGGCTTTCATGAGCAGCGTTGGCTGCAGTGTCAGTCTGCCAGTGTCGGCAAGCTGACGATGGGATGATCGCTCATTCTTGAACGCGAAAAGGAGGTCACGTTTGGAAGCGATTTGACAACCAGATCTCTATCGTCGAGTGGGCAGTCGATCCGAGGAGCGCCTGGCGGACCAGGTCGGTGGGTTTTTTTAAATGTCTCCTGCGCGGCCGCATCTTTCTTCGGGTGATACGGGCGCGGTTGCAGGCGCGTCAGGCCGAGTTGGCGCAGCCATTTGCCGATCGTGCTCTCATGCACCGTGACGTTGAACCGCCGGACGACTTCCTGGCGCAGATCAAGGC
>JAPLOH010000352.1 GCA_026400845.1 Alphaproteobacteria bacterium
ATCGGTTTGGGGCAGCTTCCGGGCCGCGTTTTGCGCGCGGAGGCGTCGCTGTTGGCACCGATGATGCTGCCGAGCCCCACTCCGGCATTGCCAGTGGGGAAGCGAACCTGGCCGACACGGCGACGCCGCCGGTCACGCGGGTGCAGTGCGGCAAATCGGCGCTAGAGGATCTACCCTTCGCCAACCACCTCCGGCAGTTCAGCGCCGGTGAGCGCTTCCTGCGCCAGGAGTTTATCGGCGCCGGCATCCAACGCGGCGCGGTTCTTCTCGAGCAGCGCGATGGCACGCGCGAGGGCCTCGCGCAGAAGGGTGCGCACGGCATCGTCGATTTCGCGGGCGGTCTGCTCGCTGTAGCGGCGGGGTTGCCAGAAGCTGCCGGGCTGGTCGAGGAAGCGGCCCTGGTCGGTGTCCCAGGCCACCGGGCCGAGGCCGTCGTTCATGCCGAACCGCATCACCATGCCGCGCGCGATGTCGGTGGCTTTGGCGAGGTCGTCCGAGGCGCCGGTGGAAACGTCCGGCCCGATCAGGGTTTCCGCCGCGCGGCCGCCCATCAACACGGCGAGGCGGGTGCGGAGTTCATCCGTTCCCATCAGGAAGCGGTCCTCCATCGGATGCTGCATGGTGTAGCCAAGGGCGGCGATGCCGCGCGGGATGATGGAAACCTTCTGGACGGGGTCGGCCAGCGGCAGGGCCATGGCGACCAAAGCGTGGCCCATTTCGTGGTAGGCGACGATGCGGCGTTCGCGCGGAATGAGGATGCGCGAGCGCTTTTCGAGCCCGGCGACGATGCGCTCGACGGATTCCGCGAAATCCGCCATCGCGACGGCGTCGGCCTTGCGGCGGGTGGCGCGCACCGCGGCCTCGTTGGCGAGGTTGGCGAGGTCCGCCCCGGTGAAGCCCGGGGTGAGGCCGGCGATGGCCTCGAGATCGACGTCCGACGCCAGCGGCATCTTCTTCAGATGCACCTTGAGGATCTGCACGCGGCCCTGCTTCTCCGGCCGATCCACCAGCACCTGGCGATCGAAGCGGCCGGCGCGGAGCAGCGCGGGGTCGAGGATTTCCGGCCGGTTGGTGGCGGCGAGGATGACGATGGCGACCGAGCGGTCGAACCCGTCCATCTCCGCCAGCAGCTGATTGAGGGTCTGTTCCTTCTCGTCCTGGCCGCCGGCGGGGGAGACGCCGCGGGCGCGGCCAAGCGCGTCCAACTCGTCGATGAAGATGATGCAGGGGGCCTTGGCGCGGGCCTGCTCGAAGAGGTCGCGCACCCGGGCGGCGCCGACGCCGACGAACATCTCGACGAATTCGGCGCCGTTGGTGGAGAAGAACGGCACGCCAGCCTCGCCGGCCACCGCGCGGGCGAGCAACGTCTTGCCGGTGCCGGGCGGGCCGACCAGCATGATGCCGCGCGGGATATGGGCGCCGAGCCGACTGAATTCCTCGGGCTTCTTGAGGAAATCGACGATCTCGTGCAATTCCGCCTTGGCCTCGTCGACGCCGGCGACGTCATCGAAACTCACCTTGATATCGGTCTCGGCGACCAGCTTGGCCTTGCTTTGGCCGACCGACAGGAGCCCGCCGGCGCCGAACATGCCGCCGCCTTTGCCACCGCCCATCAACCGCGAGGCGGCGATCCAGATGGCGACGAACAGCAACGGCGGCAGAATCCAGCCGAGCAGGGTGGCAAAGCCGCCGGTGGGCGGCGTGCCATTGAACTCCACGCCCTTGGCCGCGAGATCGGCCGCGATATCCTTCGGCACCGCGTTGGTGACGAAGGAGGTGGCGCCGTTGGCCTGTTTCTCCTTGAAATCGCCCTTGATCTGCTCGCCCGAGACCACCGCCTTGGCGATCTGGCCGGATTCGAGCAATTGCAGGAAGCGGCTATAGGGGATCGGCTCGCTGCCGCCGTACTGGCCGAGCAGGCTGAGGACCAGGAACCCGAGCGCGATCGCCCAGGAGATCTGTATCAGCGGCAGCTTGCCCATCAATGCGCCATGAGAACGGGCAGCTCGGCCCCATTCAGCACGCGCTGGGTGAAGCCGCCGAAGACGATCTGGCGCAGCCTGCTGTGGCTGTAGCCGCCCATCACCAGCAGCGTGGCGCCTGCCGCCTTGGCCGCGTCGAGCAGCACGTCGACCGGGGCGCGGCCGTCGCGCGCCAGGGCCTGCACCGTGGTCGTCGGGTTGTGCCAGCGCAGCGCACGTTGCAGGCGAGCACCGCTCGCATCGCCCTCCTCGCCTTCTCCGACCGTCATGATCACCACGCGCCCGGCATGGTCGATCAGCGGCATGGCGGCGGCGACCGCGCGGGCGGCCTCCGGCGTGTCCTTCCAGGCGATCACCACAGTGTCGAGCAGGGTGGCGGGCGGTGCTTCGGGGGCGATCAGCAGCGGCTTGCCGGTGTCCATCAGCGCGGCCTCCAGCACGTCGAGCGCGACATCCTCGCCCTCGCGCTTGCGGCCGACCACCACAAGATCGGCGAAGCGGCCGTATTCGGCGACCCAAGAGCCCTCATTGCCGGTCTCCACCGCCATGTCGGCGCACAGTCCTGCGCCCGGGGCGGAGCCGCCGGTCGGCAGGCCGGAGGCCTCGCAGAACCGAGTGAAATTGGCCCAGGCCTTCTGTTCCTGCCCGGCAGCATCGGTTTCAAGCTTGTCCACCACGCTCTGGATCGCGCCACCGCCACCCACGCCGCCTGCGGACATCGCCACCACCATTTCCGTGACATCGAGCCGCGCATGGAGGAATTCGATATGGGCGCCGAAAGGTCTGGCGGCCAGAAGTGCGGTCTGGAACACCGCGTGGTCGGTCTCGAAGCCAGTGGCCGGAACAAGTACGTGCTTATACATCTGCGTTCTCCTGTGGTGCCGACCCTAGCCGTCCTTCACTGAGGACTTGGTGATCTGGATCAATGCGAACAAGCGTGGCAGCGGGTCTATTCGCCGGCAACCGCCACATTGGGAGTTCCGCCATGAACGCTGCCGATATCTTGACCGCAGATGTCATCACCGTCCGCGAGGACACGCCGATCCAGCAGATCGTCACCACTTTGCTCGCCCGGCGCATCAGCGGCGTGCCGGTGGTCAACGCCGAGGGCGCGGTGGTCGGACTGGTCAGCGAGGGCGATCTGCTGCGCCGCGCCGAGCTTGGCACCCAGAAGCGCCGCGGCTCCTGGCTCACCTTCTTCACCGGCACCGCGACGCTCGCCAGCGACTATGTGCGCTCCCACGGCGAAACGGCGCGCGATATCATGACCCGCACGGTGGTGTGGGTGTCGCCTGGCACCAGCGTGTCGGACATCGCCGATCTCATGGAGGAGCGGCGGGTGAAGCGGGTGCCGGTGATCGATGACGGCAAGCTGGTCGGCATCGTCAGCCGCTCCAACCTGCTGCGTGCCTTGGCCTCGACGCCCGCCGCACCGGGCGGCGAGAGCCAAGTCAGCGACGAGGATATCCGCAGCGCCCTCTTCGCCGAGCTGGCCAACCAGGCCTGGAGCAAGCGCAGCGACAATTCCGTGGTGGTGAGCGACGGCATGGTGCATCTCTGGGGCCTGGTGACCACGCGCGAGGAGCAACGCGCCCTCGAACTCGCCGCCAAGGGCGTCGCCGGCGTGCGCGCGGTAGAGAGCCACATGATCATCCTCTCCGAGGAGCCCTATCCGCTGTTCCCCAACTCTATGGTGACCTGACCGCATATCCCGCGCACCGGAGGTGGGATGCGCCGCATTCCACCATCCGGGCACGCCAAAGCGCCACCGGAAGCAAGCCCCCCGGCGGGGATCAAACTCAGCACTGCCGGCGGTACATCGGTCCGCCGGGCCCATCTCCCGCGCACTCGTCTCCGCCGTGGCGCCACGCAGCCTGCGCACGCGCGTCGGCCATATCATCCGCCGCACCAGCGCAAGCCGCCCGGCGTCACCGACCACGCGCGCCACCTCGGCCGCCTTGCCCATCGTCTGCGGGTCGGCCCAGAAGTCCGGATCGGCCAGCAGCGCCGCACAGCGCTCCGCCCTGGCCAATTCCCGCCCCCGCCGCCCCGCAAACCGGACGCACCCCACCATCAGGATCAGGCGCAGCACGAGGCGGCACAGACTCTCCTGAAGGGTTGATGGGACGGACGGCATCGGGGGCTCCTGTTCAATGCATGGAACTCGAACATAAAGTGAACAAGGACTAAAGTCAACCCCGTCTGAGAAAATTTCTTCACTCCCCGCGCAAAGCCCGCTTCCCATCGCGCCAGCCCACCCGCGCTTGACTTCCCCGCCGCCCCGCCCGACCGTTCCCCCGGGCAACCGGGGGGAGCAGGCAATGCTGGCGGGCGAAGCGGTGGTGGCGATCTGGAATGGCATCACTGGGGAGGGAAGGGCGGAGTTCTACGCGTGGCACCTCCATGAGCACATGCCCGAGCGCGTCGGCATCCCCGGCTTCCGCCGCGGCCGGCGCTACATCGCCGCCGACGCCGCGACC
>JAPLOH010000040.1 GCA_026400845.1 Alphaproteobacteria bacterium
GCACCCAGGCGATCTGCGCATTGAACACGCGGATCTGCCAGCCCAATTGCCCGATCCAGTCCTTGCGGCGGGGGATCACCAAACGCGGCCGGGCCGGTTCCTTCCGGGCCGCTCCGGCGCGGGATTTTCGGGTGGGGAAGCTGTCCCCGGCGGCAATCCGCTCCAACACCCGGCCGAACCGGCGGGTGCACCGGATCAAATAGTTCCACACCTCCATCCAGTGTGCCGCATAGGGATGGCGCGCCAGCAGCGGGACCATCGTCTTCACCAGATTCACCACGATGCGCAGCATCAGCCCCGCCACTTCGGCGTGCAGGGTGGGCGCGGGAGGGGTGGGTGAAACGGTCATGTCGGATAATATAACTATGGACGCGATGGATTGCAAGGTAAATTTTCTGCGCCGGGGAAATAATATGACGGCCACCTCCACCGACAAAAGGGGCCGCCGCCCGGTCGGCCACGCCTTCAACGGCCCCTATGAGCCGACCGAGCGCATGGTGCTGCGCTGCACCGACGACCTCATCGCCAATGTCCGCGCCTCCGACGGGACCTTCGATCCCCTGGCGGCGATCCTGTCGCCGGGTGCGATGGTGGAGCTGGCGATCACGATTGGCACCGACCTCACAGCGCGTCGGATTCTTGAAATCTTCGACATCGATCGCCAGTCGGTGCGGCAAAACTTCCTTAAGCCTTCCCGACTACTCTCCCCATCGAAGCGATGGAGGATGACAATGCGGGCCAGCAGGCTGATCAACCGGAACGTCAACGCCCAGCGTGGCCGCACCAGTATGCGGCTGGAGCCCGAACTATGGGACGCGCTGGAGGAAATCTGCGCCCGTGAGAGCCTGACGATGGCGGAGGTGATCCGCCAGATCGAGAGCCTCGGGCATCCCGGTGGGCGGACCAGTGCGGTCCGGGTGCATCTGCTAGGGTATTATCGCCGCGCGGCGAGTGAGTCCGGCCATCGTGCGGCCGGGCATGGCAGCCCCGCTGATCCCACCGGCGGCCGCGTTCAGCCGGTCCGCACCGCCTCCACGGCATCGGTGTGACAGCACCGGATGAGATGCATGACTGGCAAGTGATTAATACCAACGCTCGGTGATCGGGACTCATCAGGCAAGAAAGCCAGGGGGGCTGCCCCTGGACCCCGCCGGGTCCAGAAATCCGCAATCCGCCAGAGTCACACCATCAGAGTCACACCATCAGAGTCACGCCATCGGAGCATTGCTGTAGGGAGTTCGCGTGACGGGGCCCTCGCGGCGGGGCTTCACCGCGGCCGCATTCCGCCGCTAAAGCGGCCGATGGCAACGGTGAGCGCGAGGAGAACGTAGATCGGCCAGGTGAACGCCTGGGTGAGGAAGGTGCCCGAAACCACGAAGCCCGCGATACCGGCGACGACGGACTGTGCCATGCCGTAGGCGGCCGGATCATAGGCGGCGCCGGACCCGTCGGGGCTGAGCTCCCGCAGGCTCCGCAGCGCGCTTTGTACCATGCGCACGATCATGGTGACGAAGACGCCGAAGCCGAGGAAGCCGCTCTCGGCCAAGGCCGAAAACCACGTGGAGTGCACGGCCTTGGCGAAACCTTCCCACCAGGAGCTGTAGTAGTAGTAGTTGGCGACGTAGTTGTTGAGCCCCACGCCGTTCAGCGGGCGGGCGATCGCCATGCTGACCGCGGCACCCCAGGCATGGAACCGCCCTTCGGCCGACTCGTCGACCAGCCCACCCTCCCCCGCGCCACCCGATTGCCGCCCGCTGATGCCGGCGGCGGCAAACAGGCCGATGAGGCCGATCAGGCCGACGGTGATCAATGCGGCCTTCGACTTGATGCGCTGGACGCCGAACACGGCGAAAACAGCGACCATGCCGAGCAATCCACCCCGGCTCTGGGTGGCGATCACCGCGAGGACGACGACGACGGTGCCGACGGCGCCCAGCGCCCGGTCGAACCACCCGGTCCGCGCGGTGACCAGCAGCGCCACGGCGAAGCTCAGCGGGAAGGCCAGGACCAGCGAAAGATCGTTGGGGTCGCCCAGTACCGAACCGAAGCTGCGCCCGATGGTGACGCGGGTGCCCTCGACGAGGCCGATCCCGTTCGCACTATTGTAGAGTGCCACGCAGGACACGGCCATGCCGGCCATGACGATCGACCGGCTCGCCAGCGCGAAGTCCGCCGGGCTGCGGGCCAGCGAGGCGATGGCGAACACCATCAGGCCGATCTTGGAATAGGTGTCGACCCAATAACCGATGGCGAGGTCACGCCCGGTGGCGAAAAACATGCCCACGGTGATCAGGGCAAAGAAGATCGAGAACAGCTTCAGCTCGCGCGACCAGGCGATCTCGATGCGGCGAAACACCATGTGCGCCGCCAGCACGGTGAGCGTGCCGATGGCCAGCATCTGCGGGATCTTCAACGGGTACATCACCGGGAAGGCCTCGTGCAGCCGGAAGAAGCTGAACAGGATGAAGGCGAGGCACAGCAGGAAGGGGTTGCGGAAGGCAAAATACCCCCCGAGCGGCGCGAGCCCGATGGCGACCAGCACGGCGGGGTGCGGCAGAACATAGGCGACCGCGCCGACCACAATGGTCGCCACGATCGCCAGCCCGATTTGTGCCGCACGGCTTTGCATGGTTCAGGCGGCTTGCACGACAGACAAGCGTCTGGGCATCTGGATCAGCCCGCTGGCCAGCGCGCCGGCAGCGGCGCCGGCGAGCAGAAGGCTGCCCGCGCCGCCGCCGATCACCACTGCGGCAACCGCGGCGGCGGCGAGCATCGCGAGACGGCCGAGCTTCCAGTCGAGCGGCGCGGTGCGTTGGGAGAGCAGGGCCATGGCAATGAACCGCGCGACCTGCGCGATGATGGTGGCGGCGATCGCCCCCTCGACGCCGAAGCGCGGGATCAGCAGGCTGTAGCAGGTCACCGCCACCAGCGCGGCGCCGGAATTGATCGCCAGCGCCAGCCATCCGGTGTCCCGCGCGTAGATGCCGACATTGGCCATGCTGCTGCCGAGATGCAGGACCATCACCAGCGCGAGCGGCGGCACCAGCGCCGCGGCCGGCGCATAGGCGGGCGGCGCCAGCAGCGCGACGATCAACGGCGCGGCCAGGGACACCGCGCCGGCGGCGACGATCAGCAGCGACATCCCGGCCATCACCACCTCGCTCGAACGGGCGCGGCCATTGGGGCCAGACAGCACCATCAGCCGCCGCGGATACCACCACAATTCGAAGGGCTGGGCGAGCAGGTTGACGATCTGGCCGATCTTCAGCGCCAGCCCGTAATGGCCCAGCGCGGCGGCGGTAACGCTGCCGGCAAGCCACCAGCGGTCGGCGGTGCCGAGGATGAAGGCGGCCAGCCCGCCGCCGACCAGGGGGAGCCCGTAGGTGAGCAGGGCGGCGCTGCCGCGTGGGCTGAACTGCAGCCCACTCTGGCGCATCTGCCCGGCCGTCAGCACGCCGGCCAGTAGCAGCCCGGCGACCAGCCCGGCCGTCAGCACGCCGGTGACGCCGGCATCCATCACCAGCAGCAGCGCCAGCAGCCCGACCTGGAGCGTCGCCCGCGCACTGATCAGCAGGGTATAGGCCTGCGCCCGACCATTCATCCGCAGCCAGCCGAGCGGCACGCCGATGACGCCTTCGAGCACCACCGCGGCGCCCAGCATCAGCACTTCATGCGGCGCGGTCTGCAACGGCATCGCCGCCGCGATCGTCGGCGCGGTCAGCGCCAGAAGGGCGAAGCAGGCGAGCGCGATGGCGAGAGCAAGCCCCATGACCCGCGCCGCCTGGGCCTTGGCCTGGTCGCCGATGGCGAAGCGGTAGAGCGTGTCCACCAGCCCGGCGCCGACGATCACGCCGCCGATTTCCGCCGCCGATGCCAGCAGTTCGAGCCGGCCGAACTCGTCGGGCGAGAGGTGGCTGGTGAGCATCGGCACCGCCAGCATCGCGAGGCCCTTGGTCCACACCAGCGCGCCGGCATAGATCACCGGGGCCGGAAGGCGGCTCAGGCGGCGCATGTGCGGCGCTCCTGAAGCGACGTGATCGCCGCGGTCATCGCTTGGGCCTGCCCGGCCAAGGTGTAGTTCGCTTCGACATGACGCCGGCCGGCCGCGCCAATCGCGGTTCGCGTCGGTTCGTCGAGGGTCGTCAGCCAGTCGATCGCCGTGGCCAGCGCCGCCGCGTCGCCCGGCGGCACCTGACGCCCGCACTCCGGCGCCACCATCTCCTTCATGCCCATCAGGGCCGAAGCGACCACCGGCAGCCCCATGGCCATTGCCTCCTTGACGACGATCGGCCCGGTGTCGCGATCGCCATTGGCGCAGATGACGAAGGGGGCAACGAGGCCAAGATAGTCCGGCCCGTTGGCGGCGATCCATGCGGATGACCGCGCACCCAGGAAACGCACGCTGCCGGCCACACCCAGCCCTTCGGCCAGCGCCGCGAGCTCGGCTTCGAGCGGCCCGGTGCCGACGATGTCCACCACCGCCCGCCGGGCCGAGGGTAGCCGTGCCAGTGCCTGGAACAGCACCGGATAGCCTTTCTGCTCAGTGAGCCGGCCGATCGCCAGCAACCGCCCGTTGCGCCGCCCACCGCGCGGCGCGAAGTTCGCAGGGTCGACACCGCCCGACGTCACCGTGACATTGGCCGCCGGCTCGAGCGCCCTGAAATCGGCCGCCATGTCCTCGCAGGTTGCGAAAACCAGGTCGGCGGCACGAAGCTTCGCCGCGAGGTCGACCGGGCTGCCGTAGATGTCGTAGCCGTGGCCGATGAACGACACGGTAAGGCCGCTCAACCGTGCCGCAGTGATCGCGGTGGCGGCGGCCGAGTGGGCGAAATGGGCATGGATATGGGTCGCCCCGGCTTTGCGTGCGGCCAGCGCCACCCGGGCCCCGGCGCGCAGCAAGGCGCGGGATGGGAAGGTGCGCTGGGTGCGGATGAACTGCCAGGCGGCGGCCAACCGGTCCGGCCGCACCGCAAGGGCGGCAAGCGTCGGTATCTCGGCGAGATGGATCACATCACCCTTCATTGCCTCATCCTGCGGCTGGCACGGCCCATCGAACGGCGCCAGCGCGACCGGGACGATGCGATGACCAAGGGCCCGCATGGCCCTGATTTCGTTGGTCACGAACGTCTCCGACAGCACCGGAAAGGCGGACAGGACATAGCAAATGGTCTGTGGCATGGCACGCTCCTTGGTTACTGCGGCGCTGTCGCAAGGCCCGTGCCTTGCAATTTGCAACGCATCCGGCGGACCGGCAGTGGCCCGATTTGTGCTGGAGCCGATCCTGGTATTCACCAAGCGAGGCCCACCATGTCGCCCATCGTCAGTGTCGTCACCCCGTCGCGCAACGCGCTTGCCTGGCTTCCCGCCGCCATCGCCTCGATCGGCGACGATCCGCGGGTCGAGATCCTCGTCGTCGATGACGGCTCGACCGACGGCACGGCGGCCTGGCTGGCCGAAACGGCGGCGCGCGATCCCAGGCTGCGTATCCTGCAGGGGCCGGGCACCGGTCCCTCGAGAGCCCGCAATCTGGCGATCACCGCCGCGCGCGGCACCTACTGCGCCTTTCTCGATGCCGACGACACATGGGCGCCGGGCAAGCTCGATCGCCAACTCGCGCTCCATGCGGCGCACCCCGAGATCGGCTTTTCCTTCACCGACTACCGGCACGTCACGGTGGAGGGCGAGGATCGCGGACCATGCTTCGACTTTTGGCCACGCTTCCACGCCCGCCATGGCCACCGGAGCGAGGCATTCGTGCTCGACCGGCCACTCGCCGCCTTGTTCGCCGAGAACGTGGTCGGCTGCTCCACCGTGATGGCGCGTACCGATCTGCTGCGTGCGGCCGGCGGCTTCTGCGCTGATATGCCCTCGTCGGAGGATTGGGACCTTTGGCTCGGGCTGTCGATCCGCGCACCGGTCGGCGTGGTGCCGGGTATCCAGGCCGACTACCTGATGCATCGGCCCGGCAATCTTTCGGGCAAGATGGACCAGCGCATCCTCTCGATGGCAGTCATCGCCAGCCGCTATCGAAAGGCCGCCATGGGGCAGGAGCGCAGCGCCCGCCGCATCTTCATGGCCCGCTATGCCACCGCGCGCGCCGAAGCCGCGACCGCGACGGGGCACCGGCTGCGCGCCGTCATGCTGCATTTGGCGGCCATGCTGCGGGCGCCATCACGCCGTACGATCTATGACTTCGCCGGCGCCCTGCTGCGCGCGGCGTAGACCGCGAGGATCGCCGCGACGCCGGCCGCGCGCCCGAAGCGCGCCGCCACCGTCGCGCGCGCCGCGGCGGACATCGCGGTGCGGTCCGCCAGCCGCCAGCGGCGCAGGGCCGCGGCGAGCGCCGCGACATCGCCGGGCGGCGCAAGGAAGCCATTTTCCCCGTCCGCGATGACTTCGGGGAGGGCGCCGACCGCAAACGCGGCGACCGGCACGCCGTTGGCCATCGCCTCCAGCACCGCCAGCGGCAGCCCCTCGGCCCGCGAGGTTACCGCGAGCAGACCGATCTCGCCCCAGGCGCCCGCCATCCCCGCCCGCGCGCCGCGGAACGCGACGCGCCCGCCCGCTGCGCGCAGCGCCGCGAGCATCGGCCCATCCCCAAAGGCGATGAAGCGCAGCTCGGGCACCGCCGCGGCGAGGGCGGCGAACACATCCGGCCCCTTTTCATGCGACATCCGGCCGACGAAGCCGACCGAGTCGCTCGCACCGCCTTCCGGCTGCTCCGGCAGGGCGACGAAATTCGGCACCAGCGTACCGCCCCAGGGGAGCCGCGCCAGGATGGGCCGGCTGACGGCGATCCGCCCGCCGAGGCAGGAGGTCCAGCGGTCCAGCCGGTCATACCAGGCGAGCATGCCCGGCGGTTTTTCGCCGGCGTGATAGCTCGCCACCGTCGGCACCCCGGCCATGTGGGCGGCGATGCGGCCGAGCAGGTTGGCCTTGTAGCCATGGGTATGCAGGATGGCAGGCCGGCCGGATTTCAGCCGCGCCAGCAACGCACCGAAGCCGCCCGGCAGTACCTCCCACGCCACCCCGGCACCGTCGAGCCGCTGATGGAGCGGGTGCGGACCGTGATCGGCGAGGAAGACCACCCGCACTTCACGCCCGGCCGCCAGAAGCCCGGCGGCAAGCTCGGCGACATGGGACTCGATCCCGCCCATGCCGCGACTGTCCAGCAAGCACCAAATCTCGCCCATGTCCCTCGCTCCCTGGCGCCCGGTCCCATATGGGGATGGCGCAGTGATGGCGCGAACGCAAATTGGCGGCCATCCATCACCCCGGAAACACTTGCAGTTCGCCTTGCAGTCTGCGAATTTCGATTGGGTGTTCCTTCATGCGCGTGGCACACCTGTTGCTGTCGATGGCGTGACGGCCGAGCGCGGCCGGCCGCATCGAACGGAGACCATCGCCATGTTGACCCTGACCGAACACACCGACGGCAGCACCCGCATTCTGCGCCTGTCCGGCGATCTTTGCAGTGCGGGAGTGGCACGGCTGCGCGCGCGCCTCACCGCGGCCGTTGCCGCGCCGACGCACGACATCACCGCCGACCTCAGCAACGTCAACCGGATCGACGGCTCGGGCATCGGCGCGCTCGCCTTCCTGCACCGCCGCCTCGCCGCCGCCGGGCGCAAGCTCAGCGTCGCCGGCGCCTGCGGCCAGCCGCGCGACTGCCTCCAGGATCTCGGCCTCGTTCGACTGCTCGCCGCCTGACAATGCGATACCTCCTCCTCGCCGTCCTTCTCGCCGGGTGCAGCGACAGCTGGCCCCCGGCCGGCAGAGGCGGCATGGCGGAGGCGCAATGGCCGGGGCCCCTCGTCGAACCGGGCGCGGCCGAAAGCCTGACCACCCGTATCCGCTGCATGATGTCCCGGCTTGACGAGACCCAGGCGGCGGCGCGTCGGACCGGCACCCATACCGGCAACATCGCGGTGCTCGATCTCGCCGCCAATCGGGTGCGGCGCGAATATACCGGCCATCTCTATCGTGACGCCGCCCGTTCGCTCGACCGCCTGGCCATCGGCATCGACCAGATGCGCGCCGAGCTTGGACTGTCCATCCGGGAGGACTGCACGTGATGGCCCGCCTGCTGCTTGTCCTGATGCTGGCGCTGGGGACGTTGCTTGCCGGCCTCGCCCATGCCCAGGGTGATATCCGGCTCGGCGTCGGCGATGTCGTCACCATCACCGTGCCGGGCGAAGAGGCCTTCGCCGGCCCTTTCAAGATCGACCGCGAGGGCCGCATCGACCTGCCCGAGGTCGGCCCGATCGACGTCGCCGGGCTCACTGTGCCGCAGGCAAGCGCGCGCGTGCGTGCCGCACTGGCCGGAAGTTTCCGCGATCTCGCGCGTTTCAACCTGGTGATCAAGGAGCGCCGCCTGCCGCTCACCGTGCTCGGTTTCGTCAAGACGCCCGGCCAGATCGAGCTGCCCGCCGGCAGCACCGTGCAGATCGCCATCAACGCCGCCGGTGGCCTCGCCCAGGGCGCCCAGCTCGACCATATGCAGCTGCGCCGCGCCCAAGCCAACGGGCAGGTTCAGGTCATCACCTTCGACTACAAGCGCTATCTCGATTCCGGCGACAGCAAGCTGCTGCCGGCGCTGCGCCCGCTCGATGAGATTTTCGTGCCGGCCTCCCCCCTGATGGGCAACGTGCAGATCGATTTCGACGCCCGCACCCTGCAATCGGCCGGCGATGCCGGCGCCGAGACCGGCGCGGTACGGGTGTTCGGCGAGGTGCAGACGTCGGGCAGCTACGCCTTCAAGCCGGGCATGACGGTGATGGACGCCATCCTGCGCGCCGGCGGGGTGACCCGCTATGCCGCGGTCGACCGCGTGCGCGTGCTGCCGACCACCGGCGAGCCGATGCTGTTCGACCTCAAAAAGTATCTCGACAGCGGCAACCAGAAACTCAACATCCCGCTCGCCGCCGGCTCCACCGTCTTCATCCCGCATGAGGTCGAGGCGGTGAAGAGCGGCGGCAACGTGGTCTATGTGATGGGCGAGGTGGCCCGGCCGGGCGCCTTCGAGGCGGCACCGGGCACCGGCTTCTTCGACATCCTGGCCAATGCCGGCGGGCCGACCCGCTTCGCCGAGACCCGGCAGATCCGCATTATCCGCGCTGCGGGCGTTGTCGACGCCTTCGACCTCGCCGCCTACACCGATACCAGCGGCGTGGCGCGGGCCAAGCCGCCCAAAGTGAGCCCGGGCGACGCGATCTTCGTGCCGGAAAAAACCACCAGCCCGGAGCAGGCGGCCTGGCTGCGCACCCCCACCAACCGCGCCATTCGCGTGCTGGGCGCCGTCCGCTCGCCCGGCCGCTACGACTGGTCCGACGAGATGTCGCTGGTCGACCTCGTCGCCCATGCCGGCGGACCGACCGAACGCGGCGATCTCACCAAGGTGCAGATCGTCCAGGGCGACAGTGGCAATGCGGTGGTGTTCGACCTCAAGGCCTTCCTCGAACGCGGCGGCCGTCTGGCCGCCATGCCGCAGCTGCGCGGCGGCTATACCGTCAGTATTCCGCAGATCCCCGCCAGCCCCAACGACGTCCGCATGCAATGGACGTCGCTGCCGACCGATCGGTCGATCCATATTCTCGGCGCCATCGGCAAGCCCGGGCGCTACGCCTTCGAGCCCGGGCTCTCGTTCCTCGACGTGCTCTCCGCCGCCGACGGGCCGTCCAACGCGGCGGACCTGTTCAACATCCGGGTCACCCATCGCGGCGAACCGCGGGACCGGGTGACCAAGGTGAATCTGGCGCAGTTTTTCGAAACCGGGGACGAGTCGCTGCTGCCCCGCGTGCGGCCCGGCGATGTGATTTTCGTGCCCGACCGCAACCGCAACTGGCTCGAATTGACGCCGGCCAACACGGTTCGCCTGCTCGGCGCCGTGGGCAAGCCCGGCCGCTACCAGTTTTCCGACGGCATGACCCTGCTTGACCTCCTGGCCGAGGCCGGCGGACCGAACAAGGACGCCTACCAGGAAAAGATCGTGGTGGTGAACCTGTCCTGCTGCGCCAGCGAGGCGCGGGTGTTCGACCTCACGAAATTCGCCAAGACCGGCGATTTCAGCCTCCTTCCGGTGGTCCGCACCGGCGATACCATCTACGTGCCGAGCATCGAACAGTCCGACTGGGCGATCTTCATGGCCAATGTCCGCGACACCGTCTCGGTGCTGTCCATCATCGGCCTGTTGAAACTCCTCCTGTGATGACGCGCGCGGCACGGCAGTTGCATGAGAGTGTTTTGCCGGTAGTGGGAATGGACCCGTTGCCGGCGAGGGCAACCGGCATGATGCAGCTTTCTCCGTTTCACCCCGAAATCGACGCCATCTGGCACGCAGTGGCCCGGAGCGGCGCCCGCAGCGTGGCGATCGTGGCCGCCGAGGCCGGCGAGGGCACGACCCTGGTGGCCGGCGCGCTGGCCCGGCGGGCCGGACTGTCGACATCAGCCGACGAAGACCGGGTGGCGACCTCACTGCTGGTTGAACTCAATCTGGCGCGTCCCTCGGTCGCCCGCGTGCTCGGCCTGCGGCCGCGACCGGGCGAGATCCTGCGCCTCGATGCGCTTGGCCTCGCGGTGCTCGCCGATATCGGCGTGGCCGGTGCCGAAGGCTGGCGCGAGGTGCACCAGCTCGCTGCGCGACTAAGGGCATGGCAATCCGATTGGGGTCTGGTCGTGCTCGATACCGCCCCCCTGCTGTCGGGCGATGGCGACATCATCCCCGGCGCCTCCGCCGCCGCCGCGGCCGATGCCACCGTGCTGGTGACGCTCGCCGGACGAACGCCGGCCAGCCGGGTCCGCGAGGCCCGTGCCAAGCTTGCCGCGGTGGGAGCCAACGTCATCGGCGCGGTGCTGAACGATCGCGACAACCCCTCGCTGTTGTCCGAGCTTGACCGAGAAACCTGGCGGCTGAGCCGGTTGTTCCCGCGACACATGGCCGGGCTGCGGTCCCGGCTGCACCGCATTTCCGCGCTGAAGGCGCGCATCTGAGGACATCATGCCGGTTGACCCCGTATTTGCCGCCGACCTCGCCAACGACTTGTCGGCCGTAGACTACGTCCGCCTGCTTCACCTGTTCCGTCAGGATGTCACGCAGCTCAGCGAGGCTATCAGCCGCGCGGCGGCCGCCGCCGACGAGGCGGGCTTCCGCCGCGCCGCCCATGGCCTCGCCGGCGCCGCTGGTGCGGTAGGGGCGCAGGAGCTGGAAGCGGCCTGCCGGACGGTAATGGCGCCCGGCCATATCAATGAAGAGCTTGCCGCCAGTGCCGAGCGGATTGCCGCTCTGGCAGCGGCGACCCTGGCCGACATCGCCACCGCGCTCGACCGGGCGGCCGGCCGGTGAGCGAGGAGGCGCCCGGCCGGGTCCTCATCATCGAGGACCAGCAGGCCCAGGCCGAACTCGCCCGTTTGTTCATCGCCGGCCTGGGCTACGAAGCCCGCATCGCGAGCTCCGCCGCCCAGGCGCATGATGTCGCGCTCGAATGGCGACCCGACGGCATCCTGCTCGACATCGAGCTGCCCGACTATAACGGCCTCGAACTGCTGAGCCGCCTGCGCGCCGCGGGCGTCGACGCGGTGGTGGTGGTGGTCACCGCCTCGGCCTCGATGGAGCTGGCCAAGCAGGCCATCCGCGCCGGCGCCGAGGACTACGTCGTCAAGCCCTACAACCGCGACCGGCTGGGGGTGACGCTGCGCAATGCGCTGGAAAAGCGCACGCTTTCCCGCACCCGCCGCGCACTGGAGAGCGCGCTCGACGACACCAAAACGCGCCTCGAAGCGGCCAAGGCACAGCTTGGCAGCACCGGCTACGCCGATTTCGTCGGCTCCTCGCCGAAAATGCGCGCCGTCTACGACACGCTGCAAGGCGTGGCGGCGAGCAAGGCCAGCGTCTTCATCACCGGCGAAAGCGGCACCGGCAAGGAACTTGCCGCCGAGGCGCTGCACAAGATGAGCCCGCGCGCGCGGCGAACCTTCGTGCCGCTCAACTGCGGCGCCATCCCGCGCGACCTGCTGGAGAGCGAGGTGTTCGGCCACATCAAGGGTGCCTTCACCGGCGCCACCACCGACCGTGTCGGGGCCGCCAAGCTGTCCGATGGCGGCACTTTGTTTCTCGACGAAATCGGCGAAATGCCGCTCGAAATGCAGGTCAAGCTGCTGCGCTTCGTGCAGACCGGCACCTTTAGCCCGGTCGGCTCCTCGAAGCTGGAAAAAGTCGACGTCCGCTTCGTCTGTGCCACCAACCGCGACCCGTTGCTGGAGATCGAGGCCGGGCGGTTCCGCGAGGACCTCTATTACCGGCTCTACGTGGTGCCGCTGGAGTTGCCGCCACTGCGCGATCGCTCGGAGGACGTGCTGCTGCTCGCGCGGCATTTCCTCGCCCAGTTTGGCCAAGAGGAGCGCAAGGCCTTCACCGGCTTCTCGCCCGAAGCCGAGTTGATGCTGCTGGCCTATCCGTGGCCCGGCAATGTGCGCCAGCTGCAGAACGTGGTGCGCAACATCGTGGTGCTGAACTCCGGGCCGGTGGTCGAGGCCGGGATGATCCCCGCCCCGGTGAACCGCGCCGGTGCGACGCCCCCGGCGCGGCTGGCGCCGCCTGTGCCAGCGCCCGCGCCCGAACCGGCCCCAGTCGCCAAGCTCGCCCCGGCGCCGGTTCCTGTCCAGGAACCGCCAGCGCCGCATGGCGTGATTGTGCCCGCGCCGGAGCCGGAGCCGGCGCCCGCACCCGCGGCCACGCTGCGCGTCGATCCCGAGCAGGAGATCCTGCCGCTCGCCGAGATGGAGCGCCGCATGGTGCTGGCCGCGCTTATGCGCACCGGCAATGACATTCCGCGCGCCGCCAGCCTGCTGGAGGTCAACCCCTCCACCATCTATCGCAAAATGCTGCAATGGCGGAAGGACGGGCTGATTCCCGCCGAGACTCGGCGCTGAGCCACGCCGCATCGCATAGCGCGCTGCAAATTGCGAAAAACATACCGAAGCCCGCCGGAGAACCCTGGCACGGGCTTTGCGGAAGACCCACCAGTTCAATCTCTGGAGGGTTCATCCAATGTGCGGCATCGTCGGACTGATTAACGGGCACGCAGTGGCGGCCGATCTCATCACCGCTCTCGGCCGGCTCGAATATCGCGGCTATGACTCGGCCGGCATCGCCGTCGCCGGTCCCGGCTTCGCGGTCCACAAGGTCGCCGGCCGCGCCGCCGGCCTCATCCCCGGCATCAACCAGACCTTCGGCGGCCAGGCCGGCATCGCCCACACCCGCTGGGCCACCCATGGCCGCGCCGAGGCGCACAACGCCCATCCCCATGTCGTCGACGGCGTGGCCGTGGTGCATAACGGCATCATCGAGAACCACGCCGAGCTGCGCGCCGAGCTGATCGCCCGCGGCCACCGCTTCGCCAGCGAGACGGACAGCGAGGTGATCCCGCACCTCATCGCCGATGCCCGCGCCGCCGGCGCCGCGCCCGCCGAGGCGGTGCGCCAGGCCTGCACCGTGCTGCACGGCGCCTACGCCATCGCGGTGCTGTTCGAAGCCGCGCCGGATCGCCTGATCGTCGCCCGCCAGGGCAGCCCGGTGATGGTCGCCCGCGGCGACGGCGCCGCCGCCGTCGCCTCCGACCCCGCCGCGCTGGCCGGGTTCTGCACCGAATACGCCGCCCTGGCCGATGGCGACATCGCTGAACTGACCCGCGACGGCATCGCCATCATGGACTTCGCCGGCCGCCCGGTGGTGCGCAAATGGGAAGACGTGAACGAGGGCGAGACCGGCACCGAGCTGCACGGCTTCACCACCTACACCCGCGCCGAGATCGCTGCCCAGCCGGACGCGCTGCGCCGCACCGACGCCGCCCTGCTGCCGCTCCTGCTGCCCGATGCGGTGGCCGCCGCCGAGCGCATCGTGGTGGTCGCCTGCGGCAGCTCGCTGTTCGCCGCCGCCACCGCTCGACAGTGGATCGAGCAGCTTGCCGGCGTGCCCTGCGACCTCGAAATCGCCAGCGAATACCGCACCCGCGAGGCGCCGATCGCCCGCGGCACCGTCGCTCTGCTGGTCTCCCAGTCCGGCGAAACCGCCGACACGCTGGCGGTGCAGACGCTTTTCCGTGCCAAGAACGTGCCCGTGGTCGCCGTGGTCAACGTCGCGCAGTCCCAGATGGCGCGGGACGCCGATCTGGTGTGGCCGACCAAGGCCGGTCGCGAACTCGGCGTTGCCGCCACCAAGAGTTTCACCTGCCAGATGCTGGCCCTCGTCCGCTTCGGCCTCGCCCTCGGCCTCGCCCGCGGCACCGTGACCTCCTGCCGCCTCGCCAAGATCGAGCGTGAGATCGCCGGGCTGCCCGAGATCTGCCGCCAGGCCGAGGCGCTGGAGCCGCAGCTCGCCGCGATCGCCCGGATGATCGCGATGGAGAACGAGGCGCTGTTCCTCGGCCGCGGCCCCGGTGCCGCGCTGGCCGCCGAAGGCGCGCTGAAGCTGAAGGAGCTCTCCTACATCCGCGCCGAGGCCTATGCCGCCGGCGAGCTCAAGCACGGCCCGATCGCGCTGATCCGCGAAGGCTCGCCGGTGCTGGCCTGCGTCGGCGATCACGCCGAGAAGACGCTGGCCAACGCCGAGGAAGTGCGGGCGCGCGGCGCCTGCGTGGTCGCCCTGGTGGGCGCCGCCGAGGCCGCCCGCTTCGAGCGGATCGCCGAGCATTGCGTGGTGCTGCCGGGCAGCGGCCTCGGGCTGGTTTTCGCCCAGGCGGTCGCGGTGCAGCTGATCGCGGTGCATGCCGCCGAGGTGCTGGGCCGCGACGTCGATCGCCCGCGCAACCTCGCCAAGTCGGTGACGGTGGAATGAGCGCCGCTCTCGCCCTGCGTGGCTGGGTCAAAGGCCAGGAATCGCCCCTCTCCCGCTTCCTCTACCGCACCGCCAAAGGTGCGCGGACCTTCCGGCTGCCGGTGATCCGGCCGCTGCACCGCGCCCTCTACTCCGCCCATCTCGCCGTGCGCGGCGCCATTGCCAACACGATGCGGGCCGCCTGGTGGACCCCGCTGTTCGTATCGCGCCTGGAGACCGACGCGCCGGGCCTGATGCTCTACTCCGGCATGCCGCAAGTGCTCGGCCCGCTGCGCATCCGCCTCGGGCGGGACGTGCGGATGAGCGGCATCTCCACGCTGATCGGTCGTTCCAGCGCCCGCACGGCGCCGGTGCTCGAAGTTGGCAACAACGTCGATATCGGCTGGCAGTGCCAGATCTCGGTCGGCACCCGCGTGGTGCTGGGCGACAACGTCCGCCTCGCCGGCACGATCATGCTGGCCGGCTTCCCCGGCCACCCCATGGATGCCGCCGACCGCGCCGCCGGCCTGCCCGAGACCGACGACCAGGTGGGCGACATCGTGCTGGAGCGTGACGTGTGGCTGGCGACCGGGGTGACCGTCACCGCCGGCGTCACCATCGGCGCCGGCACCGTAGTGGCCGCCGGCAGCGTGGTGACCAAGGACCTTCCCGCCGGCGTGCTTGCCGCCGGCATTCCCGCCCGGGTGGTGCGCGCGCTGTGACCGACATCGTGGTTTTCGGCGAGGATTGGGGCGGCCTGCCCTCCTCGACCATGCATCTGGTGACGCATCTGCCCGGTGTGAACCGGGTGGTCTGGGTCAACTCGATCGGCCTGCGCCGGCCGAAAATCACCATCTCCGACCTCGGACGCGTCGCGCGCAAAATCGGCGCCGCCTTCCGCAAGCGCACTCCGGCATCCCGCACCCCGGCGCCCGGGCCGGTGATCCAGCCGCTGGTGCTGCCGATGGCGCTGAGCGCACTCGGCCGCCGGCTCAACCGCTGGCTGCTGCGCCGCAGCGTTGGCGGTGCCGCGCGAAAGGCTGGGCTGTCGCGCCCGGTGCTGTGGATTTCACTGCCATCCGCGGTGGATGCGATCGGCGCGACGGACGAGTCCGCCGTCGTCTACTATGCCGGCGATGATTTCGCGGCGCTGGCCGGGGTGGACCACGCCCGCTGCGCCGTGCTGGAGGCCGAACTGGCCGCCCGCGCTGACCTGATCCTGGCCGCGAGCCCGGTGATCGCCGCCCGCTTCCCCGCCGAGCGCACCCATGTGCTGCCGCACGGCGTCGATCTCGGGCTGTTCGGCACCCCTGCCCCCCGCGCCGCCGACATGCCGGAGGGCAAGGTAGCCGGCTATTACGGATCGCTCGCCTCCTGGCTCGACTACGACCTGATCGCCGACACCGCGCGGCGCCTGCCGGACTGGACGTTCATGTTCATCGGCAAGGTGGCGGCCGATGTGCCGGACGCCGACATCGCCAAGCTGAAGGCGCTGCCCAACGTGCAGCTGCTCGGGCCGCGGCGCCATCACGAGCTGGCCGGCTATGCCCAGCATTGGACGGCGGGCCTCATCCCGTTCCGCGACAATGCGCAGATCCGCGCGAGCAACCCGCTGAAACTGCGCGAATATCTCGCCGCCGGCCGCCCGGTGGTGGCGACCCCCTTCCCGGCGCTGGAACCCTATGCCGGCGAAATCGCCGTCACCACCGACGCTGCCGGCTTCGCCAATGCGCTGAAGGCCAGCGTGCATGACGGCCGCAAGGCCGCGCGCCAGTCCCTGGTGGCCGGCGAAAGCTGGCACGCCCGTGCCGTCGCCGCGGCCGAGCTGATCCGGGGGATCACGCGATGAGAACGTTTCTCGTCCTGGCGCTGCTGTTGCTGCTGCCGTCCGCCTGCCGTGCCGATGCGCGGCTGAGCTTCACGGCAACGGATCCGATGGCCGAGCTGGTGGTCACCGGCACGGTGACCGCCGCCGCCCCCGTCGCGGTGACCATCCGCGTCGATGACGGACCCGGCCTGTCCTATGTCGAGCGGGTCAACGAGGAGCGGATGCTGCCGCCCGGCCCCTTCCTGCTGCGCCTGCGCCTCGCGGCCCTGCGCACACCTCGCGGCAAGGCGCTGCGCCCCGGCGCGGCATGGAGCGCGACCGCCTTCGCACCCAATGGCGGTGTGGACGTCTCGCCCCTGCGTCTCGATCTGCCGCCGGCGCTGCCCGAGGGGGTGCGCGGCTGGTATTTTGGCCCAGACTGGTCGCTGCCACTCCGCGGCTTCACCTCCGTGCAGCCTGGCGATCCGCAAGTAAGCGGCTCCGCCATCCTGGCGATCTCCCGCCCGGGCGGCGATCCCGTGCTGTCCCACGGCATGCGCCTCACCGGCTTCACCACCGCGCTACCGCCCGGGCGTTGGCACCTCGCGCTGTGGACCGAGGATCCCGGCGAGTGGGAGACCCTGCCGGCGGTGATGGAGCGCCGCGTGCGGGTGAATGGCGACGATATCTCCGAGACCCGTCAAAGCTACGCGCAATGGGTCGCCCGCCGCTATTTCGCAGGGCGGAACCAAGAGGCCGATCCGCGGCGCTTGCCGTTCGCGGCGCTGGGCGCCCGGCGCGGCGGCCGCATCGAGGGCACCGCCGTGGTGGCGGCCGATGGGGTGTTGAAAATCGAGCTCGCCGGCTTCCCGCAGGGCTCCTCCCACCTGGTCGCCATCATCGCGGTGCCCGAGGGCATGCCGGGCGGGCTCGGCGCGGCAGTCGATGCGGTGGAATCCCTGCGTGCCGCCCGCTTCGCCGAGGCCTGGCCAGTGCTGACCCCGCCGCCGCCCGCCCCGCGGGCCGAGCGCGTCACCATCGCCCGCATCGCCCCGGTGACCACCGCGCCGGATGGTGTGGTGGTGATGCGCACCGAGGTGACGGTGCCGGCCGCGCTGATCGCCTCCGCGCAGGTCGAATGGGACCGTGGCGGCCCTACCGCCCGCGTGCTGTGGGGCCAGTGGCGCTGGCGCCGGCCGGCGGCGAATTCCGCCGGTCTCGATTTCTCCGCCGCCCATCTGCGCGGCGACAGCGCCGCCATTCCGCTGCGGCCCGACCTGCCTCGCCCGCTCGTCGTGCTGCTGCGCGGCGGCACGCCGGGGCGCCATCAGGGCAAGCTGATCCTGCGCTGGCCCGGTGGCGAAGCCTCGGTGCCGCTGGAGGCCGAGGTGCTGGACGTGCCGCGCCGCCGCGCCGCCGCCCGCGTCGGCCCCTTCCTCGATTTCGCGCCGCATCTGCTGGGCGACCCCGAGTTCGACAAGACCAAGGCCCGCGTGGCCGCCCGCACCCAGTCGGCCTGCGATCTCGCCGAGGTCGGCCGCCTCGGCCTCGCACCCATGATGCCCGCCGTCGGCAAGCTCGACGCGGATTTCGACGGCGCGATCGCCGACCTCAAGGCCGCCGGCCCCGGGCTCGCCATCGCCTATGCCCCGCTGCGCGCCCTGCCGCGGCTGGAGGCGCCCGCCTGGATCGCCCGCGCCGAGGCCGCGCTCGGTGCCCCGGTCGCCTGGGGCGTGGCGGACGAACCCTCCTATAACGGCACCGCCGAAGACGCGCTGGCCCTGGCGGCCGATGTTCATCGCACCGCCCCCGGCGCCAAGCTGGCCGGCTTCCTCAACAACCCCGCTGACGCCGCGCTGCTGCCGGCCCTCGCCGTCGCGCTGGTCAATACCGGCTACGGCGCCGATGCCGAGCACATCGCGGCACTCAGGGCCCGCGGCATCAAGCCCTTCCTCTACAACATGCCTGAGCCCCGCCTAGCCTCGGGCGCCTATCTGTGGCGCTCCGGCGCGGCGGGCATGGCGCAGTGGCACGGCCGCATGCCCACCGCCGATGCCTTCGACCCCACGGATGGCCGCGAGGGCGACGTGCAGTTCTTCTGGCCGACCCCCGGCATCTGCGATCCGCACGACCTCGACGCCGATGTGCTGGACCTCGTGGAGGGTGCCGAGGACCTGCGCTGGCTCGCCTGGCTCGACGCCGCCAAGGATCGCCGGGCGGTGGCGCTCAGGGCACGGCTGTGGGCGGAGGTGCCGGACCGCTGGAATGCGGCGGCCAGACTTGCAGGGAAGGCAAGCGTCTGGCGGCGGGATATTGTGGAGTTGGCACGTTTATTGAAAGAGTGATGCCAGACTTCCCCCCAACGGAGCGATCGGCATGCGCCGGGCCCTATTGCTTACCCTTCTCCTCGCCGCCTGCAGCCCGGACCCGGTGAAATACATCCCGGAGGCCGACCGGCGTGATCCCGGGCCGAACCCGGGCGCACCCATCACGGTGGACCAGCTCCTTGCCCGGGCCCGGCTCGCCGATCCGGCAGTGGCCGCCGCGCGGCTGCTGGTGCGCTTCGACGGCACCACGCTGACGCTGACGGAGGCGCAGCGGGCGGATGTGCGCCAGTTCGCCGCCGGCGCCGGACGGCCGCGCAAGCTGCTGGTGAGCAGCCGGCCGGGCGCCTTCGACGACCCCGGCGCCCCGGTGCTCGGCCAGCGCCGGGCCATCGCGGTGGCCCGCGAACTCACCACCGCGGGCAGCGACGTCGAGATGCGGTTCGATCCAGCCCTACCGCCCGGCGTGGTGGTCGTGACCCAGGGACTCCAGCCATGAGCGAGACGATGACCCTCCCGGCCATGCCGATCACCACCGCCACCGAGGGCGGCGGGCCGCCGATCACCGAAATCCTCCAGGTCCTCCTCGCCGCGGCCTGGCGCCGGCGCTATCTGATCGTGTTGCCGGCGCTGCTGCTGCCGGTCATCGGCCTCGCGGTCGGGCATTTCGCCGCCAGCAGCTATGAAACCAAGATGACCGTGCTGATCCAGGAGCCGGGCAAGCTGAACCCGTTCCTCGAGGATCTCGCGGTCAAGACCAACCTCAAGGACCGCATGGCCGCGCTCACGGCGCTGCTCACCAGCCGCCATGTCATGCAGTCGGTCGCCGAGGATCTGGGCATGGTCCAGCCCGGCATGCCGACGCCCGCCGCCGATGCGGTGGTGGCGGAACTCGCCTCGGCCGTCTCGGTCCAGTTGATCGGCCAGGAGATGGTGGAGCTGCGCTACCGCGCCGCCAAGCCGGCCGGCATCAACCGGGTGCTCGAGCGCATCGGCCAGCGCTTCGTCGAGCGCGTCGAGGCGCCCGAGAACAGCTCGATGCGCGGCTCGGTGACCTTCCTGTCCGACGAGCTGGGCAAAGTGACCACCCGGCTCGAAACCGCCGAGGCCGATGTCGCACGCTACCGGGCGCAGCACGCCCAGGCGCTGCCGGAGCAGCGCGGCGCCAACCTGCAGCGCCTCGCCGCCCAGCGCGAGCAGCTCGCCGAGCGCGAAATGCGCCTCGCCGGCGCCGAGAGCGACTTCAACGAAACCCGCGCCCGGCTGTCGCGCACCGACCCCGTGATCGGCCGGCTGGAGCAGGACATCGTCGCCATCCGCGGCGATCTCGCGGTGCTGCGCAGCCGCTATACCGACGAGCACTCCAAGGTCCAGGCCGCCCTGCACAAGCTCGACAGTCTCGAGAGCGAGCGGTCTTCCCTGCTGAAGGCGGGTGCCGAATTGTCAACCGCCGACATCGAGCGGATGTGGAACCTCGCCGCGGTGGCCCGCAAGGACGGCGACGGCGCGCAGCCGCTGCTGGTCTCGCAGGTGGCGACGCTCGAGGCCGCCCGCACCCGGCTCGGCCAGGTGAAGAGCGAAATCGACAACCTCCGTCGGGGCATCGCCGAGCTCGACGCGCTGGTTGAGGCTTCGGGCGAAGTCGAGCGCGAGCTTGGCAAGCGCCAGCGCGCCGTGGCCGAGACGCAGGAGCTCGCCCAGTCCCTGCGCAAACGCTTCGAGATGGCCAAGGTGACCGGCGAGCTGTCGCGCTTTCAGGCCGCCGACCGCATCAAGGTGATCGACCGCCCGACCGAGCCGACCCGGCCGATGAAGCCGCTGTCGCTGCTGTTCGCCCTCGGCGGGCTGGTCGGCGGCCTCGCCCTCGGCATCGGCCTCGCCACGCTGCTGGAGATTTCGGACACCTCGGTGCGCCGGATCCGCCAAATGGAAGCCCTCACCGGCATCCGCGTCCTGGCCCGCATCCCGCCGCTCGACCCCGCCGGCCGGGAGACCTGACCCGGGTTCAGCGCCGCACTGTTTACCAATGCTCGCTGATCGGGACCTATTGGAAGGAAGAGCCAGGGGCGCTGCCCCTTGACCCCGCTGGGGGCTGCGCCCCCAGACCCGCANNNGAGGTCCAGGGGGTCGCCCCCTGGCGGGGGTCGAGGGGGCAGCGCCCCTCGCCTTCCTGCCTGATGAGCCTCGATCATCGAGCTTTGGTACTACCGTTCCGAATGTCGCCGGCGCTCATTGGGCGCCGGCGTTTTCGTGTTGGCACGGTTCCTGCGGTGCCCAGGCGAATGTCTGGAGAGCCGACCATGGAACTTCCCGAAAAGCCGATCGTTCACGTCGTGCAGCATCTCGTCCCCGGCGGGCTCGAGGTCATGGTGTTGGAGCTGGCGCGCGCGCAGGCCCGGCATCATCCGGTGCTGGTGGTCAGCCTGGAGGGCGATGCCGCGAGCGCGCGTGCCGCTTGGCCGCGGCTGGCGCGCGAGACGACGCCGATCCTGTTCATGGGCAAGCGGCCGGGCCTCGACCCGCTGATGGTGCCCCGGTTGACCCGCTTGCTGCGCCGGGTCCGCGCGGTGGGCGTTCATACCCACCACATTGGCCCGTTGCTCTATGCCGGTCTGGCGGCGCGCGGCGTTCGCAATTTGCGACGCATTCATACGGAGCACGACGCCTGGCATTTGCAGAACGCCAAGCGCCGGCGCCTCGCGCAAATTGCGTTGAAGATCGCGAACCCCATCGTGGTCGCCGATGCCCCGCACGTCGCCGACGCGGTGGTTCTGGCCCTCGGCGGCGCCCGTCCGCAGGTGATCTTGAACGGCGTGGACACCGCCCGCTTCGCCCCCGGCGACCAGGCGGCGGCCCGCGCAGCGCTCGGATTGCCGGGTACCGGCCAGGTGATCGCCATCGCCGCGCGGCTGGAGCGGGTGAAGGGCATTGATGTCGCGTTGCACGCCCTGGCCACGGTTCCGGGCGTCACGCTGGCGGTCGGAGGGTCCGGTAGTGAGCGGGTTGCGCTGCAGAATCTCGCGGAAACCCTGGGGATTTCGGCGCGCGTGGCCTGGCTGGGCCATGTCGACGACACCGCGACCCTTTATCGCGCGGCCGACATCGTCTGCCTGCCCTCACGTGCCGAGGGGCTGCCCCTGGCCCTGCTCGAAGCCCAGGCCTGCGGCCGCCCGGTGGTGGCCAGCCGGGTCGGCGGCGTCCCCGCGGCACTCGACTCCGCGAGCGGCGAGCTGGTGGAAGCCGAGAACCCCGCAGCTCTGGCACAGGGGTTGCTGTTGTCACTCGGCAAGGCCGCCTCCTCCGGCCAGGGTTTCGGCGATCCGCGCGGCTTCGTGATGCGGACGGCGAGCCTGGCGACGATGGAGGCGGCCTACACCAACCTGATGCTCGGAGCGACGCCGTGAATTCCCTCATCGAACACACACTCTCGGCTGCGACAATCGGATCGCTGGCACTGAATGCCTGGCACCACGCCGGTTGGCCGGTGGCGTTGAAACTGCTGTCGCGCCGGGCCGACGCTGCGGCCACGCCGGAGCCCATGGCGCGCTCGGCGCTGCCGTCGGTGACGGTGGTGATGCCAGCCTACAACGAGGCCGCCCACATCGCCGCCAAGCTGCGCAACCTCGCCTGCCTCGACTACCCGCGGGAACGCCTGACCGTGCTGATCGCCTGCGACGGCTGCACCGACCGGACGGCGGAAATCGC
Organism: Alphaproteobacteria bacterium; assembly: GCA_026400845.1. Taxonomy (GTDB): domain Bacteria; phylum Pseudomonadota; class Alphaproteobacteria; order Acetobacterales; family Acetobacteraceae; genus CAIYPH01. Next base: position 22,646 of record JAPLOH010000040.1, read on the forward strand.
CCGTGCGGTGCTCGCCGAGCCGCGTTGCGCCGGCCTGCAAGGGATCGTCGTCGAATACAAACGCAACCGCGGCAAGGTGGCGATCCTCAACGGCACCATGGCGATGATCACCACCGAGGTGGTGGCGCTGACCGATGTTTCGGCCATGCTGCCGCCGGATGCGCTGCTCCGCGCCGCCGCGCATTTCGCCGACCCCATGCTCGGCGCGGTCGGCGGCACCTACCGCATCGAGCGGCCCGGCTCCGCTGGCGAGACGAAATACTGGCAGTTCCAGCTCGCGGTGAAACGCGGCGAGGCGGCGCTCGGCGCGCCGCTCGGGCTGCACGGTGCCTTCTACTGCGTCCGTCGGTCCGCCTGGCGGGCGCTGCCGGCCGATACCATCAACGACGACTTCATCGCCCCGCTGGAAATTTTCGGCCGCGGCTGGCGGGTTGCGTATGACCCGGCGATCGTGGCGATCGAGGTCGAGTCGGCCGACGAAGCGCTGGATGCGCGGCGCCGGCGGCGGATCGCGGCGGGCAATGCGCAGCAGGTGGCGCGGCTGTCCTGGCTGCTGAACCCGCGACACGGGGCGGTGGCGCTGGCCTTCGCTTCCGGCAAGGGGCTGCGGGTGATCGCGCCGTTCCTGATCGCCATGGGCGTGCTCGGCAGCGTACTGCTGGCGCCAGGCTCGGCGATCTTCCTCGGCCTCGCCGCCGCCCAGCTGATCGGCCTTACCTCCGCCGTGCTCGGCATGGCGCTCGGGGCCGCCGCGCCGCGGCTGCTCGCGGTCGCCCGCTACATTCTCGCCGGCCACCTCGCCAGCGCCCAGGGGGTCCTGCGCTATTGCGCCGGCGGCCACCGCGCGCCCTGGCGCCGTGCGCTGGCCTCGTGATCCTGACCTGAAGGAATCCTGGAAATGTCCGAAACCATATTCGATGCCGAGCTTGCCGGTACCGTGGAGCCGATGGGCTTCGACACCGCCATCCCCGCGCCGGTGGCCGCCGCCAAGCGGGGCTTCGATATCGCGGTTGCGCTGGTCGGCATCCTGTTGACCCTGCCGCTGTGGCCGCTGATCGCCCTGGCGATCGCGACGGAAAGCCCAGGCCCGGTGATTTTCCGCCAGCTCCGGGTCGGCCGCGCCGGCACCCAACGGACCGAGCTGTTCGAGATGTGGAAGTTCCGCTCCATGCGGGCGGACGCCGAGAAGGCGAGCGGCGCGGTGTGGGCCGCCAAGCGCGATCCGCGGGTGACGCGGGTGGGCTGGTTCCTGCGCAAGACGCGGCTCGACGAGCTGCCCCAGCTGGTCAACGTGCTGGCGGGCGACATGTCCATCGTTGGCCCGCGGCCGGAGCGGCCCGGCTTCTACGGCAAGCTCGAACGCGAGATCCCGTTTTTCGCCGAGCGCACCATCGGCCTGCGCCCGGGCATCACCGGCTTCGCCCAGGTGCGCCAGGGCTACGACACCTGCATCGAGGACGTGCGCAGCAAAGTCGGCTTCGACCACGCCTACGGCATGCGGCTGACGTCGCTCGCCGAATGGTTCGCGACCGACGTCGGCATCATGATCCGCACCGTGTTGGTGATGGTGACAGGCCGCGGCCAGTAGCCGGTGCGGCTTCGGCGACCGGTTACCTGACGGTGGGTTGCGCCGGCGGAAACGCCTTCCCTCGCGTCAAAGCGCAAACCGTCACTGGCGGATCAGCACCGTCCGCCGGTTGCGCGCGCGGGCTTCGGAGGTGGCGTTGTCGGTGATCGGCCGGTCCGGGCCGATGCCGACGACGTTGATTCGGGCGGGATCGGCCCCGGCCGCGGCCAGGGCATCGCGCACCGCGGCGGCGCGCGCGGCGGCGAGTTCGAGGTTGCGCGGACGGGGGCCGATATTGTCGGTATGGTTCTCCACCAGCAGCCGAAGCGACGGCCAATCGCGCAGCAATCGCACGACCTCCGCCAGAATGGGAGCGTTCTCGGGCTTGAGCGTCGGGCGGTCGAAATCAAAGGAAAGGAACAGGGCCGTCCGGCCGCGGCCTTCGAGCGCGCCGCGCAATGTCTCGGCCGGCGCAGGCCGGACGGCGGCCTTGTAGGCCTTCTCCTCGACAACAGAGACGGCGATGGCGGTCTCCTGGCTCCATATCTTGACCCACACCAGCCGCCCGGAATCGCCGAAGCGCGCGACGGTTGTGGCGCTGTCGGTGAACAGCACCTGGGCGCCGAGCTGGGCCAGCGCCGCGCGGTAGTTGAGCTGGATGTCGAGGTCCGAGGCCAGCACACGGCCGGGCTTGGGGGCGTAGGTGATCTCGGTGCGGGCGCCCTGCACCTTCACCTCGCGCACCGCATCGCCATCCTGCAGGGTGAAGATGACTTCATCGAGGCTGTGCCGCTCCGGCGGGTCGGCGGCGTAGCCGGGCATGCGGCCAAGGCGGCGGTCGTCATGCCCCGAGGGCGGCAGAAGGGTGAGCCGATGCGCCGCCTGCTCGACCACGGTGACGTTGATCGCGGACTCCTCGCTCCACACCTTGATCCATATCGCCTGGCCGGAACGCTCGATCCGGGCAGTGGTATTGCGCTCATCGGTGAACAGGATCTCGCCGCCGGCGCCGCGCAGGGCGTTGCGGTAGTTCTCCTGGATGTCGGCATCGCTGGCGGGTCGGCCACCTTCGCGCAGCGCATAGGCGATCTCGGTGCGCGCGCCCTGGACGACCACCTCGCGCGTCTCGTCGCCGTCGCGCACCTGGAAGCCGCGCTGATCGAAGGCGCGGCGATCCGGTGGGTCGGCGAGGTAGTCCGGCATGTGGCCGAGGGGGGCGAAGTCATTGGTGCCGGGCGTCGTCAGCACCTGGCGATGCGGCCCCGGCGCAACCACCAGCACATCGATGGCGTTGCTCTGGCTGGCGATCCGCACCCAGTCCCCCGCAGCGGCCCGGGCGAGGGTGAGCCCAGCATCGGCCAGCACGACGGTGGCGCCGGCACGCTGCAACGCCGCACGGTAGCGCAGTTGAATGTCGGCGTCGCTCAAGGCCGCGGCACCCTCCTTCGGGGCGTAGTGCTGCATGCAAGTGCGGCCCGTGACGGTGAGCGGGCCGGTCGGGGTGGCGAAGGTGACACTGTCCCACGCACGGCCCTCGGCCGGTCCCGCGGCGACATAGAGCGCCAGCCGCCCGGCGGGCGCACAGTCCGCCGCCGGCACGGTCTGCGCGAGGCAGGCGGCCGGGAGGGCAAGTGCCGCGAGGCTCACCAGGGCGTAACGCAGGGCAGTCCGCATGCGGGCTCCTTGAAGTCCCGCCATTGTGCCCGTCCACGTCGAAACGGACCAGCCATAGTTCGGCGGGGCGGGCTTGCCGGAAAACACCGGCGGCATTACCCCTGCGATAAGTCCGAGGAGAGTCGCCTGCCATGAATATCGACAAGGTGATGAGCATCGACGCCGCGATGGCGCATGTCGCCCCGGGCACGCGCGTCATGATGGGTGAGTTCGTCGGCGCCGGCGAACCGGCCAAATGCATCGAGTGGCTGCTCGAACACGGCATCGACCGGCTGACGCTGATCGCCAACACCTCGGGCCTGCGCGGCGACTTCCTGATGGGCAAGCTGTTCGCCGCCGGGCTGATCGAGGAATATATCGGCACCCATGGCGCCACATCCAATGAGGCGTCGGACGCTTATCTCTCCGGCAAGCTCAAGGTGCGGCAGTTTTTTCCCATGGGCCCCTGGGCGGCGGAGGTGGGCGCCGGCGGCCATGGGCTCGGCGGCGCGTTGGTGCCGGTCGGCGTTGGTATTCTCGACCAGGAGGGCCTGTTCCCCGACCTCGAGGAACCCAAGCGGACCATCGAGATCAAGGGCAAGACCTACCTCGTCGAGGAGGCGCTCACCGCCGATGTCTCGATCATCCGCGGCTATCGTGCCGATCCCCTGGGCAATGTCGAGTTCCGCTACATGGCGACCCAGAACCAGAAGGACCTGGCGATGGCCGGCAAGTTCACCATCGCCGAGGTGAACGAGATCGTGCCCGTGGGCGCCATTCCGCCGGAACGCGTCGGCTGCCCCGGCCCCTTCGTCAACGCGGTGGTGCAGGGTTACTCGCTGGCGGACCAGCACACGCTCTACCGCGACCACTGGATCAAGCTCGGGCGGCTGCCGAAGCTTCCAGAAGGAGAGACGCCATGAGCCATCTGCATGGGCAGGACCCCCGCGTGGTGATCGCGCGGCGCTGCGCGCGCGAGTTGCGCGCCGGCGAAGTGGTCAATCTCGGCATCGGCATCCCCACCATGACGGCGAATTATTTGCCGCCGGGCGTGCAGGTGATTTTCCACTCGGAGAACGGCTGCTTCGGCTTCGGCCCCAGGCCCGGCACGCTGGAAGCCGACAGCGACGTCTCCAACGCCTCCACCGAGCCGGTGACGCTGATGCCGGGGGCGGCGATCATGGACCTCACCACCTCGCTCGGCGCCATGCGCAACGGCTACATCGCCACCTCCGTGCTGGGCGGGCTCGAAGTGGACCAGGAGGGCAACCTCGCCAACTGGGCCTCCAAGCGCAACGGCAAATGGTGGCCCGGCATCGGCGGCGCCATGGATCTCTGCTACGGCGTGCCGCGCATCATCGCGGCACTGCAGCACACCGACAAGCACGGGCACAGCAAGGTCAAGAAGCGCACCCATCTGCCGCTCACCGGCAAGGGCTGCGTCAAGGTGATCGTGACCGATCACGCGGTGTTCGACGTGACGGCCGATGGCCTGGTGCTGCGCGAGGCCTATCCGGGCCTCACAGTCGAGAATATCCGCGCCGTGACCGAGGCGGATTTCGAGGTTTCACCCAATTTCGGGCCGATGGACATCTGACAACGAGGGGGCGCGGCCATGCTGGCGCGAGACAATTGGGGCTGGCAGGCCCGCATCGGCATGTTCATCGTCGGCAACGAGGCGGTGCCCGAGGCCGAATGGTGGGCGATGGCGCCACAAGGCGTCTCCGTCCACGCCGCGCGCGTCACCGCCTCCGCTCCCTGGGCGCGCTGGCGTGAGGACCGCACTGGCGTGGTGCCGGAGCCCGACCTTGCCCGCGGCGCCGCCCAGTTCGCCGCGATGCGCCTCACCGCGGTGGTGGTCGGCCACAGCTCCAGCTCCATCATCGGCGGGCCCGGCTGGGACGAGGCGACCGTCACCGCCCTCTCGCCGCTGATTGGCCCCGGCCCCGCCATCACCACCAACGGGATCGACTGCATCGCCGCCCTGCGCGCCTCCGGCGTGCGCCGCCCCTTCCTGGTGCTGCCGCCCTGGTTCAACGACGCCATCGTCGCCGCCGCCGTGGCCTATTATCGCGACCACGGCGCCCCGCCTTCCGGGCATCTGCGCTACGACCCCGGCCGCAAATGGCGCGACCTGCCGCCCGGCGAACTCTACCCCAACGGCATGGGCTTCGAGCAGGATATCGAACCCCTCTACGCGCAAATCCGCGCCACCTGCCCCATCGAGGCCGACGGCGTGCTGATCGCCGGAACCGGTTTCCGCTGCGTTGGTATCCTCGATACCCTCGAACAAGACCTCGCCCGCCCCGTCATCTCCGCCAACCAGGCCAGCCTGTGGCACTGCCTCCGCCTCTCCGGCGTCCGCACCCCGATCCCCGGCTACGGCAGCCTGCTGACGCATTGATCTCGGGCCTCGGCGCCCCGCGCGCAGTGCTGCCGTTAAGCCGGCGTCAGCCGCAGCATTTTCCAAGCCGCCCAGCAGGCGGCGAGGGGGACAATGGCGAGGGTGCCGAACAGCCAGGTGGTGGTGTGGCCGAGTTCGGCTGACGTGGCGGCGGTGGGCAGGCCGGCGAGATTGGCGACGAGGCCGGCCAGGGCGGAGCCGAAGACTGTGGTGAGGGTTTGCGTGGTGGTGATGAAGGGGCCGGCCATTTCGCGGTCGGCGGGGGCGGCGACCGACATCATCATGGCGCCGAGATGGGCCCAGACGAAGCCGATGCCGACGCCGAGGAGGCCTTGGCCGATGATCACGAAGGCGAGGTGCCCTGTGGGTAGGGTGGCGCCGATCAGCAGCAGTCCGGCGAGCATGGTGGCGGGGCCGGCCAGCATCAGCGCGCGGGCGGTCTGCCCGGCGGCGGAGGCGGTGACGAAGGAGGTGGCCGTCCAGGTCAGGGCGTAGGTCGCGCTGATATAGCCGGCGGCCAGCGGCGGCACGCCGTGCGCCTTTTGCAGCATGAAGGGCAGGAAGGTGCAGGGCGCAGCGGAGAGGTTGAGCAGCCCGAGGGAGGCGGAGGCGGCGCCGAAGGGGGTGCGCCAATCGAAGGCGCCGGCGGGGAACATGCGGCGGGTGGCGGTGCGGTCGATCCGAAGGGTGGCGGCGAGGCAGGCGATGGCGACGATGAGGCCTAGGGCGGCGTAGAGCGGCTGCGCGCTGGCGCCGCCGGTGCTGACGGCCATTGCCGCGGCGGCCAGGAGTGCGAGGCGGGCGCCGGGAATGCCGGGGGTCGGCCCACCCTCGCCGCCGCGCGGCAGGATCGCCGCCGAGGCCAGCACGAAGGCGATCGCGATCGGCACATCCACCCAGAAGGCCGCCCGCCAGGTGGCATACTGCGCGAAGAGCCCGCCGACGGCCGGGCCAGCCAGTGCGGCGATGCCCCAGACCGAGCCGATCATCACGATGGCACGCGCGTGCAGTTCGGCCGGGAAGATGCGGCGGATCAACCCGTAGCCAAGGGCGGGCAGCATGCCGCCGCCGAGCCCCTGGATCAGGCGCCCCACCAGCAGCATCGGCATGGTGGTCGACAGCGAGCAAATCAGGCTGCCGATGGCGAACAGCAGGCAGGCCAGCCGGTAGGCGCCGCGCGGCCCGAGGCGCGCCATCAGCAGCGGCACCGAGGAGGCGGAGGTCAGGGAGCCCACCACGTAGAGCGTCGAGGTCCAGGAGAAGAAGGCGAGCCCGCCGATTTCGCTCACCACCACTGGCATCACGGTGGCGACCACGTAGATCGACACGGCGTGCAACCCGATGCCGCCGGTGATCACCAGCGTGCGCAGCAGGTTGGCGCCGCGCAGCAGCCCGCCCCAGCCGGCGTTGGTGTTCCCCGTGTTCATGCCGGTGCGTCCCACGCCGGGGCGGTCGCCGCAAGCGGCTTTGACAGCAGGGCGGGGCTGTGTTGGCTATGCGGGAGGGAAACGGCGGGGTCCGGCAGCGTGGGTGGGGTAACCGGAGGTCTGTTCGCGGTCGCCGATTTTCGCCGGCTGTGGTGCGTCGGTCTGGCGCTGTTCACCGTGCGCTGGCTGGAGATGATCGCCTTTGGGGTGTTCACCTACGCCGCCACCGGCTCGGCGTTCATCGTCTCGATGGTCACCATGCTGCGCCTGCTGCCGATGGGCCTTTTCGGCGCCTTCATCGGCGCGCTGGCGGAGCGGGTGGAGCGGCGGACGGCGCTGTTGGGCGTGGTGGCGCTGCTGCTGCTGGGCGAGGCGGCGCTGGCGGCCTCGGCGATCACCGGGCATCTCGAGGTGTGGCAGATCGCGTTGGCGAGCTTCATCAACGGCTGCGGCTGGGCGGCGGACAACCCGATCCGCCGGGTGATGATCGGCCAGGCGGCTGGCGCGGAGCGGATGAACATCGCCATGTCGATCGACGTCGGCGCCAACAACGCGAGCCGCATGCTCGGCCCCACCGTGGGAGGCGCGCTGCTGGCGGCGATCGGCATCGAGGCGGCACTGATCCTTGGCGTGGTGCTCTATGGCGCGGCGCTGCTGATCCTGCTGCGCCTCGGCCAACGCAACCCGCCCGCGGTGCCGCAGACCGCTCGCGTGCTGGCGACGATCCGGGAGGGGTTGGTCTTCGCCTGGCGCGATGAGCGGCTGCGCGGCATCCTGTGGGTGACGGTGGTCTACAACCTGTTCGGCTGGCCGTTCACCGGCATGATCCCGGTGATCGGGCGGGACAGCCTGGATCTCGGACCGCAGGGCGTGGGCGTTCTCGCCAGCATAGACGGCATCGGCGCCTTTTGCGGCGCGCTGTTCATGGCGCGCTGGTCCCGCCAGTCGAACTTCCGCCTCGCCTATGTCGGCGGCTGCATCGTCTACCTCGCCAGCATCGCGGCCTTCGCGCTGAGTCCGGGCTTCTGGCTGGCGAGCGGGTCGCTGTTTCTCACCGGGTTTTTCGGCACCGGCTACACGGTGATGCAGGCGACGCTGACCTATCGCGCCGCCCCGCCGGCGATGAAAAGCCGGATGCTCGGCGTGCTCAGCGTCTGCATCGGCCTCGGCCCGCTCGGCTTCCTACTGCTGGGCGGGCTCGCCGAGATACTGGGTGCCGCGGCTGCAACTGCCTTGTGTGCGCTTGCGGGAGTCGGTGTGTTGGCCATTACCGGGCGTGTCTGGCGGCTGATCTAGGAGCAGGAGGATGTGGACGAAGGTCCGGACCAAAGCGCTGGATCGTCGAGCGCACCATCTCCTGGCTCAACCGATGCCGCAGGCTCGCCAAGGATTGGGAGTGCCGCAACTGCTCGGCACTCGCATTCATCCGATGGGCGTCCATCCGCTAGATGCTCAGACGACTATGTCAGAACAGTATTTGATAACGGATTGAAGCTGACGCCAAATTTTCTGCAGGCATGGGTTAAATATCAATACCCGCGCGACAAATCCACCTGATGGGACATCGGTAGCCCCGCGCGCATGGCGCGGATGTTTTCCCACAGGATGTCGAAACTGTCGGGGTTGTAGGTCAGCGGGTCATCCACCGAGACATGCGGCGAGATGACAAGGTTTTTCGTCGTCCAGGTGCGGTGGCCCGGGGGGATCGGCTCGGGGGTGAAAACGTCGAGCACTGCGCCGCCGAGGTGCCCGGCATCGAGCAGGTCGCACAGCGCCTCCTGGTCGAGCACCCCGCCGCGGCCGATGTTGATGACGCCGGCGCCCTTGGGCAGCAGCGCAAGGCGGGCACGGCTGACGAGCCCGGTCGTCGCCGCGGTGAGCGGGCAGGCGAGGATGAGGAAATCGGTCTCGGGCAGCACGCTGTCGAGATCGGCCACCGCGACGACGCGGTCGAAATCCGGATGCGGGGTCGCCTTGGTGCGCACCCCGGTCGCGATTGCGCCGAACAACCGCGCCGCCCGTGCAGCCGGCGCCCCCATGTCACCGGTGCCGATCACGGTGACGCGGCGGCCGCGGAGCGAGGAGGAGAACAGCATGTTCCATACCTGGTCGCGCTGCTGAGCGAGCATTTCGGGCACGCGGGCGTTGAGCATCAGCAACGCCATGGCGGCATATTCGCCGGCCTTGCGGCTGTGCGCGCCGCTGTTGTTCAGCACCGCAACGCCGGCGGGCAGGTTGGAGAACGGCTGGAGTTTGTCGACCCCCGCCGAGAGCAGGAAGATCATTTGCAGGTTTGGCGCCGTGCAGGGGAAGCGGCCGTAGAGGGTGGAGGTCTGCGCCAGCAGCACATCGGCCCAGGCGATGCCTGTGGCGAATTCGGCGTCGCTGCGGCCGAAGCGGATCTCGTGGCCGCTTTCGCCGGCGCGGGCGGCGGCCTCGTCCCATTGGGCGGGCGTAAGGTCAAACAAATTGTCGCCGGGGTCGTTCATCGCGAGGAAGCGCATGGTTCAGGTTCCCAGGAAGGCGTGGAGAAGGACGGCGGCGGCTTGCGCCACGTTGAGGCTTTGCACGCGGGCGAAATTGCCGATGCGCACCTGGCGACGGCACGCGGCGGCGACCTGCGGCGAGACGCCACTCTCCTCGCCGCCAAGCACCAGGGCAATCGGGCGATCGCGCGGGATATCGGGGAGGCGCGGGGCATCGGGCGCGAGGGAGTTTGCCACGGTGCGGTAGAACGGGTCCAGCGCCGCGATCGCGCGGGGCAGGTCGCGGGTACGGTAGAGGTCGAGAAATTCGAGCCCGCCCTCGGCGGTGCGATAGGCGGCGTCCGAGGGCATCGCGTGGTTTGGCCCCTCGCCGATCAGCACCGCGGGGGCGCCGAAGAATGCCGCGGAGCGGGCGATGGCGCCGAGGTTGAACGGGTTGCCGACGCCGTCAAGCACCAGCAGGAAACGGCCGCGCGGCGGGTTGGCGTGGTCGAATATCGTGGGCACGCGAACGCGCGCGACGGCGGCGATGCCGCCGTGATGGGCGGTGCCGGCGGCGGCGGCGAGTTCGGCGCCATCGAGCATGCGGTATGGTTTGCGCGCCTTGGCCAGCAGGGCGCACCAGGGGCCGACCATTTCGCGCATCGCCTCGGCGTAGAACAGCCGCTGCACGTCGTCCGGGCGGTGGTCGAACAGCGCGGTGACGGCGTTGGGGCCGCAAATGGTATCAGGCTTCATGCCCATGGCTTCCGCCGCGCGGCCGCGCCTGTCAACCTGGGGGATGGAAATTCCGATCCTGTTCCGCAATCCGCACTTCGTCGTGCTCGACAAGCCGGCCGGGCTCAAGGTGCATGCCGGGCCGGGCGGCGGGCCGAGCGTGGAGGACTGGTTCCCTCATTTGTCCCGACGCAAGGACGGGCCGTGGCTGGCCCATCGGCTGGACGCCGACACCTCGGGGTGCCTGGTGGTCGCGCTGCGCAAGGCCGCGCTGGTGGCGGCCCAGGCGGCCTTCGCCGAGGGGCGGGTGGCGAAGACCTACTGGGCGGTGGTGCATGGCGGGCCAAAGGAAGGAGAAGGGGTGGTGGACCTGCCGTTGCGCCGGGTAACGGATCCGTCCGGCTGGCGCATGGTGGGCGGCGCCAGCGGGGACCCGGCGGTGACCGAGTGGCGGGTGCGCGCTCGGGCGGAGGGACTGGCGTGGCTCGAACTGCGGCCCCGCACCGGGCGGACCCATCAGGTCCGCGCCCATTGCGCCGCGCTCGGTTGCCCGATCGTTGGCGACGCGATCTACGGCGCGGGCGGTGGGCGGCTGATGCTGCTGGCGCGCGCCATCAGCCTGCCGGTGAACCCGCCGGTGTCCGCCGAGGCGCCAGTGCCGCCACACATGCGGGCGGCGCTGGATCTGCTTGGTTACTAGGACGTCACTGCGTCGCGGCGGGGGCGTTGCGCTTTTGCTGCTGGGTCGCGACTTTGCGGTTCGCGTTCAGCTCGGTGTTGAGCCGCTTGGTCTGGCCGGCGGTGAGTTGGCCGTCGGGATTTTTCGCCTGCATCTTGGCCGACTGGTTGGCGATGCGGGCATCGGCCTTGTTGGCGCGGTTGGCCTGCTGCTGGGTGAGCTGGCCGTTCGACAGCGCCTGGTTCGTTTTCTGCTGCTGGTTGGTGACGCGCTTGTTGACCTCGGCGGCGCCGTTGGGGGCCGGCGTTTGGGCCAAAGCAAGCGCCGGCATGGCGGCGACGGCGGCGGCGAGGAGGAGTGCGGGAAGACGGGACATGGCGGTGCCTCTGACGCAGTTGTTGACGCGGCTGCCCGGCGTTGACCCTGGCTGCCCGTGCTCTTTGCCAATACGGCAGTCGTCGTGCCGGGTCACGCCGTTTCGTCGATCAAACGCCGCATATGACAGCGAAATAATGTCAGGGCAGGGCGGTGTTAATCCCGCCGGGCGATGAACCCAAGCGGCATGGGTCAGTACATCTCGGGGGTGATGACGTTCTGCGGCTGGCCGTGGATCAGCGCCGCGGCCATGGTTTCGGCGGATTTGCGCCGGATGTCCTCCCAGGCCTCGGGCGTGTGGAAGGCCGAATGCGGGGTGATGATGAGCCGCCCGGTGAGCCATTCCTCGCGGGCACGATAGGCGCGCAGCAGCTCCGGCAACGGCTCCACCGGCGGTTCCACCGGCAGCACGTCGAGCCCGGCGCCGGCGATGTGGCCTTCCTTCATGAGGGCACCGAGCGCGTCGATATCGATGATCGGGCCGCGTGCGGTGTTCACCACCACAGCGCCATAGGGCAGCACCGAGAGTTCGGCGAGACCCAGCAGATTGCGGGTCTCGGGCGTGCTCGGGGCGTGGATGGACAGCACGTCCGATTTCAGCAGCAACGCCTGCAAGGTCTTCGCCCGCGCGATGCCCAGCGCGAGTTCGCTGCCGTTGGGGCGGTGCGGGTCGTAGAACACCACGTTGAAGCCGAAAGCCTTGGCCCGCAGCGCAACCGCGGTGCCGATGCGGCCGAGGCCAATGATGCCGAATGTTTGCACGTTGCTGCGCCGGACCAGCGGCGTGGTTATCGCCTTCCATCCGGGCGACGGGCCGCGCTGGAGGTCGTGGTGCAACGCGAGCCCACGCCGCAGGGCGAGCACCAGGGCCATCGCGTGATCGGCGACCTCGGTGGTGCCATAATCGGGCACGTTGCACAGCATGATCCCGCGCTGTGCCGCCGCCTGGCGATCGACGCCATCGTAGCCGACGCCCATGCGCACGATGACGCGCAGTTGCGGGAAGCGCGCGATATCGGCGGCGGTGACCCGCAGCCCGTGGATGCACAGCCCCTCGGCCGCGGCACAATCGACGTCGGACAAATCGGCCATGGCAGCGACGCCGGCGACGCGGATCACCGCCTTGCGGCCGTAGACCTCGCGTTCCACCCAGTCATTCTCGTAGAGCTGCTCGGGATAAAGAATGGTCGTCATGGCTGCGGCGCGATCCCCTGTCTTGCATGGGCCGGGCTGGCCATGCAGTTTCATGCTTTGCCTATACAAGAGGGGTTCGCAATGTCCATGAACGGGGCGGAAAGCCTGGTCCACACGCTGCTCGCCAGCGGCATCGATACGTGTTTCGCCAATCCCGGCACCTCGGAGATGCATTTCGTCGCCGCTCTTGATCGTGTGCCCGGCATGCGCTGCATTCTCGGGTTGCAGGAGAACGTCGTCACCGGCGCCGCCGATGGCTATGCCCGCATCGCCGGCAAGCCTGCCGCCACCCTGCTGCATTGCGGCCCCGGCCTCGCCAACGGTTGGGCCAATTTGCACAATGGTCGCCGCGCCAACACCATGATGGTGAACTGCGTGGGTGACCAGGCGACCTATCATCGCCCGCTCGACGCGCCGCTGACCGCCGATACCGAGGGCCTCGCCCGTGCCGTGTCCGGCTGGGTGCGCACCTGCACCACCGCTCAGGAAGTCGGCGCCCAGGCCGCCATCGCCGCCCAGGCCGCGCAGACCTCGCCCGGCACCATCGCGACCCTCATTCTGCCGTCGGACACCTGCTGGGATGACGGCGGCATCGTCGCCGCCCGGCTTGCCATCCCCGCCGCCCCCACTGCATCGCCGCATGCGGTGAAGGTCGCCGCCGACCTGCTGCGCAACGGCAAGAAGACGCTGATCGTGCTCGGCAATGGCGCGCTGCGCGCCGGCCCGGTGGCCGACGCCCACCGCATCGCCGCCGCCACCGGGGCCGATGTGATCGCCGCCGGCTCCAACGGCCGGATCGAGCGCGGCCGTGGGCGACATCCGGTCAACCGCATCCCCTATCCGGTCGACCAGTCGGTGGCGCTGCTGAAGCAGTATGGCCAGGTGATCCTGGTCGGCACGGCGAAGCCGGTGATCTTCTTCGCGTACCCCAACAAGCCCGGCACCCCGGTGCCGCCCGACGCGACGCTGCATGTGCTGACCCGACCGGAGCACGACCAGGTTCAGGCCCTCGCCGCACTGGCCGGCGAGCTCGGCAACCCCGCCCATGTGCCGCACACCGCCGGCGGCACGGCCGAGCTCGGCCGTGGCAAGATCACCACCGAGGCCTTCGCCGCCACGCTTGCAGCGTTGATGCCAGAGAACGCCATCATCGCCGATGAAAGCGTGACCTTCGGCCGCGCCTTCTTCCCGGCCACCCACCATGCCGCGCCGCATGACTGGCTGAACGTCACTGGCGGGGCCATTGGCGGCGGCATTCCGCTGGCGACCGGGGCGGCAATCGCGGCGCCCGACCGCCGGGTGATCAACCTGCAGGCCGACGGCTCGGCGATGTACACCATCCAGGGCCTGTGGACCCAGGCGCGCGAGAACCTCGACATCACCACGGTGATCTTCTCCAACCGCAAGTACCAGATCCTGATCGGCGAGCTCGCCAATGTCGGCGCCAACCCGGGCCGCACCGCGATGGACATGCTCGACCTCGGCCATCCCGACCTCGATTTCGTGAAAATGGCGGGTGGCATGGGCGTCGAGGGGGCCCACGCGACCACCATGGAACAGCTCAACGATCTGATGGCCGCTTCCCTGGGCCGGAAAGGCCCGTTCCTGATCGAGGCGATCATCTGATTGGTCGGGGCGAAGCAGGGGAGGAAAAGTTTTTGCTTCTTTTTTCAAAAAGAAGCGCTTCCTTCCGCTTTGCCCCAGACTAAGATCGCCGCAGCTACGGGAGACCAGACCACAATGACCGCCGCGCCGCAGGCCCGCTTCAGAAGCCTTTCGAACCTGTTCGCGCCGCGTTCGGTCGCCGTCATTGGCGCCTCGTCGGACCCCCTGCGGATCGGCGGCAAGCCGATCGCCTATATGATCAAGCAGAAGTTCCAGGGCGCGCTCTACCCGGTGAACCCCTCGCGCGATGAGATCCAGGGGCTGAAGTCCTATAAATCGGTTGCCGATCTACCGGAAG
>JAPLOH010000290.1:0-4271 GCA_026400845.1 Alphaproteobacteria bacterium
CGACGCGCCGATCTGCTCGGCGGTGGAGAATTCATGTAGCGGCTGCTTCTCGGCCAGGAAGGCCTCCTTCACCGCCGCGATGGATTGCCCGGTCTCGGCCGCCCGGGCGTTGAGTTGCTTGTCCACCAGCGGCGTCAGCACCCAGCCCGGGCAGATCGCGTTGCAGGTGGTGCCCGCCCCCGCCATTTCGATCGCCGTCACCTTGGTCATCCCCACCACACCATGCTTGGCCGCGACATAGGCGACCTTCTGGCCGCTCGCGACCAGACCGTGCGCCGAGGCGATATTGATGATCCGCCCCCAGCCCCGCGCCCGCATGCCGGGGATCGCCGCCTTGGTGGCATGGAAGACCGCGGAGAGATTGACCGCGATCACCTTGTCCCACTGGTCATCGGGGAAGGTCTCGATCGACGAGACGAACTGGATGCCGGCATTGTTCACCAGGATATCGACGCTGCCGAGCTGCGCGATCGCCGTGGCCACCATCGCCGCGATCTCCGCCGGGCGGGTCATGTCTGCCGGCACGTGAATGGCGCGCACGCCGAAATCCGCCGCGATCGCCGCGCGGAGCGCCTCGATGGCGGCCGGCTCGCCGAAGCCGCTCATCGCGATGTCGGCCCCTTCGGCCGCCAAGGCGCGGGCGATGCCGAGGCCGATCCCGCTTGTCGAACCGGTGACCAGCGCCACCTTGCCTTTGAGGGCCATACTCACACTCCTTGCATGTCGCTTCCGTTCCTAGCGCGCCGGCACGAAGCGCGAAACCGTGGGCGGCGCAATTCCACCGCACCCATGCAATAAAGACCGAATATCAGGTTTCGATTCCATCCACTCGCCATTTAGGCGCATAAACCCGCATGGCCCTGCCGTCCGCCCTGCTACCGCTTCGCCATCCCCTGTTCCGCATGCTGTGGTCGGCGAACGTCGTCGTGTCGCTTGGTGTCTGGATGCAGAACACCGGGGCCGGCTGGCTGATGACCACGCTGAATCCCGATCCGCTGATCGTGAGCATGGTGCAGGCGGCGACGATCCTGCCGATCTTCATGCTCGCGTTGCCCGCCGGCGCCATCGCCGACATCATCGACCGCCGCCTGCTCATTCTTGGCACCCAGGCCTGGATGCTCCTGGCCGCCGGGGTGCTGGCGATCCTGACCTATGCCGGCGGAATGAGTGCCGGAGGGCTGCTGTTCCTTACCTTCGCGATCGGCATCGGCACCGCGATGAACGCGCCGGCCTGGGGCAGCGTGATGGCGGAATCGGTGCCGCGGCAGGATCTCGCCCAGGCGATCGCGCTGAACGGCGTCGGCTTCAACCTTGCCCGCGCGGTCGGCCCCGCACTCGCCGGCTTCCTGGTGCTGCTCGGCGGGCCCGAAACCGCCTTCGCGCTGAACGCGATCTCCTACCTCGCCATCGTGGCCGTGCTGCTCACCTGGCATCGCCGCCATCGGCCGAGCAAGCTGCCGCGCGAGCATTTCCTCAGCGCCATCCGGGTCGGCGTGCGGTTCGTGCGCTATACGCCGGTGATGCGGGCAGCGATGCTGCGTTCGGCCTGTTTCTACGGACCGGCCTCGGCGCCCTGGGCGCTGCTGCCGCTGGTGGTGCACGACCAGCTGCACATGGGCGCCGGCACTTTCGGCGCGCTGCTTGGGCTGATGGGGGTCGGCGGCGTCACATCGGGCCTGGTACTGCCGCAGATACGGGCACGACTGTCGCGCGGCGAGATCGTGTTGGCCTCGATGGCGTGTTCGGGGACCGGCATGCTGATCCTGGCGCTGGCACCGCATTGGGCTTTCGCGGCGGCGGCGATGCTGCTGTTCGGCGTCGGCTGGGTCGCGGCCTCCTCGGTGATCCAGGGCGCCGCACAGTTGTCCGCCCCGCCCTGGGTGCGCTCCCGCGCGCTGGCCACCTACCAGCTCGCCTCCAATGGCGCGATGGTCGCCGGCACCTTCTTCTGGGGCTGGCTCGCCCGCTCCATCGGGCTCACCTGGGTGATGCTGGTTGCGACGTTCGCATTCGTCATCCTCTGCCTGCTCGCCCGCAACGCCAGCCTCGACCAAATATCGCCGCCGCGCGAGCAACTCGTCCCGCAGCCGCCGGCGCCCGAGGCCGTCGCACCCGAGCTCGCCGCCGTGGTGGCCGAGGCGCGCGATCGCATCCTCGAATGGCAGAAATACCGCATCGCCCCCGATGACCGTGACGCCTTCCTCGCCGCCATGGTCGAGGTGCGTGACGCCCGCGGCCGCGCCGGCGCCGCCAACTGGCAGCTCTACGAAGACGTGTCGCACCCCGAAGGCTGGATCGAGATATGGTCGGTGGAAAACTGGACCGACCATCTCCGCGAGGCCAGCCGCACCGGTGAGGCCGACCGGCTGGCCCTTGCCGGCGCCCAAGCGTTGCACAAGGGCGAGCCGATCCCGCCCGCCCGCTACATCGCCGTCCCCCCGCATCGCCTGCCCGACGCGGCGCGCTAGAGAGAGACTCCGCGCGGCCCTTGAATCGGCATCGCTACACTGATTAGAGTGGCCGGGCAGACTGGAACACACCATGAACGATCTCTTCGGCTCCCAGAAACCCGGCAAGCCCGGCAAGGCTGCGTCGCAACCCGCCGCCGCCCGCCCCGAGGCCGCGCGTGACGACGCCTATTCAGCCAAGGACATCGAGGTCCTCGAAGGCCTGGAACCCGTGCGCCGCCGGCCCGGCATGTATGTCGGCGGCACCGACGACAACGCGCTCCACCATCTCGCCGCCGAAATCCTCGACAACGCGATGGACGAAGCGGTCGCCGGCCATGCCTCTTTCATCGACGTCAGCCTCGAAACCGGCAATTTCCTAACCGTGCGCGACAACGGCCGCGGCATCCCGGTCGATCCGCATCCCAAATTCAAGCATTTGAGCGCGCTGGAAGTGATCCTTACCACGCTGCATTCCGGCGGCAAGTTCAGTGGCAAGGTCTACGAAACCTCCGGCGGCCTGCACGGCGTCGGCTCGTCGGTCGTCAACGCCCTGGCCGAACGGCTCGACGTCGAGGTGGCGCGCGATCGGGTGCTCTGGAAGCAGTCCTACGTCCGCGGCAAGCCGACCGGCCCGCTGGTCAACGCCGGCCCGGTGCAGAACCGCCGCGGCACCACTATGCGCTTCAAGCCGGACCCGGAGATTTTCGCCGCCCTGCAATTCAACCCCGCCCGGCTCTACCGGCTGTGCCGCTCGAAAGCCTACCTCTTCCGCGGCGTGGAAATCCGCTGGTCCTGCGATCCCTCGCTGCTCAAGCCTGGCAAGGACGAGGCCCCCGCCGAAGCCGTGCTGCACTTCCCGGGCGGCCTGCGCGACAGCCTCGAAGCCGACATCGAAGGGAGCGCCCCGGTCTCCCCGATCTGGTCCGGCGAGGCCAGCCTCCCCCCCGGCCCCGACGGCAAGCCGGCCGGGCGCGCCGAATGGGCGCTCGCCTGGGTCGAGCAGGGCGAAGGATTCCTGCACTCCTACTGCAACACGGTGCCCACCGCGCAAGGCGGCACCCACGAGGCCGGCTTCCGCGCCGCGCTGCTGAAGGGCCTGCGCGCGTGGGGCGAACACCGCTCCAACCGCCGCGCCGCCCAGATCGTCGCCGATGACGTCGCGGTCTCGCTGTGCGCCAAGCTTTCCGCCTTCATCCGTGATCCGCAATTCCAGGGCCAGACCAAGGAGAAACTGACCTCCCCCGAAGCCACCCGCCTGGTCGAAACCGCCATGCGCGACCGCTTCGACCATTTCCTGGCCGGCGACCCCACCCAGGCCGACAATTTGCTGTCCTTCGTGATCGAACGCGCCGAAGACCGCATCCGCCGCAAGGAGCTCAAGGACACCCCGCGCAAATCCGCCACCCGCCGCCTCCGTTTGCCCGGCAAACTCGCCGATTGCTCCTCGGAGGACACCGCGCGCACCGAGCTGTTCCTGGTGGAGGGCGACAGCGCCGGCGGCTCGGCGAAGCAGGCACGCGACCGCGCGACCCAGGCGATTCTCCCGCTCCGCGGCAAAATCCTCAACGTCGCCTCCGCCTCGGCAGAAAAACTCCGCCAGAACCAGGAGTTGAAGGATCTCATCGAAGCGCTGGGATGCGGCGTCGGCGAGCGCTTCGATCGCGCCCGCCTGCGCTACGGCCGCGTCATCATCATGACCGACGCCGACGTCGACGGCGCGCATATCGCCTCGCTGCTGATGACGTTCTTCTACCGCGAGCTGCCCGAGCTGATACGTCACGGCCACCTCTATCTGGCGCAGCCGCCACTCTACCGCCTCAC
>JAPLOH010000290.1:4304-7078 GCA_026400845.1 Alphaproteobacteria bacterium
CACCCAGGGCGCCAAATCGGTTTACGCGATGGATGATGCGGACCGTGAGCGGAAGGTGAAGCAGTTCAAATCAGGCACCAAGATCGAGGTCAGCCGCTTCAAAGGCCTGGGCGAAATGCCGCCCTCGGCGCTGAAGGAAACCACGATGGATGCCTCGAAGCGTACGCTGCTCAAGGTGGTGGCGTTGCCCGAGGAGCGGGCGCGCACCAATGATCTGGTGGAAAGCCTGATGGGGCGGCGGCCGGAGTTGCGGTTCGCGTTCATTCAGGAGCACGCGAAGGACGTGGTTGATCTGGACGTGTGAGGCCGAGCTCCGACGTGGCGGTGCCGCAGCGATCGGCCGCGGATGGTGTCCGGCGGCCGATCGGGTCGTGAAATCCCGCCGCGCCTGATCGGCGCGCCGGAGGCGATCAGCCGCGGCGGCGGCGTCGGGCGATGCCCAGGCCGGCGAGGCCAGCGGCGAACAGGGTCGCCGAGATGGGCTCTGGCGCGGGGACGGAGGCCGCGGCGGTATAGGTCATATTGCCCGTTCCGATCGCTCCTGCAGCCTGGGAGAAGCCCGCATCGTACAATGAAGGCTGGAAGATCCCGTTGCCGGAAGCGAGGAACAAGTGGTTGGTGGGGCCGGACGCCATCACGTTGCTGTCCACGATCAGCCCGTTGGATACCACGAAATAGCCACCGGCGTAGGTCGCGGCGCTGTTGCCGGTATAAGAGGTGAAGTTGTCGATCAGGCCGTCAGCCTCGACAGCGGTCGGCGCGTTCACCGTGATAGTGAAGCCACTGAGGTTCACGCCTTCCGACAGGCCGTAGACATGCCCCGTGATCGGGCCGGTAAAGGCGCAATAGAGGCCGAGGCATGATTGTTGGTCGGGAATCGAGAAGGTGAAGTCGAGCGCCTGGGCGGGCATTGAAACGGCAGCCATCAGGAATGCGGCCGCGGCGGCAAGAGCAGTACGAAGCATTAGGCCCCCTATTGATGATCATGGCCGCTGATTGTCGCGGCCATGGCGCGCACGATGAGCGCCCAACGTTGGACGCAAGACTCATGCCGAAATTTAATATCGTTTTATTACATAGTGTTATAGGAGTTTTATGAGTTGATTTGTGAATATGTGTAAAATTTCCCGACGATTTTTGCCGCAAATCGAAGTGATGCCGTCGCCCGGTTCAGACATTTCGTCATCGGCCACGATTTTTCCTTGACCTAACGCGACAGACATTTTATATAGCTATCATGATATTCATATTCGCCGATCCCACCCCGCTGCCGGTCGTGCAAATTGCGTCGCTGATGCGCGACGTGACTGCGGGGCGTTTTGGGGTTCGGCGATCCGCAGCATCGGCGAGTGGCGATGTTGTTGCCGTTTTCGCATTTCGCCTGGCGGGTGTTCCGGCGGTTTGAGCGGTTGGTGGCGCGGCCGGATGAGGGAAAGGAAGCGCTTCTTTTTGAAAAAAGAAGCAAAAACTTTTTACCCATTTGACTCGCACGTGCGCGGGAGCGTGCGAAACAACGGATGGAAGTTTTTTGGTTCTTTTTTTCAAAAAAGAACCGCTTCGTTTCGCTTGCCCAGGTACCGTGGTATGATACGATCTCGCGCAGAACAGGGAGCCAAACCCATGCCCAGCGAGCTGAACGCCGGCCAAGACCCCGACCTGCGGCGTCTGTCCCCGGACCCCGAGGTCTGCATCGCCCAGTACGGCGTCGATGTCGCGGATTGGCGGATTGCCAACCCTGGCGGCGGCGGCCCGCTGCGTATCGTCGCGACCGGGGATTCCTGGTTCGACTATCCGCTCAACAAGGCGCTGCTGGGCTACACCGACATCATCGCCCATTTGCGCGCGTCGCTGCCAAGCGGCACGCCGATCAGCAATATCGCCGCCCATGGCGATACGGTCGCCAACCTCATGGGGGTCAAGCGGCGCGACCAGTTGAAGCGCCTGCTGGCCCATGGCGCCGACGTCATCCTGTTCTCGGGTGGCGGCAACGATATCGCCGGCGACCAGTTCCGCAACTGGCTCGACAGCAACCCGGGCGGTGGCAACCCGGCGATGGCGATCAACGACGCGGCAGTCGCCGGCATTCTGGCGATCATCACCGCCGGCTACCGGGACCTCATCGCGCTGCGCGACCAGTTCGCCCCGCAGGCGCACATCCTGCTGCACGGCTACGACTTCGCCTACCCCGACAACCGTGATGCGAAGCTGCTGTTCATCGATGTGGCCGGGCCATGGCTGTTCCCCTCGCTCAAGGACCGCGGCTGGATGCAGGACCCCAAGGTGAAGGCCGATCTCGACATCGGCTGCCGGATCGTCAAGACGATCCTGACCCGGTTCAACAGCAGCCTTGTCACCATCGCCGCCCAACACCCCAACGTCACCCTGGTGCCCACCCAGGGAACCCTCACGCGCAAAGCACAGTGGGACAACGAACTTCACCCCGGCCGGGATGGTTTCGCGCTGGTGGCGGCGAAGTTCGTCAACGCCCTCACGACTTTGTTTCCCACTCGGCGCGTGATCTGACGCCAGAGCGCGACAATCAGGGGCTTCTACGGAAAAGATGTAGGCAAATTACTTTTTTTCCTTGATTTTGCGGTCGACCGCGATATATATAGCGGTATGATCCATCCCATCCACCTCATCGCCCTGCCCGAAGGCACCCCGGAGGTGGTACGGCGTTTCGTGTACTCGCTGGGCGGGATCATCGAGGCGATCGGGCGGTCGTTCAACCCGAACCCCAAGCCGCCAGTGGCGGGACGGCTGCTCTGGGGGTA
>JAPLOH010000029.1 GCA_026400845.1 Alphaproteobacteria bacterium
ACTGCCCTATATCAGCCGTTTCACCGAGGACCATATCAAGGAGAACGAGGTTCGCCTGCTCAAGGCGGTGAACGGCGAGTTCGACTACAAGTCGCAGTCCGTCCAGCTGCCGGCCGCACCGATGTTGCTGGAAAACCGCAAGAGGGGCAGCTACGAGGTTGATCTCAAGCCGACCATCGCCATGCCGGTGCTCGGCTTCAACATCACTTCCGCAGACCCGGAGAAGCGCAAACTGTTCTCGGACCTGCGGTTCCGCCAGGCGATGTCCGTGGCGATCAACCGCGCGGAGATCAACGATGTGGCCTTCTTCGGCCTCGGCGAGCCGCGCCAGTACACCGCTTTCAGCCCCGCACCGAGCTTCGTAGGCAAGGACATGCAGTCCCACATGGCCCAGTTCGACCCGGCGATGGCCAAGCGGCTGCTGGACGAGATCGGCATGCGCGACCGTGATGGCGATGGCGCCCGCGAACTGCCCAACGGCGCCAAATTCACCCTGAACATCCAGTTCGCCACCCAGGGCATGCCCGGCCAGGTGGCCGAGTTGGTGGCGCAGCAATGGAGCGCGGTAGGCGTGCGCACCACCGTCAAGGAGATCACGCCCGACGAGCTGCGTTCCGCCCAGACGGCCAACCAGCTTGACATCGTGCCATGGCTGAAGGGCCAGCCGCTGGCGATCGTGCTGGGTAACGCCGAGCTGTTCATGCCGCCCTATGAGAACTATTTCGGCGGCCGCATCGGCATGCTGTGGGCCGAATACGTTGAATCGAAGGGGGCCAAGGGCGAGAAGCCCCCGGCCTACGCCGAGCAGATGATGGCCGACATCACCGCCTTCCAGTCCGCCCAGCCCGGCACCAAGGAGTCGGACGCGCTCGGCGCCCGTCTGGTGAAGAGCATGACCGAAAACCTGCTGTGGATCGGCACAGTGCAGGCGCCGGCGCCGATCTATCACAGCAACCGGCTGAAGAACTTCACCAGCTTCAAGACCTGGTCGTCCGACTACTACCGCACCTACCCCTACCGCCCGCAGCAGTGGTTCCTGGCGGACGGAAAGTAGGGGCGGGGCGGCGAGGCCGGTCCAGCCATGCTGATGTTCCTGCGCTTCGCCGCCACCCGCGCCGTCATGGCGTTGGTGACGCTGCTGACGGTGTCGTTCATCGTCTTCTCGCTGATGGCGCTGGTGCCGGCGAACTGCGCCGAGCGCTATCTCGCCTACAAGACCACCCAGGGCGACCAGATCACCATCGCCGATATCCGTGCCGAGGAGAGCCGCCTCGGCCTCGACCGGCCCTTCGTGGTGCGCTGGGTGGCCTGGGTGGGCGACGTGTTCCTGCGCGGCGATTTCGGTGAATCCTGCATCCTGCGGGTGCGCGTCAGCCAGCTCGTCGGCGACAAGTTCCTGCTGTCGCTCGGCATCTGCGCGGCGGCCCTTCTGTTCGCCTATGCGATCGCGCTGCCGGTCGGGATATTCTCCGCCAGCTCGTCGCGGCCGGTACTGAACAACGTGCTGCGCCTGGTCTCCTATCTCGGTCTGGCGCTGCCGAATTTCCTGCTGGCGCTGATCATCATGCTGATATCGACGATGATGTTCGGCGATTCGATGACCGGGTTGTTTTCGCGCGAGTTCCGCGACGTTCCGTGGTCGCTGGCCCGGCTGGCGGATTTCCTGTCGCGCGCCTGGCTGCCGGTGTTCATCCTCGGCTGGTCGGCGACGGCGTTTGCCATGCAGACGGTGCGCGCCTTGGTGGCCGACGAGAACGGCAAGCTCTACGTCACCGCCGCGCGGGCGCGCGGCGTGCACGGCGTGGCGCTGCTGTGGCGATACCCCGCGCGCCACGCGCTGGGGCCGATCATCAACTCGCTGGGCTTCGACCTCAACCGGGTGTTCAACCAGTTGCCGATCGTGGCGGTGATCCTGGTGCTGACCGATTCGGGCGCGCTGCTGCTCGAGGCGCTGGCGCGCTCGAACGACCAGCAGCTCGCCGGCGCCATCATCTTCCTGCTGACCGCCTCGATCGTGGCGCTGAACTTCATCACCGACCTCGCGCTGGCGGCGGCCGACCCGCGGGTGCGCAAAAGCGTGATGGAGGGCTAGCGATGCAGGCCGCCGCCGGGCCCGCCGCCCCTGACCGCAAGGCACGGGAGGCCTATTTCACCGCCAGCCAGGGCGAGCTGATATGGGCACGCTTCCGCCGCAACCGCGCGGCGATGGCGGCTGCCTGCGTACTGCTCGCGATCGTTCTGGCCGGGTTCTTCGCCCCCCTGCTGTCGCCCTATGACCCCACCATCGCCGGGCGGGACCGCGACTACCCCAACGGCGCGCCGCAGATCCCCCGCTTCTGCGACCACAACGGCTGCTCGCTCCGGCCCTTCCTCTACACGCTGGAACGCACCCGCTCGATCCAGACCAGTTTCCGCTGGGTCACCACCGTGAACACCGAGAAGCGGCGCTACGTGCAGTTCTTCGTGCCCGGCCCGGAATACCGGCTGTTCGCCCTGAGTTTCGATCTGCCGGGCGTCGCCATCGACATTCCCGGCATTGCCATCAGCACGCGCCTGTTCGGCGTCGACAGCGGCTCGATCCATCTATTCGGCACTGACTCGGCGGGGAAGGATATCTTCTCGCGCACCCTGCACGCGATCTGGACCTCACTCGCGGTTGGCACCATCGGCGTGCTGATCGGCTTCGTGCTGGCTTTGGTGATCGGCGGTGTCGCGGGCTATCGCGGCGGCTGGATCGACGGCCTGTTGCAGATGCTCACGGATGCGGTACGTACGATCCCGGCGATCCCGCTGTTCATGGCGCTGGCCGCCTTCATGCCGGCGGAATGGTCAGCCGAGCGGCGCTTCTTCTTCATCGCCACCATCCTCGGGCTGATCAGCTGGCCGACCCTGGCGCGCCGCGTGCGCACGCATCTACTGACCGAGCGCAATCAGGAATACGTACTGGCAGCGAAACTCTGCGGCGCCAGCGGCGGCCACGTCGTCCGCCGCCACCTGCTGCCGAGCTTCACCAGCTACATCATCGTCGATCTCGTGATCTCGTTTCCCTATATGGTGCTGTCCGAAACCGCGCTGAGCTTCATCGGCCTCGGGCTGAAGGACCCGGTGAATTCCCTCGGCGTCATGCTGCAGAACGTCACCAACACCGACGTGCTGTTGAACTACCAGTGGTATTTCATTCCGGTGATCTTCTTCATCGTGCTCGTGCTGGCCTTCGTCTTTGTCGGCGACGGGCTGCGCGACGCAGCCGATCCCTATGCGGACCACCGCTGATGGCCGCGAACGACCCCGCCCTGCCACTGCTGTCGGTGCGCAACCTGTCGGTTGACTTCCGCACCGACGAGGGGCGCATCACTGCGGTCGATGACGTGTCCTTCGACATCATGCCCGGTGAGGTGCTGGGGCTGGTCGGCGAAAGCGGCTCCGGCAAATCGGTCACCGCCAAGGCGCTGATGCGGCTCAACCCCGGCAACACCATCTATGCGCCGGAGAGCCGCATCGTGCTGCGCGACGAGGGACGCGAGATCGACGTGCTGGCGCTCCGCCGGGCGCGCGACCTGATGGTGGTGCGAGGCGGCCGGGTGTCGATGATATTCCAGGAGCCGATGGCGAGTTTCGCCCCGGCGATCACCATCGGTCGGCAAATGGAGGAGCAACTCCTGCTGCACACCGGCCTCACCCGGCGCCAGGCCCGCGCGCATTCCATCGATATGCTGGCGCGTGTCGGGATCTCCGACCCCGCAAAGCGCATCGATCAGTACGCCTTCGAATTCTCGGGCGGCATGCGCCAGCGCGCGATGATCGCCATGGCGCTCTCCACCCGACCACGCCTGCTGATCGCCGACGAGCCGACGACGGCGCTCGACGTCACCATCCAGGCCCAGGTGCTCGACCTCATGCGCGGCCTGGTCGCCGAGTACGGCATGGCCATCCTGTTCATCACCCATGATCTCGGCGTCATCGCCCAGATGGCCGACCGGGTGGCGGTGATGTATCTCGGCCGCATCGCCGAGGCTGGTTCGGTACGCCAGGTGATCCGCACCCCTGCGCATCCCTATACGATCGGCCTGCTGAATGCCCTGCCGAAGGTGGACGATCCAGATGCGGCGCTGACGCCGATCCCCGGCGACATCCCGAGCCCACTCGACCGCCCCTCCGGCTGCGTCTTCCACACGCGATGCCCCCAGGCGATGCCCGGCCTGTGCGACCGCCGCGTCCCGCTACTCGCAGAACACGCCGCCGGCCACGCGGCGGCCTGCTTCGCGCTGGACCCGGCGGAGGCGCCGGCATGAGCGCACCCGTTCCAGAACACCCGATCCATGTCTCGCTCGCCGATCTCTCGGTGCAGTTCGCGCTTGGCCGCCCGCTGTTCGGCAAGCCGCCGATGGTGCGCGCGGTCGATGGGGTCTCGCTCGACATCCCACGCGCCGCCTTCTTCGGCCTGGTCGGCGAAAGCGGTTCGGGCAAGACCACGCTTGGCCGCGCCATCCTGCGCGCCGCCCCGGTGACCGGCGGCAGCGTCACCTACCGCGACGCCGAGGTGGAATATGACGTCGGCAGCCTCGACAAGGCGGCGCTGCGCGACTACCGCCGCCGCGTTCAGCTCATCTTTCAGGACCCCTATGCCGCGCTCAGCCCGCGCATGACGGTGCGCGACATTATCGCCGAACCGCTGGAGGTGATGGGGCTGACGACCTCGCGCGAGGAGACCGACGAACGGGTGCGCGACATCGCCGCGCGTTGCCGGCTGAACCTCGAACATCTGCGGCGCTACCCGCACGCCTTCTCCGGCGGCCAGCGCCAGCGCATCTCGATCGCCCGAGCGCTGGTGGCCCGCCCGCGCTTCGTGGTGGCCGACGAAAGCGTGGCCGCGCTCGACGTCTCGATCCAAGCCGATATCCTCAATCTCCTGAAGGCTTTGCGTGACGACCTGCGGCTGACCATCCTGTTCATCAGCCATGACCTGAGTGTCGTCGCCCATGTTTGCGACATGGTGGCGGTGATGTATCTCGGCGCGATCGTCGAGGTGGGCCCCTCGCGCGCCATGTTTGCTCAGCCGCGCCACCCCTATACCGCCGCGCTGTTCTCGGCGATCCCCTCGCTCGACCCCGACGAGCGAGGCCGCGGGCAGCGCCTGGAAGGTGAGATCCCGAGCGCAACCAGTGTGCCCCCCGGCTGCCGGTTCCACACCCGCTGCCCCTTCGCGCGCGACCGGTGCCGGACCGAGAGTCCCGAATGGCGTCAGGTGGCCCCGGGTCAGCACGTTGCCTGCCACTTCAGCGAGGAACTCGCCGCCCGGATGAATCGCCCGGGCCGGCGGCAAACCTGATACACGTCGGTGCATTCGCGGCAGCACCGAGGGCGCGACATCAACGGCGGTCGAAACCTTGTGGCCCGAGCGGCACCGCAGTCTCCCACAACTCCCCGATGCTGCGAACTGCCGGGCGAACGGTGCCGCCGCTTGGCGTTTCGGCAGGCGCCTGATGGCGAGGCGGCGCTCGGCACCTGCGGTCTCCCCGGGAGCTTTGCCGTTCGGAGTGGCACACGGCCCCAACCGCGCCCGTATCACCCGAAGAAAGATGCGGCCGCGCAGGAGGCAGTTAAAAAAACGTCACCGACCTGGTCCGCCAGGCCCTCCTCGGATCGACTGCCCACTCGACGATAGAGATCTGGTTTCAGGACGAGGCCAGGATCGGCCAGAAGGGAGGCCACGCCTACATCTGGGCGGAGGTCGGTTCACGCCCACGCCGTTCTGATTTGCGACGGCGCAGGCCGGCACCAGCCCGGCGGCGAGCTCACGGTGCCAGATAACATGAGCCTGCTGCCACTGCCGTCCTATGCGCCGGAGTTGAACCCGATGGAAAACGTCTGGGAATACCTGCGGGCTAACAAGCTGTGCTCCCTGGTTTGGGACAGCTGCGACGAAATCGTCGCCGTCTGCAAAGCAGCGTGGGATTTCCTCATCGAAGGCCCAGATCGAATCCGATCAATCGGTCAACGGGACTGGGCGTGTGTCAAAGCCTAGGCGGGTTGGTATGACGGCGAAACTCGGCAGAATACGGTGGGCGAGATTTGGGCATCGGGTGAAACTCAGCGGACGGCTTGGATGGCTCCACCAAACCGGGCCAACTTCAGCTTCAGCCCAGCTTGAGGCGGAGTTTCGCCATGTGCGCGCGGGTACCTATGGAGACTGCGAAGCCAACGGATAAAGAATTACGGCTTCTTCTTTTCAAAAAGAAGCGCTTCACTACTTTCCTCGCCGAGCCGCTACCCAAGCCAGGCGCCGAGCAGGGAGCCCGGCGTCAGCAGCATCGCGGCCCACAGGAAGGCGGAAAACCAGTTGGCGAGCTGGAACGGCAGGGCCGGCATTTCGAAAATACCGCACAGCAGCGGGATGGTGGCGCGCAGCGGCGAGAAGAAGCGGCACATCACCACGCTCATCGGCCCCCAGCGGCGAAAGAAGCGCTCGCCGCGGGGCAGCCAATCCGGGTGATTGCGCAGCGGCCAGATATGGCGGGCGCGGTCCTTCAGCCGGTAGCCGATGGCGTAGGACACCCAGTCGCCGAGGCCGGAGCCGATGGAGACGGCGAGCCATACCGGCACGAATTCGATGCCGCTGGCGCCGATCAGCGTGCCCATCGCCAGCATGATGGTGATGCCGGGCACCACCATGGTGACGAAGGCGAGCGCCTTGAGGAAGCCGAGCACGAAGGCGATCGGCACCGCATAGGCGGCATGGTCCTGCACGAAGCCGACCACGGCGCGCCCGAGATCATGCATGGGAGGCGGGCGAAATCACCGGCGGCGGGAGGTGTAGAGCACGCCGCCGGCCTTCAGCGTGGCGATGTCGGCGGTGGAGAAGCCGTGCTGGGTCAGCACTTCGTCGCTGTCGTGGCCGTAGCGCGGTGGCTTGCGCCGCGTGCCGCCCGGGGTACGCGAGAGTTTGATGGGGGTGCCGAGGCCGCGATAGCCGTCGAGTTCGGTGACCATTTCGCGTGCCGCGGTATGCTCGGCCGCCATGGCGACGTCGATCGGGCGGACCGGGCCGGCGGGGAGGCCCTGTTTCAGCAGCTCGATGCAGAAGCTCTCGCCGTCGCGGTCGTGCAGCAGGGCGGCGAGTTCCGCGATCATCGCCGCGCGGTTGCCGAGCCGGTCGGCGTTGTTGACGAAGCGCGGATCGGTGGCGAGCTCGGGCTTGCCGAGGATTTCGCACAGCTTCTTCCACTGGCCGTTATTGCCCGAGGCGATGAAGATCTCTCCGGTCCGCGTGGTGTATTTCTCGTAGGGCGCGAGGTTGGGGTGCGGGTTGCCGGTGGCGACGGGGCGGCGGCCGTTGAGGAAGAAATTGGCGGATTGCGGATGCATCAGCGCCATGCCGCAGTCATGCAGCGTCATATCGCAGTACTGACCGAGGCCGGAGCGCTCCCGCTCGTAGAGCGCCATCAGGATCGCCACCGCCGAATACAGCCCGGTGCCGATATCGACGATCGGTGTGCCCATGCGCAGCGGGCCAGTGGTGGGGTCCCCGTTGATGGACATCAGGCCGGTCATCGCCTGGAGGATGGCGTCATAGCCGGGCAGGCCGCCATAGGGGCCGTGGGCGCCGAAGCCGGAGACGCGGCAATGCACCAGGCGGGGGAAACGGGGTGCAAGATCAGAGTCATAGCCGAGGCCCCATTTCTCCATGGCGCCGGGCTTGAAGTTCTCGACCAGCACATCGGCGCCTTCGAGGAGCTTCAGCAGCACGGCCCTGCCCTCGGGCTTTCCGAGGTCGAGCCCGATGGAGCGCTTGTTGCGGTTGACGCCGATGAAGTAGCTGGCGTCCTGGGTGCCGTCGCCATTATCGATGAAGGGCGGGCCCCAGTCGCGCACCTCGTCGCCCTGTGGCGGCTCGATCTTGATCACCTCGGCGCCGTGGTCGGACAGCACCATGGTGCAATAGGGGCCGCCGAGCACGCGGGTGAGGTCGATCACCTTGATGCCGGCGAGAGCGCCGGCGGAGCGGGCGCGGCCCATGCCGGGGGGCAAAGTAGGTGAAGTGGTCATGGTCGTGGGTCCCTCAACGTCGCCGTGCACCTAAACGAAAACGGCGCCGCGGGCCATAGGCCGGCGGCGCCGATCAGGCAGGCTCGGGGTCAGATGTAGTGTTCGGACAACGGAGCAAAGCCGTTGAAGCCCTGGCTCGCATAGGTGGTCACGTAGGCGCCGGTCGAGCGGATCTGCACGAGATCGCCGGATTTCAGGGCCAGCGGCATACGGTAGTTGCTCTTTTCGTAGAGGATGTCCGCGCCGTCGCAGGTGGGGCCGGCGAGCGCCACCGGGCCGGTCTCGCCGCCGTCATGCGGGGTGGTGATCTGGTACTTGATCGACTCGCCCTCGGTCTCGGCGAGGCCGCCGAAGCGGCCGATGTCGAGATAGACCCAGCGCACCGGATCGGCCGCGTCGCGCCGGCTCACCAGCACCACCTCGGCGCTTACCAACCCGGCATTGCCGACCATGGAGCGACCCGGCTCGATCACCATCTCGGGCAGCGCATTGCCGAAGCACTCGGTCATCGCGTGCATGATGGCAACGCCGAAATCGTCGATGCCCGGCACCTCATCGCGGTAGCGGATAGGGAAGCCGCCGCCGAGATTGACCATGCGGACATTGACCCCGGCGTCCTTGAGGTCGGTGAACAGCATGCCGACCTGGCCGATCGCCGCCTCGTAGGAGGCGGTCGAGGTCTGCTGGCTGCCGACATGGAAGGACAGGCCAAAGGGATCGAGCCCCATGTCGCCGGCGCGCAGCATGAGGTCGCGCGCCATGGCGATGGTGGTGCCGAACTTGCGCGACAGCGGCCAGTCCGCGCCCTCATTGGTGACCATGATGCGGCAATAGACGCGCGCACCCGGCGCGTGCTCGGCGAGCTTCTCCAACTCCTCGGCCGAATCGAAGGCGAACATCGACACCCCCGCCTGGTGGGCGGCGCGGATCGCGGAGGCCTTCTTCACCGTGTTGCCATAGCTGATCACCGCGGGTGCGGCGCCGGCGGCGATGCAGGCCGCGATCTCCTCGAAGCCGGCGGCATCGAAGCTGGAGCCGAGCTTCACCAGCCGCTCCAGGATCGGGCGGGCAGGATTGGCCTTCACCGCGTAGTAGATGCGCGCGAGCGGCAGAGCATGGTTGATAGCGCGGTAGTTCGCTTCCATGCGGTCAACGTCAAGCACCAGGCATGGCGTGGCCGGCTGTTGGACACGAAGGAACTCAGCGATTTTGGGTGTCATCGCACGCGGTCTCCCCGATAAAGCGCTCGCCTATCCAGGCGGCGAGCGGTGATTGCGAAACGGTCGAACGAACCAGCGACCAGACGATTGCCAGAACGCTTGACGTCGTTGCGTAACCCCGGGGGGCAGAGGCACGTGCGTTGCTGCGTGAAGGGCGACATAGGGCCCCCACCCCCCCCATGCAAGCGGTTTTTTGCCCCCGGCGCGAAATCTGGTCTGCTGGGGTCGCATGACGGAGATGTTCGGGCCATGAAGGGGTTGCGACGTGTGATCGACTGGCTGTGGCGCCACGCCAAGGCCCTGGCCGGGCGTGCCTCGGCGCACCGGATCGGGCTCGCCGCCGCCGGCTGCGCCTTCTACGGCACGCTCGCGCTGGTGCCGGCGGCGAGTGTGGTGATTTCCCTGTTCGGCCTGTTGCTCGACCCGCACCGCATCGAGCCGCATCTCGATCTGCTGGCGCCTTTCCTGCCGGCGGACGCCTTCAGCCTGATCCGCCGGCTGGTCCTCGGGCTCACCGAGAAACCGCGCGCCGAACTCGGCGCCGCGCTGATCGCCGGCGCCATGGTCGCGCTGTGGAGCAGCTCGGCCGGCACCCGCGCCGTGCTGGCCGCGCTCAATCTCGCCTATGACGAAACCGACCGACGCACTCTGCTGCACTCCCAGGCGCTCGCGCTCGGGATCACCGCGATCGCGGTGTTCAGCGCGCTGCTGACGCTGATGCTGCTGGTGGCGATGCCGATCATCGCCGGCTTCGTCGGGCTCGGTGCCGAGGCGGCACTGCTGCTGCGGGCGGCCTCGCTGGCGGCGATGATGCTCTACGTCGGCGCGATGTTGGCGAGCCTCTACCGTTTCGGCCCCCACCATGCAGCACCGGATCGGCGCTACATCTGGCCTGGAGTCGGCGCGGCGACGCTGCTGTGGCTGGCCGCCTCGGGGGTATTCACGATCTATGCCGAGCGCCTCGCCCATTTCGACGCCACCTACGGCCCGCTCGGCGCGATTGCCACCGTGATGGTGTGGCTGTGGGTGTCCTCCTTCGCGGTGCTGCTGGGGGCCGAACTGAACGCGGCGCTGGAGCAGGAGCGCGCAAGCGGCTGAGGCCCCTTGCCAAGCCGCGCGATCCGGCCCCCAATCACCGGACCATCGAGGGAGGTTCCACCATGTGCGACACCATGGCCGCCCGCGCCGCGGCCACCACCACCGGCGGCACGCTGTTCGCCAAGAACAGTGACCGCGAGCGCAACGAGGCCCAGTATCTCCAGGTGCTGCCCGCCCAGGACTACGGCGCCGGCGCGGTGGTGCGTTGCACCTATATCGCGATCCCCCAGGCGCGGCGCACCCATTCGGTGCTGCTGAGCCGGCCGTTCTGGATCTGGGGCGCCGAGATGGGCGCCAACGAGCATGGCGTGGTGATCGGCAACGAGGCGGTGCATCCGCGCGCCAAGCCGCAACGGCAGCGGGCGCTGATCGGGATGGATCTGCTGCGCCTCGGCCTCGAACGCGGCGCCACCGCGGCGCAGGCGGTCGACGTCATCACCGGGTTGCTCGAACAGCACGGCCAGGGCGGCAGCTGCGGCCATCTCGCGGCGCGGTTCTACGACAACTCCTTCATCATCGCCGACAAGGACGAGATCTTCGTGCTGGAGACCATCGGCCGCCGCTGGGCAGTCGAGCGGGCAGGGGACACGCGGGCGATCTCCAACACCTACACGATATCGCAGCCGACCAGCGCCAGCCCCGATCTCGAAGCCTATGCCCGCGCCGAAGGCTGGTGGAGCGGCAATGCGTTCGATTTCGCGGCCGCCGTCACCAGCCTGGAAAACCCTGGCCTCGCCGGCGCGCAGGCCCGGTGCGGCCGCTCCACCCTGCGGCTCGGGCGCGAGGCCGGGCGGCTCAGCCCGGCCCGCATGATGGCCGCCCTGCGCGATCACGGCGGCGATGACCTCGCCGCCGCCTGGCACCCCGCCGACATCACCGGCCCCACCGTCTGCATGCATGCCGGCGACGGCACACGGCGCGGCCAGTCGGTCGGCTCGCTGGTGAGCGACATGCGGGCGGCGGGCGCGCTGCACTGGGTGACGGGCACGTCGGCGCCTTGCACCTCGATTTTCAAACCGGTCTTCGTTGCCGACGGGTTACCCGCGCAGGGGGCCATCCCCGGCGACGGGTTCGATGCAGAAACCCTGTGGTGGCGCCACGAGGCGCTGCACCGGGCACTGCTGACCGACTACCCTGCCGCCATGGCCGAGATCGCCCCCGAACGCGACGCGCTTGAGGCCAGCTTCATCGCCCGCATGGAAGGGCTGATCGGCAGCCCCGGCGCCGCACGCCGTGCCGCCGTGGCGCAGTGCTGGCAGGAGGCCGCCACCGCCGAGGCCGCCTGGCACAGCCGCATCGCCGGCCGCGCCACCCCCCGCCGCTCCTACCTTACCGCCTGGCGCCGGCATGACCGGCTGGCCGGGGCGGCGCTCACCTGCGCTCCCGCGCTGGCGGCCGAATGATGGCCGCGCCGATCTGCGCCACCTGCGGC
>JAPLOH010000202.1 GCA_026400845.1 Alphaproteobacteria bacterium
AGCAAAAACACCGCCAGAAACACCCGCAGCGACCAAACCCCGCGCCGATTGGCCCGAAACGCCGCCACCCGCCGCCGCGTCGGCGGCGAAAGCCACACATGGGCCATCCTAGATCGGGCTCGCCTGGGGCGGGAAAGCAAGGCCAGGGCTCTGCCCTGGACCCGCCAAGGGCCTCAAGGCCCTTGGATCCCGTCCGTTAAAGGAATGGTTTGGAGGGAGGGAGGGGGCCGACGGGATGGCTGCAACCTCTGAGTTGGCCCCCTCCCTCCCTCCAAACCCTCTTAAAGAAACAGGTTCTAAGGGCTTGGCCCTTAGCGGGGTCGAGGGGCGGAGCCCCCGCCTTGCTTCCTTGCTCCAGACGAACCCGATGCAGGAGCGGCTCATGAGCGGCTGTCGAAGTCGATGCGGGGGTCGACGACGGTGTACATCATGTCGCCGATGATTTGCATGACGAGGCCGAGCAGGGTGAAGATGTAGAGGGTTCCGAACATCACGGG
Organism: Alphaproteobacteria bacterium; assembly: GCA_026400845.1. Lineage (GTDB taxonomy): Bacteria > Pseudomonadota > Alphaproteobacteria > Acetobacterales > Acetobacteraceae > CAIYPH01. Next base: position 498 of record JAPLOH010000202.1, read on the forward strand.
GTAGTCGCGCCTTATGGCGGATTCGAAGCCGAGCAGTCCGATGCCGTCCAGCGAGAAGACGATTTCGACCAGGAGGGAGGAGGAGAACAGGATGCCGATGAAGGCGGCGGGGAAGCCGGCGACGACGAGGAGCATGGCGTTGCGGAAGACGTGGCCGTAGAGCACGCGGCGTTCCGAGGCGCCTTTGGCGCGGGCGGTGGTGACGTAGTGTTTGCGGATTTCCTCGAGGAAGCTGTTTTTCGTCAGCATGGTGAGCGAGGCGAAGCCGCCGACCACCAGCGCCGTGGTGGGGAGCACGATGTGCCAGAGGTAGTCGGCGATGCGCGCCGGCCAGGGCCAGGTTTCGGCGCCGCTGCTGGCGAGGCCACGGAGCGGAAACCACTGCACAAAGCTGCCGCCGGCGAAGAGCACGACGAGCAGGATGGCGAACAGGAAGCCCGGCACGGCGTAGCCGACCAGCACGGCCGCCGAGGTCATCACGTCGAAGCGGCTGCCGTCGCGCACCGCCTTGGCGATGCCGAGCGGGATGGAGACGAGGTAGACCAGCAGCGTCGACCACAGTCCGAGCGAGACCGAAACCGGAATTTTCTGGGCGAGCAGGCCGAGCACGGTCTGGTCGCGGAAGAAGCTGCGGCCGAAGTCGAAGGTCGCGTAGTCGCGCAGCATGTGCCAATAGCGGGTCAGCGGCGGCTGGTCGAAGCCGAACATGCGCTTGATTTCGGCCACCATTTCCGGCTCCAGCCCGCGCGCGCCGCGGTAGGAGCCGGGGTCGGCGGAGGCGACTTCGTTGCCGCCGCCGGTCATCCGCGCAGTGGCGTCGCCTTTGCCCTTGAGTTCGGCGATCATCTGCTCGACGGGGCCGCCCGGGGCGAACTGCACCACCGCGAAGTTGATGGTGATGATGCCGAGCAGCGTCGGCAGGACGAGAAGGAGGCGGCGGAGGAGGTATCCGGCCATCAGTTCGCCATGCGCGCCGCATCCGCCACCGCGGCGCGGGCAGGGTCGACCCACCAGGTGTCGAACGCGAGGCCGGTGCGGATGGGGATTTTCGGGTAGCCAAAGCGGTCCCAGAAAGCCCCCCAGATGGCGCCGAGGTGCCAATTCGGCACCGCGTACCAGCCGTGCAGCAGCACCCGATCGAGCGCGCGGGTGGCGGTGATCTGGGCTTCGCGATCGGGCGCGTTCACCACCAGGTCGATCAGCGCGTCGATCGCCGGGCTGCACACGCCGGCGACGTTGTTGCTGCCGTCGGCCTTGGCGCTGTCGCAGGAGAAGTATTCGCGCTGCTCATTCCCCGGGAATTCCGATTGCGGGATGACCATCATCGTCATGTCGAAATCGAAGGCGTCGGTGAGGCGCTGATACTGCGCGGCATCGACGGTGCGGACGCGGACATCGGCGCCGAGGCGTTGCAGCCATTGGCTGTAGGGGGTGGCGATGCGCTCGAAACTGGGGTCATCGACCAGGATTTCGAAGCTCATCTGGCGGCCCTGGGCGTCGACCAGCTTGCGCTCCTTGACGTCCCAGCCGGCCTGCTTGAGGAGCGCCAGCGCGGCACGCAGCCCGTCGCGGTTGTTGCCGGAGCCATCGGTGACCGGCAGGCGGAAGGTCTCGGTGAAAACGCTGTCGGGGATTTTGCCGCGGTAGCGCTCCAGCAGCGTTTTCTCGGCGCCCTCGGGCAGGCCGGTGGCGGCGAGGGGGGAATTGGAGAAATAACTCTGGGTGCGGGTATAGGCGCCGAAGAACAGGTTGCGATTGGTCCACTCGAAGTCGAACACTTCGGCCATGGCGCGGCGCACGCGGGGGTCGGCGAACATCGGGCGGCGGGTGTTCATCATCCACCCCTGCATGCCGGTCGGCAGGCGGTGGCGGAAGATCTCCTTCTTCACCAGCCCTTTCTCGACGGCGGGGAAATCATAGGCTGTGGCCCAGTTCTTGGAGATGTTCTCGCGGCGGAAGTCGATCTTGCCGGCCTTGAAGGCCTGCATCGCGACCGTGGAGTCGCGGTAGTATTCGGTGCGGATGCGCTCGAAATTGTACATCCCCTTGGACGTCCCGAGGTCGCGCGCCCAGTAGTTCGGCACCCGAGCCATCACGGTGGAGCGCCCGAGCTCGAAACTTTCGAGACGATATGGACCGGAGCCGAGCGGCGCCTCGGTCAGCCCGCGGCTGAAATCGCGCCCGGCCCACCAGTGTTTCGGCAGCACGACGAGCTGGCCGAGGATGAGAGGCAATTCACGGTTCTCGGCGGTGCGGAAGGTGAAGGTGACGGTGGTGGGGCTGGTGACGGTGACCGCGGTGATATCGGCATAGTACTGCTTGTATTGCGGCCGCCCCTGTTCGCGCAGCGTGTTGAAGGTCCAGGCGACATCCTCGGCGGTGATCGGCCGGCCGTCATGGAAGCGCGCCTCGGGCCGCAGCGCGAAGGTGACGGCCCGGCGGTCGGCGGCCAGCGTCAGGCTGCTGGCGATGTGGCCATAGGCGGTGGAGGCCTCGTCGGCGGAGTCGCGCAGCAGCGTGTCGTAGATGCGGCCGATTTCGCCGGCGGCGACCCCGCGCAGCACGAAACCGTTGAAACTATCGAAGGTGCCGACGGTGCCGAGCGAAATCTCGCCGCCTTTCGGGGCGTCGGGATTGACGTAGGGGAAATGGGCGAAGCCGGCCGGCAGTTGCAATGCGCCGGACATCGAGACGCCATGCGACGGGGTTTGCGCCAGCGCGGGAATGCTCAGCAACACAAGCAGGGCAGCGGCCAGGAAACGCACGATTTTCCTCCCTTCCATCGTCACGGGGAAGGTGGACATTGCCCGGCGCTCCAGGTCAAGCGTTCAGGTGCGAAATCGCCGGATCGATCAGCGCGGCATCGCCGACGGCGAGGATGTGGCCGTCGCTGTCCGGCGTGAGCGTGCGGCCCGCCCAGTCGGTAATGCGCCCGCCGGCGCCTTCGATCACCGGGACGAGCGCCGCCCAGTCCCAGATTTTCATGGTCGATTCGAGGATCACGTCGATCTGCCCCAGCGCGAGCAGCCCGTAGGCGTAGCAGTCCCCGCCATAGGTGGTGCGCCGGCAGGCGACCTGGAGGCGGGCCCAGGCGGCGCGGTCATGCGCCTCGAACATCTCGGGGCTGGTCACCGACAATTCGGCGTCGCCCAGTTTCGGGCAGCGCCGCGTGCCGGCCGTGCCGCCGAAGGGGCCGCGGAACGTGGTGGGCCGCCCGGCGGCACCGATCCAGCGCTCCCCGGTCACCGGCTGGTCGATGATGCCGAGGATGGGCACGCCATCGGCGAGCAGCGCGATGAGGGTGCCGAAAATCGGCCGTCCGGTGATGAAGGCGCGGGTTCCGTCGACGGGGTCGAGCACCCAGCGCAGCCCGGCCGTTTCGTTGGTGAGGCCGTATTCTTCGCCGAGGATGCCGTGATCGGGAAATTCGGCCCCGATCAACGCCCGCAGGGCCTGCTCGGCATTGCGATCGGCGATGGTGACGGGGCTGTCGTCGGATTTGTCGTCCGTGGTCACCCCCGCCCGGAAGAACGGCCGGATCACCGCGCCGGCCGCATCCGCCCCCGCCTCGGCGGTGCGGAGCAGCAGGTCGAGATCGGGGAGCGTCACAATTGGCTTACGGCAGCGCCGCGGGTGAGGCCGAAAGGCTGCGCAGATAGGCGACCATGTCGGCGCGCTGCTTGTCGTTGTTGATGCCGGCGAAGGCCATCTTGGTGCCGGCAGAGAAGGCGGCCGGCTTCTTCAGCCAGGCGTTGAGGTCCTCGTAGCCCCACACGCCGGCCTTGGCCTTCAGCCCGTTCGAATAGGCGAAGCCGGCGATGGCGGCGCGGTTGTGGGCGACGATGTTGTAGAGGTTGGGGCCAACGCCGGCCTTGCCGCCCTCGGTGAAGGTGTGGCAGGCGGCGCACAGCTTCTTGGCATTGGCCTCGCCGGCCTTGGCATCGGCGGTGGCGAGCATCGGACCGATCGGCGCCAGCGCCTCTTCCTTGGCGCCGGCCGGGGCGATATCGGCGATTTCGATCTTGATCGCGCTCTCATGCAGATGGTGGGGAGCCACGAGGGTCCTGCCAACCACGCCGCAGACGAAGAAGGTGATGCCGGCCACCAGGACCGCGGCAATACCCTTGTTCAACTCCATGCTATCCATCAGACGAATACCCCGTGCGCAATCGGATCGGCCATCACTTCCACCCCGAATCACCAATCGCGGTCACGTTGCGCGACGCAGGGCGGTTACCTAAGCTGCGCCGCACCATAGGCAAGGCGGGCGGCGCCATCAACCCACGCCATACCGCTATTGCGACGGATCGGTAAAGGGGACGCCCAATGAGACAACGCACATGAACCCGATCGTGGTGATCCCCTCGCGCATGGCCGCCTCCCGCCTGCCCGGCAAGCCGCTGGCCGACATCGCCGGCAAGCCGATGATCGTCCACGTGCTGGACCGCGGGCGCGAGGCCGGGATCGGCCCCGTCGCGGTGGCCTGCGCCGAGCAGGAGATCGCCGACGCCGTCCACGCCGCCGGCGGCATCGCCGTGCTGACCGACCCTGGGCTGCCCCGCGGCTCGGACCGGGTGGCCGCAGCCCTCGCCAGTCTCGACCCGCAGGGAAGGCATGACGTGGTGGTGAACCTGCAAGGCGATCTGCCGACCATCCCGCCCGAATATCTCCGCGCCGTACTCGCGCCGCTGGAAGACCCGGCGATCGACATCGCATCCCTGGTCGCTCCCATCACCAGCGAGGAGGAGGCCAACTCCCCGAGCGTGGTGAAGGCCGCCTGCGCCTTCGACGGCGACCGCATGATCGCCCCGGCGCTGTATTTCTCCCGCGCCGCCATCCCCTCCGGCGACGGGCCGCGCTGGCACCATATTGGCATCTACGCCTTTCGCCGCGCGGCACTCGCCCGCTTCGTGGCTTTGCCGGAATCGCCGCTGGAGCGCCGCGAAAGCCTCGAACAACTCCGCGCGCTGGAGGCCGGCATGCGCATCGCCTGCGCCCGCGTCGAACATGCCCCCTTCGGCGTCGATACGCCCGCCGACCTCGATCGCGCCCGCGCGATTCTCACGCCCCGATAACCGGAAGTTCCCCGATCATGCCCGACGCAAGCCGCACCATCTCCTTCCAGGGGAGGCCCGGGGCCTACTCCGATCTCGCCTGCCGCAAGGCCTATCCGGGCTGGACGACGCTGCCCTGCGACAGCTTCGAACTCGCCATGGCAGCTGTCCGCGCTGGGGCGGCGGAACTGGCGATGATGCCGATCGAGAACAGTCTCGCCGGCCGGGTGCCCGACATGCACCATCTGCTGCCCGAATCCGGCCTTTTCGTGATCGGCGAGGCCTTCCAGCGCGTCGAGCACTGCCTGCTCGGCCTCAAGGGCGCCACCATTGCCGGCCTCAAGCGCGCCCACTCTCACCCCGTCGCCCTCGGCCAGGTGCGCACCATCCTCAAGGATCTCGGCCTCACCGCCGTCATCGAGCTCGACACCGCGGGCTCGGCCGAGCTGGTGGCGCAATGGGGCAACCCCGAGGACTGCGCCATCGCCTCCTCGCTGGCCGGCGAGTTGTTCGGCCTCGAAATCCTCCGCCGCAACGTCGAGGACGCCGCGCACAACACGACCCGCTTCTACGTGCTCTCCCGCGCGCCCCGCGCCTCGCGGCCGGACGAGGCGGGGCTGATGACCACCTTCGTCTTCCGCGTGCGCAACGTGCCCGCCGCGCTCTACAAGGCGCTCGGCGGCTTCGCCACCAACGGCATCAACATGACCAAGCTGGAAAGCTACATGGTCGGCGGCCAGTTCTCCGCCACCCAGTTCCTGTGCGACGTCGAAGGCCATCCCGAGCAGCCCGCTTTGCGCCGGGCGCTGGAGGAATTGACCTTCTTCTCCCGCGAAACCCGCATCCTCGGCGTCTACCCCACCGCCCAGTTCCGCAAGGACCAGGACACCGCCGACTGATATCAGTCAAGACACACCATGAGGCTGCTGCACGAGGGTTGAAAATGCATCGCGAGCCGAGCGGAAGCCAAGCAACTCTGCTCACCTTCGGACTCTGGAAGGATTTGTTCAATGTCCGACGGCCGGCGAAGCGGCTTCTACAACCGTTGCCGCGAGGCCGCGTTGGGAAGTGAGCAACACACTGAAATTGCTGAAATCAGCGGAAAACGCTGCCCGCCCTACCCCCGCGTGATGTTCCAGAACAGCGGCAGGCCGGTCAGGACGCCCTTCAGTTCCGCCCGGTGCGCCGAGGCGCCGAGGGCCTGGCCGAGGGGGATGTAGGGGACGTCCTGAAAGGCCTGGAGCTGCATCTGCTCGGCGACCTTCTTCTGGGCGGCGAGGTCGGGGGCGGCGAACCAGTCGTTGCGGAGTTCTTCGATGCGCGGGCTGATCGGCCAGCCCATGATGCCGTCCTTGCCGTTGCCGCGCAGGAAGGCGTGGACGGCGGGGTTGAACTGGTCGACGCCGCCCCAGGAGGTCTGGAAGATCGACCAGCCGCCTTGGTCAACCGGGTCCTGCTTGACGCGGCGTTGGACGACGGTGGCCCAGTCCATCGCCTGGAAATCGAGGTTCATGCCGAGTTTCTTCAGCATGTCCGCCGTTACCTCGGCGAGGGCCTTGGTGGAGGGGATGTCCATCGGGCCGAACAGCACGACGCGTTCGCCTTTGTAGCCGGCGGCTTCGAGCTCCTTCTTCACCGCGTCGAGATTGCGCGGGCTGGTGAGGTTCTCCATCCCCGCACTGCTCGCCATCGGGGTGCCCGGGCAGAAATAACCGACGCCGTCGCGCCAGGTGGCGCGGTCCTCGCCTTGGACGGCCGTCATGTAGTCGGCCTGGTTCACGGCGTGGACGATGGCGCGGCGGATGGCCGGGTTGTTGAAGGGCGGTTGCAGGTGGTTGAACCGCATGGTGGCGATGGAGCCGGTCGGGATCAGCGTGGTGAAGGCGACGTTGCGGGATTTCCTGAGCAGCGGCAGCAGGTCGGTCGCAGGCGTCCCCCACCAGTCGATCTCACCGTTGACCAGCGCGTTGGCCACCGTCGCGGTGTCGGGCATGATCACCCACTCCACCCGCTCGATATGCACGACCTTGCCGCCGGCGGTGCGCTCGGAGGGCTCGTTGCGGGGGATGTAGTCGGTGTTCTTGACGTAGACCACGCGGGAGCCCGGCACCCGCTCATCGGCCTTGAAGCGATAGGGGCCGGAGCCGATCATCTCGGAAATCGGCTTGGAGGCGTCGGTCTCGGCGAGGCGGGCCGGCATGATCGCGCACATCGAGGGCGAGTAGTGGCCGAGCGCGTCGGGCAGGAGGGCGAAGGGGGATTTGAGGCGGATCTGGATGGTGCGGTCATCGGGCGCCGAGATCTCCTCGACGCGGGACATCAGGGCCTGGCCGAAACTGTCGCGCTTGCCCCAGCGGGAGACGGAGGCGGCGGCGTCGCGGGCGAGGACGCGCTCGCCGTCGTGGAATTTGAGGCCGGGGCGGAGGGTGAGCTTCCAGGTTTTGCCGTCGTTTTCGACGGTGTGGCCTTCGACCATTTGCGGGCGGATGCGGTACTCGTTGTCCTGCCCGTAGAGCGTGTCGAACACCATGAACCCGTGGTCGCGGGTTTGGTAGGAGGTGGTGATAATGGGGTCGACAATGGCGAGGTCGGCATCGGGCACGAAGCGCAGGGCTTTGGCGGCCTGGGCGTTGCCGATGCGCGGCGCCGCCAAGGTGGCGGCGGTGCTGGCGAGGAGGGTGCGACGGCGCATGGCTCAGGCCTCCGTGGTTTCGTTGGGCGGGAAGTTCAGCTCAACGGCGATGCCGTCGGGGTCATGCAGAAAAAGCTGGGTCTGCTTGTCGCGCGGGATGATGCGGGTTTCGTAGGCGATGCCGTGCTTGGCGAGATTGGCGCGCATCTCCGCCAGGCCGGTGCAGGAGAAGGCGATATGGTCGAACAGCCCGGTGGGGCCGCTGGCGCGGGGGGCGGGGTCGCTCTCGCGCGGGCCGATCAGATGGACGGTCGGCACGTCGCCGCAATAGAGCCAGTAGCCGGGGAAACCGAGCGGCGGCCGGTAGCCGACCGGGAGGCCGAGGATTTCGGTATAGAAGCTCTTGGTGCGCTCCAGGTCCGCGGTGCGGATGGTGAAGTGGTTGAGTGCGTTCAGGCCCATGGCCGCCTCCATCAAATGCGGAGGCAGCATGCTGCGTCGCGGCAGCCTTGTCGATCGGCTACTTCCTCGGTCGCGGCCGCGGGTGTAGCTCCAGCGCACCCAGCCTGGGACGACGCCATGACCATCGCCTTCCGGGACGCGGCCTTCGCGCCCGACACTGCCACGCCGCTCATCCTCGCGCTGCCCAAGGGCCGCATCCTGCGCGAATGCGCGCCGTTGCTGCATCGCGCCGGCATCCATCCCGGCGCCGGCTGGAACGACGAGGACAGCCGGCATCTCCGCTTCCCGACCGAGGACCCCGCACTGGACGTGGTGCGGGTGCGCAGCTTCGATGTCGCGACCTTCGTGGCGCATGGCGCGGCACAGATCGGCATTTGCGGGGCCGATGTGCTGATGGAGTTCGATTACCCCGAGATCTACGCGCCGCTCGATCTTGGGATCGGGCCGTGCCGGGTTTCGGTGGCCGAGCCGGTGGCAACCGCGGGGACCGACGATCCGCGCGAGTGGTCGCGGGTTCGGGTGGCCTCGAAATATCCCAATATCGCGCGGCGGCATTTCGCCAGCCGGGGGGTGCAGGCGGAGATTGTGCATCTCAACGGCGCGATGGAGTTGGCGCCGGCGCTCGGCCTCACGCGGTTGATCGTCGATCTCGTCGCCACTGGCTCGACGCTGAGGGCCAATGGGCTGGTGGAGACCGAGGTGATCGCCAAGGTGACCAGCCGGTTGATCGTTAATCGCACGGCGCTGAAAACGCGTCCGGAGGAGATCGGCGCCTGGATCGCCAAGTTCCGCGCGGCGCTGGCGGCATGAAGCGGCTTTCCACCGCCGCCCCCGGTTTCGCCGCCGATTTCGCTGCCCTGCTCGACGAGGCGCGGGAGACCACCGAGACGGTGGGCGATGTGGTGGCCGCCATCATCGCCGATGTGCGGGCCCGCGGCGATGCGGCGTTGTGCGAGTATACGGGCCGGTTCGACCGGATGGAGATCACGGCCGATCGCCTCGCTATCACCACGGACGAAATCGACGCCGCGGTGGCCTCCATCCCCGCCGCGCTGATGGCGGCGCTCGACCTCGCGGCGACCCGCATCGAGCGGTTCCACCGCGCCCAACTCCCGGCCGATCTGGTGTTGCCGGACGACACCGGCCTCACGCTCGGCATGCGTTGGACGGCGCTCGATGCCGTCGGCATCTACGTACCTGGCGGCAAGGCGGCCTATCCCTCCTCCGTGCTGATGAACGCCATCCCCGCGCGCGCCGCCGGGGTCGGCCGGGTGGCGATGTGCGTGCCGACGCCGGATGGGGTGCTGAACCCGCTGGTGCTGGCCGCCGCAAGGCGTGCCGGGGTGAGCGAGATCTATCGCGTCGGTGGCGCCCAGGCGGTGGCGGCTTTGGCCTATGGGACAGCGACGATCACCCCGGTCGATCGCATCGTCGGCCCCGGCAATGCTTACGTCGCCGAGGCCAAGCGCCAGGTATTCGGGCGCGTCGGCATCGACAGCATCGCAGGGCCTTCCGAGGTGGTGATCGTCGCCGACGGAGCGAACGATCCGCGCCATGTTTCGATCGACCTGCTGGCCCAGGCGGAGCATGACGAGGCGGCGCAGGCGATCCTCATCACCGATGATGCTGGCTTCGCCGAGACCGTGGCAGCTGCCGTTGCCGCCGAGCTTGCGATCCTGCCGCGGGCGGCGATCGCGGGGGCCTCCTGGGCGGCGCATGGGGCGGTCATTCTGGTGCGGAGCTTCGAGGAAGCCATCTCGCTGGTCGATCGCCTGGCGCCCGAGCATTTGCAGGTGATGCTGCCGGACCCCGAGGCGTTTTTCGCCCGCATCCGCCACGCCGGCGCCGCCTTCCTCGGCCGCGCCTGCCCCGAGGCGATCGGCGACTACGTCGGCGGGCCCAACCACGTGCTGCCGACCGGCCGTTCCGCCCGCTTCGCCAGCGGCCTCTCGGTCTTCGATTTCCTCAAGCGGACCACCTGGATCAGTTCCGCCGGCGTGGCTGACCCCGCCCTGGCGCTGGCCGAAATCGGTCCGGCGGCCGTCGCGCTGGCCGAGGCGGAGGGGCTCGGGGCGCATGCCAAAAGCGTCGCCATGCGACTTCGCTTGACCTGACCGTCCCATGGAACCATGTTGCGGCCCAACTAACCTTTAGGACTCACATTATCCATGTCGAAAGAAGACATGATCGAGTTCAGCGGAATGGTGATGGAGCTTCTGCCCAACGCCATGTTCCGTGTGAAACTCGACAACGAACACACGATCCTCGCCCACACCAGCGGCAAGATGCGCAAGAACCGCATTCGCGTGCTCGCGGGGGACCGGGTCAATGTGGAGATGACGCCGTACGATCTCTCCAAGGGGCGGATCACGTTCCGGTTCAAATAGGCCGGCGCTGGTGAGGCTGATCCTGGCCTCGGCCAGTCCGCGGCGCCTCGCTCTGCTGGCTCAGATCGGCATCACGCCCGACGCCGTGGTCGCCACCGATATCGACGAAACGCCCCGCAAGGCCGAAGCCCCACGCCTGCTGGCTGCCCGCCTGGCCGATGCCAAGGCAGCAGCGGCGGCGACCGAGGGCGCCTTCGTGCTGGCCGCCGATACCGTGGTCGCCTGCGGAAGCCGGGTGCTGCCAAAGGCCGAGACGGAAGCGGAAGCGGCGATGTGCCTCGATCTGCTGTCCGGCCGCCGCCACCACGTGCTCACTGGCGTTACTCTCATCGCCCCCGGCGGCGCCCGTACGCACCGGGTGTGCGACAGCGTGGTCACTTTCGCCCGCCTCACACCGGCGCAGATCCGGGACTATCTCGCCTCCGGCGAATGGCGCGGCAAGGCCGGCGGCTATGCCATCCAGGGCCGCGCGGCGGGTTTCATACGGTTTCTGTCCGGCAGCCACTCGAACGTCATCGGACTGCCGCTGTTCGTGACCGCCCAGGTTCTGCGCGGCGCCGGCTACAGGCTGCCGTGAGAATTTTGGCCCGCGCGAGTCCCGGCGAAGTGCGCGTCGCCGCCTGGGACGGCACGCTGGTTGATGCGGCGATCTGGCGGCCCGGCAGCCCCGATGGGGTGGGCGACATCCATCGGGGCCGGGTGACGCGCAAATTCCCCGCCCTCGCTGGCGCCTTCGTGGCGCTCGCCGATGGTGACGGCTTCCTCCCCGACAG
>JAPLOH010000196.1:0-9535 GCA_026400845.1 Alphaproteobacteria bacterium
CAGCGTTTCGGTTCCGTCAGGTGGATCGCCTGCCGGTTGATACGCACGTATTGCTGCTGCCGTGCTGGCGCGCAGGGCGGGCGTAGCCCAACCGGAGCGGCACCACGGCAGCAGCAGTTCTCTCATGCCGCCACTCTCTGCGGGGTCGAAATGGCCGAGCCGAAGCACATCCACGCCAGGCACGGCGGCGATCGCATCGACATTCTCGACCCCACCGCTGTTTCGATCGTCGCGATCACCAGCGTACGCGCGTTGGCCGCTGCGATCTTGTCGGAAATAGAACCTATATCGTAATTATTATGCGCGACACCAACAGCCGCATCGCGAATCCCGGCCGGCGGGTATCGGGTGGCAGCGACCAGTAGCTCGGCTTGCGCTGACGTCTCGACCACCGGCGCCATGATGCCGAGCGCACCGGCATCCAGGGCCTGGGTTATTGTGGAATAGGCGATAGTGGGTACCCAGACCATCGGCAGGCAGGAGGTGAAGCGGGCATACGCCATCTTCTGCTTGATCGTCTCGAGACCAATTCCACTGTGCTCCATGTCGAAGATGGCGAACTCCGCACCTGCGCGGCCATAATCTGGGCCATGCCAGGAGTGAAGAACTCGAAGACCATGGTACCGAAGCCGTGGCCGCCGGCCGCGCCTTGATCGGATTGTTCCGTATCACCACATCTCCCGCCGTTGCCATAAGCATGCGTTGTACTGGTATGATGATACGATGAGGCTCGATTTTATGCAGACCGGGAAGCTGCGGACGATTGCTACTGTCGACGGGTACGGGGGGGGCGGCGGGGCCCGAGCTCAGCGTCGGCGTCGGGTCCGCGCCGAGTCAGCGCAGCATAGAGCGCATTGGCGCGGGTCAGATGCTCGGTCATCGCCTGAGCCGCATCGTCCGGCTTGCCGGCGGCGATGGCGGAGTAGATGCGTTGGTGTTCCGAAATCGTCAGGCGATCGGCACCGCGCACGGAGACCATGCCGCGCCGGAAGCGAGTCAGCCACGCCAGCATGCCGGCACTGAAGGCAGCGATTAGGGCGTTGCCCGACATTTCCGCGATGGCCTCATGGAATGCCATGTCTGCGGCGACGAAGGCTTCGCGTTTGCCGATCGCAGCTTCGCTGGCAGCAAGCGTGACGCGCAGTCGCTCCAGCCCCGCCGGTGTCGGCTCAGTCGCAGCAATGCGCGCCAACCCAACCTCACACATCACGCGCGCTTGCTTCAAGTCATCCAACCCGCGCGGGTTCACCGCTAGGAGTTGCACCATAGCGGCTGAAATTTGGTCAATGACGCCGTTCGGGGTGGGTAGGATGATGCGTGAACGCTCGCCATGGGCGATACGCGCAAGGCCCATCTGGTTCAACGCTTGCACCGCCTCGCGGATCGCCGGGCGACCGACGCCGAAACGTGCCATCAAATCCCGCTCCGACGGGAGTTTAGCGCCGGGCGGAAATTCGTTGCTCTGGATCGCCGCTATCAGCCGGTCCAACACCTCTTGGGACAGCTTCCGGCGGGTGATGATCTCGGTACCGTCCATCGCAGGCTATGACCATTTCCGGAGAGAGAAAAACTGGCAAAAGGCCCAGAAGCCGAGCGCGCGGGGGAAGGCCAGTCCGACCGCGCGTCCTTGCGCATCGACCAGATGCATGCTGATGCGGCGCAATGCACGCGACATAACCCAATTGAGCGTGCCCGTGAACGGACATTGGGTGACGATGCGGCCGCTGGCAGCCTTGAAGTAGTTGGAGGTGGTCGCCCAGGTCATGCGCGCCAGCCGATCCTGCAGCCAGGCATTGTACCAGCCAAAGATACGCGGATCAGGTTCAATAGCGGTGGCATGGCTGCCCTGAGGTCGTGCAACGACTTCGCGATAAACTCTACCTGCGACTCCAGAAGGTACACGACCGATGATCCATTTGTGTTGAGTCCGCACAGCATAAAGAAGTTCGGGAACCCGGGAAAGCATACGCCGAGCAGCGCCGCCGGCTCGCCGTGCCAGGCGGCATGCAGGTCACGACCGTCGCGTCCAGCGGCTTTGAGGCAGGGGAGGAAGCTTGAGGCCTCGAAGCCGGTAGCCAGCGCCACAACGTCCAATGGATGGGTGGCGTCGCCAGCGTCGACCAGTCCCTCAGGAACGACCCCAACGACACTCGGCGCGAGTGAAACATTCGGCTGCAACAGGGCGTCGTAGTAGTCGTCGCTGACAACACTGCGCTTGCCGTGAAATGGGTAGCGGGGGGTTACGACATCCATGATCTCTGGCCGGGCGGCAAGCGCGCTACGCAGGTAGTGCATGGACGCACCGTTCACCTTGGCGTTCTTGGTACTACCCGGCGCATCGTAACCGCCGCCAAAGCACATGCACGCATAAGCACTGAAGTGCTTCAACCGGCGCAGTCGATAGAACAGCGGCACACGAAGCCAGGCGCGCTCCCGCTCGGTCACCGCGCGATTGTTCTTACGTATTACCCAGTTGGGATCATGTGAGAATACCGTAACATTACGAGTGACATTCGCCGTCTCAGCGACGATCTGCTTGGCGGTCGATCCAGTGCCGACCACACCGACATCCTTGCCACGAAGGTCAGTGCTGGACGGCCACCGCGCCGAGTGGTCCATATCCCCATCGAAATTAGATAGTTCTGGCCAGGTGGGGAGGCGCGGAGTGTTGAAGAATCCAACAGCAGAGATGCCCGCTTCGTATTCCAGCGTCTCTCCACACTGGGTTATGACGGACTGCAGTTGTCGCTTGTCAGACCAGGTTACGGCGGCGATGCCTGTGGCCAGTTGGACTCGCGAGCGCAGGTCCAATACATCGACCACATGCTCGAGGTAGGCGAGAATTTCCGGCTGTCTTGGATGAAGGCGCGTCCAACCGTAGCGAGTGAACGAGACGGAATAGAGGTGGGGCGGCGTGTCAACCTCAGATGCGGGGTTGGTAGTCTCCCACCAAGTCCCGCCGATGCTCGGGGAGCGCTCGAACAACGTGATCTCGTCGATACCCATCTTGCGTAGAGCGGCCGCGGCGACCAGACCGCTGAAACCGACGCCAATAATCGCGACCCGGAAATGGCGGGATGGTGTCGCCTGCTTGCCAGATCCCGCCATCACCTCATACCCCGCTCAACCCGACAATCGAACCATGCTCCCCGAGACATGTCAAGATATCACACCAGTTTTCCACGCGCCGCCGCCATCGGATGGAGTGCGTGGGGTAGCCCTGGCGCTTCTTGTGTGCTGTCAGCCTCTGGTATAATGAGTTCAACAGAAGGGCATTTGATAGCGCAATGAGACGCCGCGGCGATATCATTGAGACGGCGGCAGTCGGCCGGATCGCGTCAGGGGAGTACCGCACATGAAGATCACCGCCATCCAAGACCTGCATGCCGCCTCGGGCACGGGCCATTTCTCCTTTTTGAAGATCACCACTGACGCTGGGTTGATCGGCTGGGCGGAGTTCAACGAGGGCAGCGGCAGCAAAGCCCTTAGCACCGTGATCCAGGCGAACGGGGCGCAACTGATCGGCAAAGACCCACTGCCGGTGCAGAAGATAGCCACTCAACTCTATCAGCAGACCGTCCAGGCTCCGGGCGGGATGAACCAGCGAGCCAACGCGGCGATCGAAATGGCGCTGTGGGATATACGCGCTATTTGGCGGACCGGTGCGCACGCGGGTACCCGTCTACTGGTCGCATTGTGGATCGTACCGGATGACGATGCGCGGGCGGCTGGGCACGCCGCAGATCCATACGCTGGATGATATCACGGCGCTGGGTGCCGAGGTGAAGGCGAAAGGGTTCAAGGGGCTCAAGACCAATTGCTTCCACCTCATCGACGGCAAGCTGACACGTCAGATGCAAGGCTATGGCGATCAGGAGGGTCACGCAGCGCTGAACCTTGAACGACACACGCTGGAAGGCATCGTTGCCACCCTGGGCGCGTTCCGCGAAGGTGCGGGGCCGAGCATGAATCTTCACCTGGACTGCAACTACCATTTCAAGTCAGAAGGGTACATCCGCATCGCGCGGGCCATCGAGCGTTTCGACATGACATGGCTTGAGATGGATATGTGGGACGCCCCGGCGCTGGCCGACATCAGGCAGAAATCGCCTGTGCCGATCGCGTCGCTGGAATCGATCACCGGACGGCGCGGCTTCCGGCCGTTCCTGGAGCAGAAATCGGCAGATTTCGCCATCGTGGACTTGCTTTGGAACGGCTGGTCGGAATCATTGAAGATCGCATCGATGGTGGAAAGCTTCGAGTTGGCTTGCGCGCCGCACAACTACCACGGGCATCTTTCCTCCGCGATATCGGCTCACTTCTGTGCCGCGGTGCCGAACATCAAGGTCATGGAGATCGACATCGACAGCGCTCCCTGGCGGGACGAACTGTTTACCACTGAGGTGAAATTCGAGGACGGTGAAATGGTGATCCCGGACGGTCCTGGCTGGGGAATTGACGTCAACGAGAACGCGCTGCGCCGATACCCTCCGAAATGAGCTCGCCTCGGCGTCTGCGGCGCGTCTACTGCCTCGATGATTTCGAGGAGGAGGCGCGCCGCCATCTGCCGCATTCGGTGTTCACCTTCGTACGCAGCGGCGTCGAGGGCGAGATAACATTGCGCGACAATCGGGACGCCTTCAACGCGTATCACGTGGTTCCCCGTGTGTTGGTCGGCGTGACGGATCGGTCGCAGGCAACCCCGCTCTACGGGGAGACTTATGCGTCTCCTTTCGGGGTGGCGCCGATGGGGCTGGAGGCGATCACCGGCTACCGCGGCGGGGGCGCCGACACAGTACCGTGGCACATCGGCGCGGCTGCGGGTAGTGCCTGACGGGCGGAAACCAGGCAAACGGGTGAAGCTTCGCTGAATCTGGCAAGTGGGCTGGTTAGGAAAGCGTCGTTCCATCCTGCCATCCAATTGCACCCGACGAAACCCTCAGCACTTCGAACACGGCGCGAGTGCTTGCAGACAGCGACTGTGCAGGCGGCAAAGTCGTGGCAGCGGGTGCTGGATTGGCGCTGGGTTCATCAGCCTGCCACCTCATAAGGTTGCCAATCAAGACACCATCCGTCGGCACACAATTCAGCATCGAACGCGTAGGCTATGGGCGGTCGTCTGCCAAATCGAAGCGGTGACCTTCGGTAAGAACACGTGGCCATGTCGATTGCGGGCAAACAAGAGTAGAATAGCGAGCGCACTGGCAAGCATCACGGATGACCGAGGCTCGGGGGCTGCCACTGCCACTGGCGTGGCGAGAAATGCAATCGTATACCCGCTATTACCAGCGTAATGCCCAGAAATGACACCTGATGGGCTAATATCCGTTAAGATGGTTTCTGAAGCTCCAGGAACGTCTAATGTCGTCGTTGCGCCCAATGTGTTAACAAATCCGTGCCGGTAGCCAATGGCATCAAAATAATACCCAACAATTTGACCATCAGACCCGATGCTCTCTGGTTCTGTATAGTTGACGGAGCCGATGCCATCGATTGAGTAATATGCTCCTGAAGCATATCTGAATCCACGCAGTGATCCTGAGATATCCTGATACTGACCAGTAATTTGTCCATCATCATTTATATCTACTATTGTCGTGTTGGTAGCTCCTGGTACATCGAGATTTATCAGACCGGACGAGGTTCGAAGAAAACCGTGATTTTGCCCACCTGCGTCCCTAAAATATCCGACAATGTCCCCTGAAGAATTTATGCTCATAGCATAGGTGTCAGTGGCCCCAGGAACGTCGAGTGATGTGAACACGTTTCCTGTCAGAAGGAACCCATGAGCATGAAGTTCCACATCAACAGAAAACCCCACGACCTGTCCGGCATTGTTGATACCCTCTGGTCGCGTGGTATTATATGCGTTTGGGGCATCAAAATAAGAATATGACCCATTTATATACGTGTATCCTCTCGAATATCCTCCGCTGCCTGACGGACCTGCGCTCATAACTTGAAACCCAGTAACCTTTCCGTTATCGCTAACATTTGTAGCTTGGTAAAATCCGTTGATGCCTCCATCGATTACATTTATACCCTCTGGGGTAGATATAAAATTCCTTCCGCCATTTATCGATGTTTGTTGACCCATTCCAACAATCTGACTATCTGCTGTCACGCCAACCGACGTAGTGCCGTTCTCATCGTAGAATCTTAAATTGTAGCCGGGAATCGCATTCGCGCTCGATCCCAGGCCTAGGCTGAGCGCCCCGACAAGCGCTCCGATTACACACCTGCTCTTTGCGGAAAATGGACGTTCGCGAGGCTTGAGCATATCGCACTCCGGGTCGTTTCGGGTGGGTTGCAAGTCGACTGTGTGGCTCGCAGTTTGCGCATTGACGAAAGGCATTGCAAGAACAAACGCGATCCGTAGACCCCACGTTGGCCCGCGGGATTTTTGACGCGCGCGCCAACACAGCGCCTACTCTCTTACGCAACGAACGGAATTGTCGCCTGAAGGCCAGCGCCCCAGCCGCGAGCAGTGATGGGTTCAAAGGGGCCACTGCCCCTTTGCCGGCGGAGCCTTGCGTTCTTGCCCGACCCTAACCCGCCGAAGCGCCCAACGCCTCGAACACATCGCCAGTCGGGGGCAAGCCGAGGATGTGGGCGCGGTGCCACAGAGCGTAGAACAAGAGTGTCCAGGCGGCGAAGCCGTGGCGGCGGGCGTTGGATTGGCGGAAGAGGGAGCGCACTTTTTCGGGGTGGGCGATTTCGGCGATGCCGGGTTGGGCGGCGACGAGGCGGCCGAGGCGGTCGCCCTGGTTGCCGATCCATTGGCCGATGGGGACGGTGAAGCCCTGCTTGGGGGCGAAGGGCTGGGCGGCCGGGCAGTTTTGGGCGAGCCACATTCGGAGCAGGTATTTGCCCATGCCGCGGTTCACCTTCAGGGCGTCGGGCAGGGCGAAGGCGGCGGCGGCGACGCCTTTGTCGAGGAAGGGGGTGCGGCCTTCGACGGCGTGGGCCATCAGGCCGCGGTCGATTTTGATGAGGAGGTCGTTAGGCAGCCAGTCTGCCATGTCGACTTCCTGGGCCTGCATGAGGCGGGAGCGGCCGGGGCGGTCGGCGGCGGCTTCAGCTGCTGCCATGCCGGCACGCCAGGCGGTGGGGCGGTGGCGGAGCACGTCGACACGGTCGAAATTGCCGCGGGTGCGCATGCGCTTGCCGCCGAGCCACCAAGGGCGCATGGCGGAGCGGTAGCGGCCGTAGCCGCCGAAGATTTCATCGCCGCCTTCGCCGGAGAGCACCACCTTGACGTCCTGCACGGCGCGGCGGGCGAGGAACCAGGTGGGGATGATGGCGTAGTCGGCCACGGGGTCATCGAGGCAGGCGATGATCTCGGGGAGGTGCTGCCACACCATCGCCTCGGTGACTTCGATGGTTTCGTGCCGCGCGCCGAGGGATTTCGCCACCAGCGCCGCCTGGGCTCGCTCATCGGCGGCGCCGGGGTGGGCGAACCCGGCGGTGAAGGCGAGCACGGGCGTGTCGTTGAGGCGGGCCATCAAGGTGAGGATGGTGGCGCTGTCGATGCCGCCGGAGAGGAACATGCCGTAGGGCACATCACTGCGCTGGTGGAGATCGACGCTTTCGGTCAACGCGCGGTCGAGCCGGGCGAGGGCTGCGGCTTCGGTGATGGTTTCGGGCGGGCCGTCGGGGATGGCGGCGAGGCGGCGGCGCTCGACGATGCGGCCGTCGCGGCAGACGATGGTCTCGCCGGGCAGCACGCGGCGAATGCCGGGGAAGATGGTGTCGGCGCCGGTGGTGAACTGGATCTGGAACAGCTCGTCGCGCGCCTGGCTGCGGATCGCGCGCGGCACGATGCCGGCGTTGAGCAACGCCTGCGCCTCGGAGGCGAAGGCGACGCCGTCGGCTGTCTCGGCGATGTAGAGCGGCTTGATGCCGAAGGGGTCGCGCGTCAGGGTGACGGTGCCGTCGGCACGCTGGAGGATCGCGATGCCGTACATGCCGCGCAGGCGGCTTGCGTAGTCCGCGCCATCGCGCAGCCAGAGATGCAGCGGCGGCTCGCAATCGGAGTTGGACGAGAAGTGGACGCCGGGGAGTTCCTGGCGCAGCTCGCGGTAGTTGTAGATCTCGCCATTGGCGACGATGGCGGCGGTGCCGGCGTAGAAGGGCTGGTCGCCGGTCACCAAGTCGATGATTGAGAGGCGGTTGTGGATCAGCACCACGTTGCCATGCGCGGTGTGGCCGGAGCCATCGGGGCCGCGATGGGCGATGGCGCGGGTGAGCGCCGCGATGACCGACAGGCTCGGCGGCGGCGCGCCGAGGGCCTGGATGAGGCCAGCGATGCCGCACATCAGTCGCTCGGGGGGAACAGGGTCTGCATATCGCGTGTGTAGCATCGCCGCGCGGCGCCTGTCTCCCGGAGTCGACGCCTTGCGGTATGGCAGAGGCGCGACCATGTGCCGGTCATGGTTCAGGTGGCCCATTTGCCGGCGCGCGGCGTGATCGAGATCAGCGGGGAGGACCGGGTGTCCTTCCTGCAAGGCCTGGTGTCCAACGACGTGGCGCAGGCGGCGCCCGGCCGCGCGGTGTGGGCGGCGCTGCTGACGCCGCAGGGCAAGTGGCTGGCGGACTTCTTCATATTGTCGGACGGCGCGCGGCTGCTGCTCGATGCCGAGGCGCTTCAGGTGGCGATGATCGTGCAGCGGCTGGGGCGGTTCCGGCTGCGCGCGAAGGCGACGCTTCGCGATGCGTCGGCCGAGCTGTCGGTGTTCGTGGCGTGGCATGGCGCCCCGGCGCCGCCGGCGGGCGCGACCGCGGCGCCCGATCCGCGGGTGGAGGCGGCGGGATGGCGTATCCTGGCGCCGGCGATGGCCGCCAATGCCACTGCCGAGGACTGGGACCGGCACCGGCTGAGCCTCGGCCTGCCCGACGGCTCGGCGGATATGGAGGCCGAGAAATCGGTGCTGCTGGAGGCCGGGTTCGACGAGTTGAACGGCGTCTCATGGTCCAAGGGCTGCTACATGGGCCAGGAGCTGACGGCGCGGACCAAGTATCGCGGGCTGGTGAAGCGGCGGCTGGTGAGCGTCGATATCGAGGGGGCGGCGCCGGACGCCGGCACGCCGGTGCTGCTGGCGGGCGCCGAGGTCGGCACGCTGCGCTCGTCGCGGGACGGGCGCGGGCTGGCGACGCTGCGGCTGGAGGCGCTCCGCGCCCCGGCGCTGGAGTGCGGCCCGGCGCGGCTGCGGCCGGCGGTACCGGGCTGGCTGAAGCTGCCGGGCTGAAGCCGCACGGCGGAAAATGGCTGATTTCCGCAATTTGGCACTCGACACGAAAGAGTGCCAGGCACGGCTTGACTCCCGCTGCATCAGCACCTAGATGTCCTGGCACTCCCCGAGGGGGAGTGCTAACACCCCTATACGCGCTCGGTGCCTCTTGGGGGCCGTGGCGCATCATTGTTCATGGAGCAATCCGTATGAAGTTCCGTCCCCTGCATGACCGGGTCGTGGTCCGTCGGCTCAAGGCCGAGGAAAAGACCGCTGGTGGCATTATCATCCCCGACACCGCCGCC
>JAPLOH010000196.1:9558-10308 GCA_026400845.1 Alphaproteobacteria bacterium
GGAAGGCGAAGTCATCGCCGCGGGCGCCGGCGCGCGCAACGAGGCTGGCGCCATCGTGGCGCTGGACGTCAAGGCCGGTGACCGCGTGCTGTTCGGCAAGTGGTCGGGCACCGAAGTCAAGATCGACGGCGAAGAGCTGCTGATCATGAAAGAGTCCGACATCATGGGCATCATCGAGAGCACGCCCGCGAAGAAGAAGTAAGGGTCTCCCTGCTTCCTGCCTCTCGACCGATCCGATACCTGTTAAGGAAATACGCACATGGCTGCAAAAGACGTTCGTTTTGGCGGTGATGCCCGCGCCCGCATGCTCCGCGGCGTCGACATTCTCGCCGACGCGGTGAAGGTGACCCTCGGCCCCAAGGGCCGTAACGTCGTCATCGACAAGAGCTTCGGCGCGCCGCGCATCACCAAGGACGGCGTGACCGTCGCCAAGGAGATCGAGCTCGCCGACAAGTTCGAGAACATGGGCGCCCAGATGGTGCGCGAAGTGGCCTCGAAGACCAACGACATCGCCGGTGACGGCACCACCACCGCCACCGTGCTGGCCCAGTCGATCGTCCGCGAAGGCGCCAAGGGCGTCGCCGCCGGGATGAACCCGATGGACCTCAAGCGCGGCGTCGACAAGGCCGTGATCGCGGTCGTCGAGGAGCTCAAGAAGCGCTCGCGCAAGATCACCACCCAGGCCGAGACCGCCCAGGTCGGCTCGATCTCCGCCAACGGCGAGACCGAGATCGGCAAGATGATCTCCGA
>JAPLOH010000253.1 GCA_026400845.1 Alphaproteobacteria bacterium
GCAGCCTGATCCCCGGCGTCGGCACCCTGATCGGTGGCCTGATCGGGGGCGCCGCCGGCGGTGGGCTCGGTGGCATGTTCGGGCCTGGCCCGAAGCACCACGGCTGGTCCTGGACGCTGGGCAGCGACGATGCCGGCATGATCGGGTTCCGCACCGCCAACGTCGATCCGGTGGCGCAGCAGCAATTCGTCCAGGAACAGCAGCAGATCGCCGCCTTCAACACCTGGATGCAGCAGTCCGGCATGAAGGCGGCCGGCGCCTATATCGTCGGCGGCAACAACGACCCCAATTTGGAGCACGACTACGCCAGCTTCGCTGCCGGGTTCAGCAATCTCCGCTTCAGCGCCGCCAATGACAACCGGCTGAACACGGCACTGTCCGGCCGCGCCTTCACCGATCCGAGCCAGCTCTCTGACTTCACCACCTTCCTGACCCAGACCATGGCGATCATGGAGAAGGCGCCGCTCAACGACTTCGCCAGCGCCCTGAAGGGCGTCAACGACACCTACGACGCGGCGATCAAGAAGGCGCAGGACTACGCCCTGGCCGAGGGCGACCTCACTGCCGAGCGCGATCGCCGCATTGCCGACTTGACCGCCCGGCGCGACCTGCAGGCCAGTTCACTGACCGCCGGCTTGCAGGTGCGCTATCTCCGCGCCACCGGCGGCACCGTGCAGGCCGACCTGCTGGCCTTCGACACCGTGGCGGCGCAGGAGCGCCAGCAGATGACCGATCAGATTCTTGCCATCGGGCTGGCCAGCACCCAATACGCCGCCGATCGCATGGTCGACATCGAGAAGACCCTGGCCGCCGAGCGTCTCGCGATCCAGGAGAAATACGCGGCCGACAGCAAGCGGGCGTCGCAGTCCCTGCTCACCGAGCTGACCATCGGCAACCAATCGGCGCTCGCCCCCGAGCAACGCTATTTCGCCGGGCTGTCGCTGTTGAACGACGCCCGCCACAGCCTCGATGCCGGCGGCGCCCTGTCCGACTTCACCGCGGTGGCGCAGCAGGTGCTGCCGGTGGCGCGAGACTTCCTTGGCACGTCGGAACGCTACGCAGCACTGGTCGCCGAGGTCGCCGGTGCCGTTGCCAGCCAGGGCGGCGATCCGGCGGGGCTGTCCAACCTGTTGCAGGCGCAGGTCGATGGCACCGACGCGCTGCGCGACGTCTTCGCCCGCTATGGCGACCAGCAACTCACCGTCGCCAGCGCCACCCTCAGCGAACTCCGCCGCCTGGCCTCCGTCCTCGAAGCTCTGATGGCCCGCAGCCTCGCCGCCTAAACAGGAGAACTCTATGCCCTTGCTTCCCTGGCGCGCCCACCAGTCCACTGGCACCACCGGTACCGGCACGCTCACCTTGAACGCTGCCGCCACGTCCCGACGCTCATTCCAGGCCGCCTATGGCGTCGTCGCGGTGCAGGTCAAATACGTCATCGCCGGCACCAGCTTCTACGAGATGGGCTATGGCAGCTTCGATGGCGGCACGCCCGGCACACTGACGCGACCCTCCGGCAATATCGTCGCCTCGTCCAATGCCGGCAGCCTGGTTTCGCTGCCGGCCGGCACGGCCGACGTCTATGCCTGGATCGACCCGGGCGAGCGCCAGATCGTCACCGGCACCGGCGCCATCACCCTGGCGCTGGCCGATCTCGGCAACGGCGTCGTATGGTCCGGCACCACGGCACAGTCCATCGCCTTCCCGGCGGTGGCCAATGTCCCGGCCGGGCTCGGCTTCCAGTTCCGCAACGCCGGCACCGCCAATCTAACCCTCGATCCCAACGCATCCGAGACCATCAACGGCGCCGTCACCTTGGTGCTGACGCCGGGCCAGGCCGTCGAGGTGCTGAAGGTCGGCACCGCCTGGGTGGCGTTCTACGAAGCGGCCCGGATGATCAGCGAAATCGTCTGGCTGCCCCTCACCACGCCGCCGCCACGCTGCCTTTGGGCCAATGGGCAGAATGTCTCCCGCACCACATACGCGGCCCTGTTCGCGGCCCTCGGCACGATTTTTGGCGCCGGCGACGGTTCCACCACCTTTGGGCTGCCCGACCTGCGCGGCCGCACCC
>JAPLOH010000016.1 GCA_026400845.1 Alphaproteobacteria bacterium
CCTTCAAGTCGACCACAGGCACAGCATCGCTCGCCGAGGCGCCAGAACCAAAGACCCCGGCGGCCCCCTCCTGCAACTGCGCCTTCCAAGCCGTGATCTGGTGCGGGTGCACATCAAACAGCTTGGCAAGTTCCGCCAGCGTTCTCTCGCCCTTGATCGCCGCCAGCGCCACCTTCGCCTTGAAAGCCGGGCTGTGCATCCGTCGTGTCCGCTTCGTCATGTTCGCTCCTGATCTGCGGCAACATCGCCGCTGTCAGGCAGGAAAGCCACCTATCGTACTGTCCGATTGTCCCGAGCCAGTTCTGTGCACCGATGGCGCTGCACTGGACGGCTGCCGCAATGCAGGAAGCGGCCAAGGGGTTCCGCCGCTTGAAGGCTCATAAGCAATTGCCGGTGCTGCGGGCGGCACTGGCCTCGCTGAACGTAAAGAACGCCAGCGACAGGGCATTTGTGCCCGCTGCCGCGGCTGCGTAAGGTGCTATCGGGTGGCGGCCGCCAGGCAAGTTTCAACACAGAGTGGGGCATCGCCGAGTCCGATTGCTCTGCCTCAAGTTAGCAGTTGCGTATCGAGTGTGCTGGTCGTAAAGCGCGAATGCAGGTGGCTGGAGCGCGCATGATATGGCCGACGACGCAAGAGGCTCGATCCAAAGGGTATTGGTGCATGACACCATGCCACAGCTGTTGGATTTTCTGCCGCTGGTTCGTATCTGCGTCGGCTCGGACTTCGACGTCATAAAGGAGGGCGTGCTCGGCAAGCCGCTTGATAACGAAGCCCTGAAGCCGCGGCTGCTGGGATCCGTGCACGCCGGCTCGCCGCGACGGGTGTTTTTGGCGGTGGGGGTGCGTCCGTTCAGCCGGACCATGCGTGAGATGAATGGGCGGGAGCAGTTGTTCGTGCGTTCGCTGTTGCCGGTGGGGCATCCGCTGGGCAGGATTGTAACGCTATTTGATAATCGGGTGGGCTTTGCATCGCTGCCGCCGCCAGAGGGTGAGCCGACGCTGGAATGGTTTGTCCGGGCGTCGCTGGCGACGGCGTTGAACAATATCCCGGCGGCGAATTTCCAGAATGCCTATCTGCTGGGCGGAGCCTGGGGGTTACCGATCGACGAGGAATTGGCCGCCGATGCGGCCTCGTTCGTGGATGAATGCACGACGCCGCTGCTGGTGGATTTTCCCAATGTGGCGCGGGCGACGCTGGTGGCGGCGCTGTTGGAGGCGGGCCAGCCGGTGGCGCAGGACGCCTACCGGCCGGCCGATGCTCAGAGTACGCTGGTCGCACGGCTGAAACGCCTCAAACGGGCGTTACCGGAGCGGTTGTTCGACGACCTATGCTGGCGCAACGCAGCGGACCTGCTCCTGTTCGAGCGAGTGATCCTGCGCGGCGTGGAGCGGGCGGCGGTATCGACAGAAGATCGGGCGCTCATGACCGCCGAGGCGACAGCGGCGGTGGAGATGTGCCCCTACCGGGCGCATGAGCGTGGCTTCGTTGCGCGCGACCCGAAGAAGAGCTTTTTCGATGCCGATCCCTTGCTAGGCTGGTGGCCGCGGCCGGAGGCTCGGTTCCCGATGACGGTGTTGGGGCGCAAGGTGGTGATGGAGACCGATCGCGACGGGCTCCGTCCGGTGATCGGCCAGCCGACCGTGGGCGATCGGACGGTGACGTTGTACGGCTGCTCGTTCACCTATGGCTGGTCGGTGACCGCCGAGGAGACGTTCGCCTCGGTCCTGCAAGCGATGCGGCCGACCTGGCGGGTGGAGAACCGCGGCGTAGGCGGCTTCGGCACCGGGCACAACCTGCTGCAATTGCAGCGGGACACCCGCTTCGAGATGCCGGATTTCGTCACCTTCTGCCATATCCCGGCCCTGGTGCGCCGGGCGGTGGCGGACTGGGAGTATATCGCGGCGTTCCAGAGCCACCACCTGATTATTCCGGTGGTTCGGGTCTTCCCCAAGGCCTATCTCGACGCCGAGGGCGAACTGGCGTTTCGGACCATCCCGTTCTGGCGGCCCGAGATCGTGGGGATCAACCACCGTGATTTTGCGCCGGACCTGCATTACCTGGATCTGGTGGCTCTGAAGATCTACGAACGGGCGGACCGGATCGTGCGCGACGGCGGCGGCCGCTTTTTCGTAACCCTGTTGTTCGACCATATCACACCGTTCCTGCGTGGCGCGTTAGCGCGGGCGGGGATCGAGGTTGTGGATGCCGAGTTGCATGGCTCGGAGTGGACCAATCTGCCCGACGACAACCATCCGAATGTGGCGGCACATCGGCACTATGCCGAGCGGATCGATACGTATTTGACCGAGGTGTCCGGCTCTGGCGCACATGCGTCCGCGGCGCTGGAAATGGGAAGGGCGTGATGAGCGAGAGTTTGGGGGCGACGGGACTGCCAGCGATTGTCGGCGTGTCCGGCTTGTACCATGATTCCGCGGCGGCGGCGGTGGTGGGCGGCGAGGTGATCGCGGCGGTGCAGGAGGAGCGGTTCACCCGGCGCAAGCACGATCCGAACCTCCCCGAGCGGGCCTTGGCCTGGTGCCTGGAGCAGATCGGCGGGCGGGAGCGGCTGGAGGCGATTGCCTTCTACGAAGATCCGGCGCTGTCGATGGATCGGGTGCTGCGCAACGCGGTGGAGATGGCGCCCGGGTCGGCGGCGAGCTGGCCAGCGGCGGCGCGGTCGCAGCTTGGCCAGAAGCTGCTGATCGGCGATGCGCTGCGGCGCTATCTGCCGGCGGAGCGGTCGGGCAATGTGTTTGTGGTGGATCACCACGTCTCCCATGCAGCCTCGGCGTTCTATCCCTCGCCGTTCGCGGAGGCGGCGGTAGTGGTCGCCGACGGGATCGGCGAATGGGCGTCAACGACGGTTGCGCACGGCAAGGGCAGCTTGATCGAGACGCTGAGCGAGATCCGCTATCCGCACTCGCTCGGGCTGTTCTACAGCGCCTTCACCTATCATTGCGGGCTCAAGGTCAATTCGGGCGAATACAAACTGATGGGGCTCGCGCCCTATGGGCAGCCGCGCTACGTCGACCGGATAATGGACCGGATGATCGATCTGCGCGAGGACGGCTCCTATCGGCTGAACACTGAATTCTTCGGCTGGCTGACCTCCGATCGGGCGACCACGGCGGCCTTCGAGGCGGTGATGGGGTGCCCGCGGCGCGATCCCGAAAGCATGCTGACGATCGAGTACATGGACATCGCGGCCTCGGCCCAGGCGGTGATCGACGAGGCGATGCTGCGC
This sequence comes from Alphaproteobacteria bacterium, assembly GCA_026400845.1. Taxonomy (GTDB): domain Bacteria; phylum Pseudomonadota; class Alphaproteobacteria; order Acetobacterales; family Acetobacteraceae; genus CAIYPH01. The sequence continues at coordinate 3,246 of JAPLOH010000016.1, forward strand.
ATCGTGCGCACTGCGCTGGCCCGCACGGGCAGCGGCAATTTGTGTCTGGCCGGAGGCGTGGCGCTGAACTGCGTAACCAACGGCAAGCTGATCAAGCGGCTGCCGGAGCTGAAGCGGATATGGATCCAGCCCGCGGCGGGTGACGCCGGCGGTGCCCTGGGCGCGGCGCTGCATGTGGCTCACACCGCCTATGGCCAGGCCCGGCACGCCGGAGTGGGGCAGCGGGACGGCCAAAAGGGCAGCCTGCTCGGACCGTCCTACGGCGAGGCGGCGGTGGCGGCGGCGATCGACGCGGCGGGGCTGGTGGCGCATCATTTCGACAGCACCGAGGCGTGCGTCGCGCGGACGGCCGAGGCGCTGGCGGCGGGATTGATTATCGGCCGCTTCGAGGGGGCGATGGAGTTCGGGCCGCGCGCGCTGGGCAACCGTTCCATCCTCGCCGACCCGCGACGGCTGGACGGGCAGGCTTACATCAACCTGCGGGTGAAGTTCCGTGAGAGCTGGCGGCCGTTCGCGCCGGTGGTGCTGGCCGACCATTCCTCGACATATTTCGATCTCGACGACGAGAGCCCCTACATGCTGCTGGTCGCCGACGTGCGCGAGGCGTTCCGCCGGCCGGTCGATTGGGGTGATTTCCGCGAGGGCAGCGCGGACATGTTCAAGGTCCTGGGGCAGCCGCGCTCGACGCTGCCGTCGATCACCCATGTCGACTACAGCGCGCGCATCCAGACAGTGGACGCCGAGCGCAACCCGCCGTTCCACGCGCTGCTCAGCCGGTTCCACGCCTTGACCGGCTGTCCGATCCTGATCAACACGTCGTTCAATGTGCGCGGCGAGCCGATCGTCTGCGATCCGGAAGATGCGGTGCGGTGTTTCCTCAACACCGGCATTGATGTTCTGGCGTTCGGCAACCACTTGGTCTTCAAGTCGGAACAATCGGAAGCGATCCGGTTAATGGAAGGGAAGATGGAATTTGCCCCAGATTGAGAACATCACCCCCGAAGCTTTCCATGCTGATCTGCTGGTGCCGCTCAAGCGGGCCAATATGCGGCGCGGGACGCAGTATTTTACGCTGGAGGCCGATCCGGCGATGGCGAGCTACTGGCAGCAACCAGCAAGCCGCAGTGGCGGAATCGCGCGCGCCGAGGCGTCGGCGCTCGATGATCTGGCCGCCTTCTGGCAGGCGAGCGGTGAGGTGATGCTGCCTCGGATCATTGAGGAACTTCGGGCACTGCAGGCCTCCATCCTGGCCAACCGTCCGGTGCTGCTGGACAAGGGCACGCCCGTCAGTGATTTCGTCTATCCGCTGTACTGAGCGCCCCCCCCCCCTCAGGGGTGGCCAGCGTTTCCGTTCTGAGAGCAGGGACACGGCGATGTTCATCGGCCAGTACTCCGGGCGCACCTGCGCGGGATGCTCGAGGGCCGCGAGTTCCCTGTGTCCGTCGTGCGCGGCGAAGAATGTCGATTGAGATTGTTGAAGGGCGGGTGCAGCGAGTTGAAGCGCAGCACGGGGTAGGATTCGAGCGGGCAGGCCTCGCCGAGGGCGATGTTGGGGTCGCCTCGACCGTCGGGAGCAGGTCGAGCGGCGGCGCCCCCAGCATGTCCACCTCGCCGCGGCGCAATGCGGCATAAGCGACGGAGGGGTCGGGAATGATGACGAACTCCACCCGGTCCACCCTCGCCACATTGCCGCCAGCGAAGCCGCTGGCGGGCTCCGAGCGCGGGACGTAACCGACGAATTTCTCTTACACCAGCCTGGCACCGGGCCGATATTCCGCCTCGACAAAGCGGAACGGGCCGGAGCCAATGCGCTCCTTCACCGCGGTAGGGGGGGCCGTCATCGCGTCTTTTTCGCGCATGATGGCGCCGACCACGCCGTTGCTGCCGCCGAGCAGGAAATCGACGAAGGCGAAGGGCTCTTTCAGACGCAGGCTGAAGGAGCGGTCGTCGATCCGCCCAAGGCCGCCTGGAACACAAGATGGAGGCGATCAAGCCGGATCGTCAGCGGCACCTCGACACGGCGTTGCACCGGCGGCTTGACGTCATCGAGTGTGACCGTGAGGCGGACGATGGTGCTGGCGGTCATGCCGCGAACTTACGTCGCTCCGCCACGTTCGCCCAGTTCCACGGCAGCAATTCGTCGAGCCGGCTGGCCGGGTGCTGAGCAATGCTGGCCAGGACATGCGCGAGCCATGCCTGCGGATCGATGTCATTCATCTTGGCGCTGACGATCAGGCTATACATGACCGCGGCGCGCTGGCCTCCCCGGTCGGATCCGGCGAACAGCCAAGACTTGCGGCCCAGCGCTATGCCGCGCAGTGCCCGCTCGGCCGCGTTGTTGGTCAGGCATCAGTAGCGTCCGCATTGGTGGTGGAAATTCAAGCGGCTTGAGGGTGTGTGTTGAGGTGGCCATCCACCCGCACCCGCACCCGCACCCGCACGCCACCGCTCAGCTCGATCTCGATCAATCCGGTGTGCCGCGAGGCCGGCCCGTCCGGATGCCGAAAAACCGCCGGTGGAGGCTCCGCGCCGCTCGCCACAACACGGACCGGGAACAGGCGCCCCGTGGTGTCGTCGGCCTCAGCCGAGGCCAGCCATCCGACGCCAGCCATCCGACGCCACCGATACACCAGGCTCGCGCGGACCCCATGGTGCAAAGCTACCTCTTGGACACAGGTACCAGGCAACGCCGCCTCCGCCACAACCATCCGCCGAAACGCAGCGTCGTGCGCACGGCGACGATCACCGACGATCTCGATCCGAGCGACCACCTCGACATCTGTGGCAGCCTCATCCGTGATTCTCTTCATCCACACCAGATGAGCGCCCCCGCACTATCGAGGCAAGGCGGCCCTCGGCGTAGGGATACGGCACTGCTGCGTGGCCTCATCTTCGGGATCGACGGGCGCGCGCTGTCGCCCGTCCATACGCTGCGGCGGGGGGGGCAATACCGCTACTACGTCAGCCAGTCTGTCCTGAAGGGCGATGCCATCGATGACCCGTCGCTAGTGCGGAGCATCGCGGCGGCGGAGATTGAAGATGCCGTCATGGCGCAGGTGCGAGAGCTGCTGTGGCAATCCGAGATCATCGTCGGCACCTGGCGGGCGGCACAGGCGGACGTGCCGGACATCACCGAGGCGGAAAAACGGGCCGCACTGGAGAGCCTCGACCCGACGTGGGGGAGTTGTTCCCCGGTGAGCAGGCGCGGATCGTGCAGGCGCTGGTCGACAGGGTCACGGTCGGACCGGCCGGCGTTGACATCCGCCTCAAGGTGGAGGGTCTGACTGGATGGTGCAGGATCTCGCGCCGCGGCGCCGGGTGCCGGTGCCGTTGACGATCAAGAAACGGGGCAGACGAAAAATCGTCGTAGCGCCGGACGGCTCGGTGTTGCCGGGCGCTCCACTGGCGGCGGATGGTGGGGGACGGGCGCTATGCCTCCGTCAGCGACATCGCGCGGGCGGAGAAAATTGATCGGAACTACGCCGGGGATATCCTACGGCTGACGCCGCTGGCGCTGGAGATGAGGCAATCATCGAGGGGCGGCAGCCGCCGGAGATGACGCTGCCGGTGCTGATGAAGCTGTTTCCTGTGGAGTGGGGGGAGCAACGGCCGCATGGTTGGCGGAGGGATCACGGCATGATCTGCCCGCCGTTGACCTCGATAATTTGGCCGGTGATGTAGCCGCTCATCGCCGACGAGGCGAGAAACAGGAAGGTACCCGTGCAGTCGTCCACAGTGCCCGCCCGCTGCATCGGGATTGCGGAGACCAGTTGCCGCATCAGTTCAGGTGACGTCGATTCAGCATGGATGCGCGTCAATATGATACCCGGCGAAACGGCGTTCACCCGAATGCGATCCACGGACAGTTCCTTTGCCAGGCCTCGGGTGATGCTGCTGACCCCGGCTTTTGCCATGGCGTAGGCGGTAACGCCGGCTCCGCCGCCGCTGCGTGCCGAAATCGAGGTTGTGTTGATGATCACACCGCCGCCAGCAGCCCGGAGGAATGGGACCGCGGCACGGCTCACCTCGAATACCGAGCGGAGGTTCGTATCGAGCACCGCGTCGAACTGCGCATCGGACATGTCGGTCAGATGGGTGCGTCCGAGTGGCGAGCCGGCGTTGTTGATCAGAATATCGATCCCACCGAGGCGCTGGGCTGCTTCCGCGACCAGGCGGCGCGCGGCGCCACGCTCGGCCAGGTCGGCCTGGAAGACGAATGCCGACCCACCCGCATCGGCGATGCCGGCGACGACCGCCTCCGCAGCCGCTACTCCGCGGTTGGCGTGGACGCCGACAATCGCGCCCTGGTCCGCGAAGGCCCGGGCGACCGCCGCTCCTATCCCGCTCGATCCACCGGTCACGAGGCACCGCAACCCCATCAGGTCCTGGATTGCAATCATGGATGCCTCCCCGCGTAGATGATGACGTAAGCACCCCAAATCGGCGACCCCAAGCACTGGGAGCGGCATGGCGATGCCGGAGCCGGTCTTTGGGGCCTGTCGTCCAACCGAATTCAATTCTTCTCGATGTTCCAGTACACGATCACGGGGGACGGAAGTACGCCAGTGATATTGGTGCGGAACGCCGACGGCCCGCTCGATTGGCCGAGCACGCGATACGGCACCACCTCAGCCAGCCGCCGGTGCAGCTTCTCCAGCAAAGCCGGCCGTGCTGCCGGGGCCGCCTCGATCAGAGCCGCCCGCAGCGCCTCGGCCTCTTCGTCGCAAGGCCAGCCGGAGAAGTTTCGCCGGGTGCAACTCGTATCCGCGCCCGCGTTGGCTTGCGCACTCGCCGCCAGCGCCCCGGGTTGGCCGGTGACGCGGATGTTCCATCCGCCTTGCGCGGGCGGGTCCTGCTTCAACGCGCGGCCGACGAGCGTTGCCCAGTCCGACCACACCATCTCGACATTGACCCCGGCCTTTGCCAACGCGTCAGCGACAACCTCGGAGATCACGCCGTTGGCATTGTCGTGCGAGGCGATGAAGATCAGCTTCTCGCCCTTGTAGCCGGCCTCCGCGAGCAGGGCCTTGGCGCGGCCAAGGTCGGGCTTGAAGTCCTCTGCCCCGGCCTCGCTGTCATAGGGCCCGCCACAGGTGAAGAACGCGTTGCATCGCTGCCAGTTGCCGGGGTCGCCGAAGCCGGCCGCCATCGCATCGCCTTGGTCGACCAGGTAGTTCAGCGCGCGGCGGGCCCGCACGTCGTTGAACGGTGGTTGCAGATGGTTCGGCCGCAGCATCGTCTGGTCGGCCAGCGCACTCAGCTTCTGCAGCTTCAGGCCGGGCGCCTTAGCCAGCAGCGGCAGTACGTCGAAGGACGGGCGCTCGGCCATATCCATTTCGCCGCTCTGCAGGGCGGCGGCGACCGTGGCGGCGTCGGGGATCACGTGCCACTCGACACGATCGACCTTCACCACCCGCCCACCGGCCATCCCGTCCGGCGGCTCGGCGCGGGGCACATAGAGCGGGTTGCGCTCGTAAACCACCTTGGCGCCGCTGATCCGCTCGGCCGCCACATAACGGAAGGGTCCGGAGCCGATGCCGTTGGTGACGGGCTTGCGCTCGGCTGGAACATCCTGCGCCCGCATGATCGCCGCAAAGCGCGCGGGGGCGGCGGCCAGCACCGACAGCATCGCCGGGAATGGGCGTTGCAGCCGGATCTCGAAGGTGGTGCCGTCGACCGCCTCGATCGATGCCATCGCCGCCGCGAGCTTGCCGCCGCCGCCATCGAAGCTCATCCAGCGCTTCAGCGAGGCGATGACGTCGTTCGTCGTCACCGGCGCACCGTCGTGGAATTTCTGCCCGTCGCGCAGCACGAACCTCCATGTCAGGCCGTCCGGGGTCGTGGTCCAGCTCGCCACCATCATCGGCTTCGGCTGCATCGCGCCGTCCCAGGTGAACAGGCTCTCATAGATCATCACGCCGCCAATCATGGAGACCCAGGCCGTGCCGAAAACGGGGTCGAGCAGCACAATGTCGTTCTGTGGCACGACCTTCAACACCTTGTCGGCACGCGCGGGCGCGACCACCGCCAACACACCCAGCATCGCTCCCAGCAGGACACGTATCATGGCATGGCTCCCGAACCTTGAGCCGCGAGGGCAGCACAGCGGCAGCCGGCTCGCAAGCCATCATTGTGGCCAATGAGAGGGGGGCATCGCTGCTGATGGTTTGCTGCATTCATCCGTGCGAAAGCGACCACCATCGTGGTGCGGGAGCCTCTCGCGATCAAGAAGCGGAGTCGGGCGTTCCGGTGGCGGCGGATGCTGGAGGACGGGCGCTACGCCTCCGTCAGCGACATCGCGCGGGCGGAGAAGATCGATCGGACCTATACCGGCGATATCCTGCGGTTGACGCTGTTGGCGCGGGATATCGTGGAGGCGATCGTTGAGGGGCGGCAGCCGGCGGAGATGGCGCTGCCGCTGTTGATGAAACCGTTTGCGGTGGTGTGGGGCGAACTCGTTACTCTGACACTTTGATTGTCGTGTCAGGACTATGCAGCATCGGAGAACGGAGTGTCCGCCCCATCGGAAACTTTGGCATAGCGTGTCATGAGCAAAAGACTCACGTCGAGATGGCGGGCGCCTTTGCAGGCGATGACAGCGTCACCCGTAGTCCAACGGCATTCAGGCTCCTGCACGTGCCATCCGGTCCCGCCCCAGTCCGCGTCGCGAGCCGCGTCGATGCCGTCTATGATCAGGCGTGCGACGGCGACGCCCAGGCGGCGGTAATCCTCGCACCGCGCGTTGAGATGAGCAGCAATACCGTGGCGAGACACCAGGCGCAGGGTCAGTACGTCCGGCAGAATGAAGTACCACGAGGCGCCATCTCTTGTTCCATCGATGCGCACTCCATCCGCGACGAGGTGTAAGCCCGGGTCGTCAGTGACCGCCTCCCCGAGATCAGGCAGGTTCGCGAGGAGCAATTGCTTTGCTGCCCAGAGGGCGGCGCCGGTCGTCACCAGTGGTGCGCAGGCCTTGCGAGCCCAAAGCGCGAGGGCGAAATCGGGATGCAGCAGCGGGGCAATCCCACCGTTCGCAAAGGATGCGCGATTGCCGGTGTCGAGGTAGGATTCGCAGGCCAATCCTTCGGCGTAAAGAATGTCATGGCGCTCAAGTTCGACATGCCAATAGGTGATCCTGCCGGTGGGAATTTGATCGATGCTGAGACCATTGACGAGATACCGGACAGGGATCAGCACGCCGTCAGAATACACTGCGTGGTCCGGCGACAGCAGCAGATCACGTACCGGTGCCCCAAGGCCAAAGGCGCCGGCGCGGACCCGCACGGGGTTGACATCTTCTGGCCGCGGATGTCGCCGGCAATCCAGGCTCGTATGCCCCATCCAGATGATCCTTGCGGACCGGCCGTCCAATGTGAGCACTTCGTCTCCAGCAACCAGGCTTTCCACCGCTCGCCCGCCCGCTGGCGTTGCGATCCGGGTCCCCGCCGCGAAACATGCCAACGCGATCGACGTCCCGCCGCCCTGCATGGGTGACATCACGAAGTTCATGTTGTAGCGGCCATTCGGATAGAAACTCGGAAGGTCGGTGTCGTAAAAGCCCATTTTCGACGTCACACCATTGGCCACGATATCCAGCAGGAATGGCTGTGCCGGGTCGAGAAACGCCGCGTTCGCGTCGGAGTATGGCACGTCGGGCAGTTCAATCCGGTTTGCCGAGGAAAAGCCCATGAGCAGGTTGCCCGGCATCACGGTTCCATCGACTCGCAAAGTGGCCGGGCCGGAAAGGAAAATCGTGCCGGTACCTGCGGAACTCGGTGTGCCGAGTTCGAGCGTGCCACCGAACACCTGTGTCCCGGTGGCATAGCTGTTGGCGGCACCAAGCTTCACTGTGCCCTGGCCGTTGATCTCAACGCTGACGATAGGATATGACGGAAAGCCTTGGAACGGCGGCTGCTGGAACGTGGAGGTCTGCGCGGCGATGCTATCCGTGATCGTCAGAGTCGTTCCCGCCGCCGCGCTGAGCGAGACCGGCTGCGAACCTTGCAGGAACAGCCCGGCACCCATCGCCTGACCGGCGCCCGCCTTGGTGTAGAAGCCCGCATAGGCCCCGACGAGCGATCCGGTTGCGCCGGCGGCGCCACCGATTACGCTGTTTCCAGCGATCGTGCCGGAATAGATGGTGAGTCTGCCATTCTGCTGGACGAAGATGCCGCCGCCCGCGCCGAGGCCACCGCCGCCGCCGGCATTTTGATTGTTGGCACCAGTTCCACCGCCATAGCCAGCCGGGCCACCGTAGAAACCGCCGCCTCCACCACCACCGAAACCCCCACCTCCGCCATGCCCTCCGCCGCCGCCACCGCCGCCCAAACCGCCCCCGCCACCGAACGCCCCGGTTGCGCCATTCCCGCCGCCGCCCACGCCGCCGAGCCCCGCCGTGCCCAGACTGCCGGCCCCGCCGGCGCCAAACATGCCGCCACCGCCACCCAAACCAGCGCCAAACCCGGAGCCGCCCGCTCCCCCGATCGCCTGATCGGCGATGATGTTGACGTTCTGCAGTGTGACCGATGCCAACGATCCAATGAAGATCGCACCGCCAATCCCCGCCCCGCCGCCGCCGGCCCAAACCCCGCTGCCGCCGCTGCCGCCTTGGGCAATGGCATCGGTGATCGTGAGATCCTTCACATGCACATCGCCAGCGAGGAGAAACAAGCCGCTCGCAACCCCACCGCCATCAAGCGTGCCACCCGCCCCGTCGATTGTGAGGCTGCCGCCGGATGGCAGATTGATGATGGCGAGGTCGCCAGCCAGAACGATTGAAGGCACGGAGAGTGTAATCGTATACGCGGTGCCATCCGCACTCGCGCTGCCGCCGACGTCGATGGCCAAAATCGCCGCATCGAGTTCCGCCTCGGTTGCAACGGTATACTGCGTCGTCACGATGCTAGGCATGGACGTCCCCCAGAAAGGCTGCGCTTCGGCAGGCCCCTTAGCGACGCTACCCATTATTTATCCATGATGACAGGTCCAACGTCGCGCTTCATCTGTCTATTGATCCGTCCCTTCATGACGACACCCAAACGCGCCGCGTCGGTGCAGGAGAGTTGACGCCGGCCCTTGCATGGGCGTTCCGGTGGCGGCGGATGCTGGAAGACGGGCGCTACGGCTCCGTCAGCGACATCGCGCGGGCGGAGAAGATCGATCAGACCTATGCCGGTGACACTCTGCGTCTGGCGCTCCTGGCGCCGTGGGTGGTGGAGGCGATCCTGGGTGGGAGGCAGCCGGCGGAGATGACGCTGCCGGTGTTGATGAAGCCGTTTGCGGCGGAGTGGGAGGGGCAGCGTTCGCATGGTGCAAAATGCTCACCATCAGTTTTCCGCAAAGTTCGGCTTTTGAGACGCACTTTTGGTAGGTGGCATAGAGTCTCGGATATCGATATCGTGCCATCCTGTTGTCTGAGATGCTGGTCATATGGCGAGGTCCCCCACTCACCAACAAGAAGCGCTGGAGCTGGCCATAACGATCTTCGACTCCCTTCCCCCCGCCGAAAAGGCCCGCCAGCTCGCCAACCCCGAGGGCGAAATCGGCCTCGCCGTCGCCGAATTCCTCAACGGCAACAACCGCTCCGCCAACACCAGCAACCTAGCCCGGCTCGGCCTGACCGCCGGCCAGCGCGTGCTGGAGATCGGCTTCGGCAACGGCCGCGCAGCCGCCGATGTGCTGGCGTCGTCCGACAAGGTCCAGTATGCCGGCATCGACATCTCTCCCACTATGGTGGCCGAAGCCGTCCGCTTCAACGCACCATCGGTGGCCGCCGGCCGCGCCACCTTCCATCTTGGCGCCGCCGACCAGATGCCCTTCCCCGACGCCAGCTTCTACGCGATCTTCTCGTCCGGCGTGATTCACTTCTGGCCGGACCCCGACCCCTCGCTGCGCGACCTGCACCGCGTCCTGCGCCCCGGCGGCTTGTCGGTTCATTCCTGCATCGACCCGCGCACCGCGCCGCCCTTTGCCCTCGCCGAACCCGGCTTCCACCTGCGTCCGGCCGCCGAGTGGGATCGCCTGTTCCGCGCCGCCGGCTTTGCCGAGGTCGCCGCCGAAGCCGTCGAACGCGACCAGCTCAACTCCGACGGCACGCCGACCAAGCGCTATTCCGTGCGCGTCACCGCCCGCGCCTGACCGAAACCGGCCTCGTTTCCCACAATGTTCGTCAGCGATATCTTGGGAAGGTCGGGTCTATATGACGCACATCACACCAGCTTGGGTGTTGCGAGACGGTGAGTCCGCCCCCAGCCTTTACGGACAACCAGAACAATATGCCAATTATCGCTCCTATTAGGCAATATTGAATTGAATGATTTCAGTGCATTGAAACCTTGGAGTTAGATCGCCAACCCCCAAGGTCCGGAGAGAATCGGCCCTCGGGAGAGCAAATCGACCGTTCGTTCCGCCTCTGCACACCACAAGGTATCGCGCCAAAACCACAGGAGTCCTGCGTTTTTCGCCGTGGGTCCCCGGAGGGGAGAATGTATCTGGAAAGGTCGACTGGAGCAGCAGTCGAAGCTCGGTGCGAACATTCGCTGGGAGCCGAAGGTCCCCAGAGACCCGATATCGCACGATGTCACCGTCAGGACCCCGCGCAAGGTGCCGTTCCAGATCATGTTTCGCCGCTGTGCCGGTCACCGGGCCGGGGGCAGATTTGCCGCGCGAGGGGCGCTGCGGCGCTTTCCGGGAGTAGGGACGTCTAGAACCGCACGAAATGCCCCGGGCACGCGGGGTCGAGCGGATAGGTCGGACGGTCCAGCCGGTGCCAAGGCAGGCCAGCCAGTTTCGGCGTGGTGGGGCCGGGTGTGTCCATAATGAAATGCGCCGTCGCCTCGGGATAGGCGGCCTGGTAGTTCATCGGGTTCTTCACCACGACGAATTTCTTGCCGCGAGCATCGACGCCGTTGGCCGCGAAGACCTCGTCGGAATACTCGTAGGAAGACAGCGAGGCGACCACGATCTCGATCGGCCCGCAGCGCAGAACCACCGTCGGGCCGGTGCTCGCGGCCACGCCGCCCATCAGGCCGCCAGCGTAGCGGAAGGCGCCGTCGGACACCGCCACGAGTTCGGCGTCGAGCGTGACCGGCGCGCCGTAGGCAGGGTCCTGCTTGTTCCCAAGTGCCACCTGGAAGCGCGCGCCGATGCGATGAACGCGCGCCTGAGCGACGGTCTCGGGATCGACGACATGCACCGCTGCGGTTGCCGCTGGAGCACATCGGCGCAGCCAGTGGATGGCGTGCGCGCTGTCGCCGGTCGCCCCACCGCCAACGCAATCTGCCGCGTCGGCGAGCACCACCAGTCCATCCACCGCGAGGCCCGCGGCGATCGCCTCGGCCGGTGCCAGCACCACCGGCTGGAACTCTTCCCGTGCATCCCAGGCGGCGCGGGTGATCTGCTCGGCCACCATATCCGCCGCGGCTGCGCTGTCGGCCACCACGACGGTGGTGAAGCCCATTTCCGGCAGATCCATCCAGGGCTGCACCGGGAAATAGCTGATCGCATGCACACCGCCTGTCTCCAGCGCGCGGGCCTGCGCAAACATGCGTGCCATCGGCCCGTCGCCTTTCGTGCGCTGGCGCTGTGCCGGTAGCAACAGCGGCGCCCGGCAGGCCCGCATCGCCAGCCGCTCGCCGGCCGCCAGACGCAGCAACAACCGCATCGCACGTTCCCCGGTCTCGAACGCGTCGTCATGTGGATAAAGTTGGTAGGCGACCAGAGCATCGCAATGCGCCAGCATGGCCGTGGTGACGTGTGCGTGCAGGTCGCAGCTCACCACCACTGGGACGTCGCCGACGATGGCGCGAACGTCGCGCAACAATTCCCCCTCCACGTCGTCGCTGCCCTCTGCGACGAAGGCGCCGTGCAGTGCGAGGTAGAGGCCGTCGATGGGGCCCGCCGCACGTAGGCGGCCGAGCAGGCCGGCGCGCAATTCGGCGAGGCAGGAGGCCGCGACCCGGCCACCAGCGCCGCCATGGGTGGCCAGCAGCGGTACCAGCGTCGCCCCGCCCTTCTGCCCGGCGGCCAGCCCGCCGGCGATCTCGGTGCGCGTGTCGGCCAACGCCGGGAACATGGCTTCGCCTTCATGCAGGTATTTGGAGGCGAAATCGCGCCGCTGGGTCACCACCGGCGAGAAGGTGTTGCCCTCGAACAGCAGGGCGCCGATGGCGAATTTCATATGCTGGCGTCCTCCTGGCCGCCGATGATCGTGGCGAGCACGGCGGCGTCTGTGACACCTTCGCAGGCAATGGCGAGCAGCCTGCTCGCGCCGTCGATCCCCAGCGAACGGGCTATTAGGGGGTCCTCAACAGCCGCGACCAAGCCAGCGAGGGAGGCGATACCGGTCTCGCCGATCGGCAGCGCGCCGCCGCCCCAGCCCGAAGTCGCTGCCTCACGTAGCGTCGCGCGCGCCATGCGGTCCGGGATGGCGAGCGCCGCATCAAGGCCCAGGTGCAAGATCGGCCAGGCGATCGGCGAGGGCGCCCCCACGATCAGCCCGTCCATCAGTGACATACCCGACGCGGTCTCGATCGCCCTGCCTGCCGCAAGGCTGCGGCGGACGGCGTCGGAGGCCAACGGCTCGACGGTGCAAATCAACGGGGTGGCGTGGCCTTCCAGGCGCAGGCGTGCGCAGGTGGCAGCGGCGAGCGAGCCATTACCGGCGGCGACGAACAGATGGGTCGGCGGTTCCGGCGCGGTTTGCGCTACGATCTCGTCCGCCAGGACCGAATAGCCGTGCAGTGTCTCCCGTGCGATGTCGAGACGCCCTTCCACAGGAAGGTCGGCGACCAGGATGTGGCCCGGACGAGTGCCCGCCTCTGCTGCCGCCGCGGCGGCAGCATCGAAATCGCCATCGACCCGCAGCACCTCAGCGCCGAAGGCGCGGATCGCGGCCTCGCGTCCGGCCGAGACATGGGCTGGCATGAAGATCAACGCCCGGGCACCGAGCCGCTGAGCGCCCCAGGCAAGGGCGCGGCCATGGTTACCCGAGGTCGCCGCTACAGCGGTCCAGTGCCGCGTCGTGCCGCGCCGGCGCAACTCGCATTCCAGGGCGTAGGGAGGGCCCAACGCCTTGAAGCTACCGACCTCAAAACGGTAAGATTCCAATTTAACCTGGACCCGCGCCACGCCGAGCCTTGATGCCAGGCCGAGCAGGGCGGTCAGCGGCGTCGGCGCATAGCCCGGCCAACGCGTGATGGTCTCGGCTGCGAGGCGCAGCGCGGCGCCGTCGGTCACCCGAGACAGGGCTGAACGCTCGCGTACGGTCAGCGGATTGCTCGCCAGCAGGATAGCCTCCGTCAAAGCCACTCCTCCACGCCGATCGCTCCCTTTTGCGCCCTACAGCGGTTGCTGCGGTTGCGCATGAGTTTCCTATGGGGCAGCAAGATTTCGCAACCGTGGAAGACATCCTCGCCGACGCCCTCGTCTACGTCCACTCCTCGGCCGCGCTCGACACCAAGCAAAGCTTCGTCGGTAACATGAAATCCGGCAAGACGGTCTACATCTCTGCCGAAAGGCCGGCAATCGCTTGCGCATCACGGGCCAGCTCATCGAGGCCGCGACCGGCGCGCATCTCTGGGCAAACCGGTTCGATGGCACGCTGGAAGACGTCTTCGACCTGCAAGACCAGGTGACCTCGAGCGTCGCTGGCGCCATCGAGCCGCATCTGCAACACGCCGAGATCGAGCGTTCCCAGCGCAAGTCGACGCAGGACCTTGGCGCGCACGACTATTTCCTTCGTGGAATGGCGTTATTCAATCAGCGAGCGGACGCGCACATGCTCGAGGCGCAGGCGATGTTCGCCAAGGCGTTCGCGCTCGATGCTGGATATGGCACCGCCTACGGGATGGCGGCGTTCTGTGTCAATTTCGCGAAGAATCGCGGGGTGCTGGCGGCATCGGCGCCGGAGATCGACGAAGTCGTCCGGTGGGCGAATCTGGCGGCGGCGAAGGTCGTGTCCCCGGTGGTGGTGTAGGAGCGGGCTCGTGAGCAGCGTTGGCTGCGGTGTCAGTCTGCCAATTTGGTTGGGCTTAATTGAGGACACGCCCTAGATCAGCCAGAATTGAACTGAGGGGATTCGTGAGGCATACGAGGGATGGATTCCCTTAACCCGCTCCAACCCAGCCTTATCCGCCAGCTGGCCGCAGCACCGGCAGCCCGGTCGCCGCATCCACGCCGAGGCGCAGCGTGAGCCCGATGCGGAGTTCCGCGGCATCAACGCCCTCCAGCGGCGCCATGGCGCGCACCCCCTCTGGCAGGTCCACCGTGACCAGCGCATAGGGCAGCAGTGCCTTGAAGGCGGGGTGGAAGGGGTGGTGCGTCACTGTCCAACTATGCACCGTCGCCGCACCCGATGCCGGCACCCAGGTATGGGCGAAGCTGAAGCAGCCGTCGCACATCGGGCGCGGGTAGTGGCGGAACTTGCCGCATTCGGCGCAGCGCTGGAGCAGGATTTCCCCGCGCGCGAGACCGTCCCAGTAGGGCTGGGTATCGGCGGAAGGCTCGGCGCGCGGCCGTTCGATCGTTCCAGACATCTCAACCCCTCCGCATGATGGCGATCGAGCCGTCGCCCATGTCGCCGTAGCCGGTCACCAGGCCGATCTCCGCGCCCGTCACCTGCGCCGCCCCGCCGTCGCCGCGCAACTGGCGAACCAGTTCGACGATATGGTTCATCCCCGCCATGTGGGCCTGCGACAGCAGCCCGCCATGCGTGTTCACCGGCAACCGACCGCCGAGCCCGAGCGCGCCGCCCTCCACGAAGGCGCCGCCCTCGCCCTTGCCGCAGAAGCCGAGATCCTCGAGCTGACACAGCACGATGTAGGTGAAACAGTCATAGATCTCGGCCACATCGATATCGGCGTGGGTGACGCCGGCCATTGCGAAGGCGCGCGGCGCCGCCTTGGCGATGCCGAGCCGGGTCAGCTCCGGGCGCTGGGTGATGACGGAGGGCGAGTCCGGGTGGCCCTCGGCCATGCCGGAGAGCAGCACGCGCGGCCGGCGCATGTCGCGCGCGGCATCGGCGGCGCTGA
>JAPLOH010000083.1 GCA_026400845.1 Alphaproteobacteria bacterium
CTCTCGATCGGCACGCCCAGCACCGGCAGCGCGGTAAAGGCGGCCGCCATGCCCGGCAGATGCGCGGCCCCACCGGCGCCGGCGATGATCACCCGGAGCCCGCGGCTCTTGGCGGTCTTGGCGTAGCCGGCCAACCGATCAGGCGTGCGGTGGGCCGAGACGATCCGGCGCTCATGGGGGACGCCGAGCCGGACAAGCATATCGGCGGCGTTCTTCATGGTTGGCCAGTCCGACTGGCTGCCCATGATGATCCCGACCAGGGGGGTGTCGCTCATGCGATGCTGTCGGGGATCAGGCGCGACTCGAGCCGGGCGATCTCGTCCTTCAACAACAGCTTGCGCTTCTTGAGGCGCTGCAGGTGCAACTGGTCGAGCGGCCCGGTTTCGATCAGCCGTGCGATCACGGTATCGAGATCCCGGTGTTCGCTCCTCAATTCATGCAACTGGCGCAGCATGGCGTCGCGGTCGTTCAACATGGCGGGGTTTTAACACGCTGAGCGGCGGGGTGGGCCAATTTTCGCATGGCAATCCGCACCGGGTTGGAGTTACCGTTTGTTTGCAGTTCGGCGTCACGATAGCCGGTGCCGCCCTCTGCGGAAGTCGATCGAGAGGAGTCCATATGAGTCAGGAAGCCCGTATCGTAAGTCTGCAAGCCCGTCATGCGTCGCTGGAGAACCAGATCGCCGCCGAAGACGGCAGGCCTCGGCCCGACGCCGAATTGCTGAACCGTCTCAAGATCGACAAACTCCACATCAAGCAGGAGATCGAACGATTGCGTTCGGCCCGAAAGGCCGCCTGACCCACCGGACCCGGGGCGGCCCGCTCAGGCCGCCTCATCGGTTGACCGGCGGCCCGCTCAGGCCGCCTCATCCGTGATGGGCGGCGGCGCCGGTACGGCCTGGCCTTCGCGCACCAGGCGCTCATTGGCCGCGCTCACCATGGTGTGCAGGTCGGTCTGAGTGCACAGGCCGAGGATCACCGGATCGCGCGGCTTGATGTTGGCGCTGTTCCAGTGCGAGCGGCTGCGCACCTTTTCGATCGTCTCCTTGGTGGTGCCCATCAGCTTGCCGACCTGAGCGTCCGTCAACTGCGGGTAGTTCCGCAGCAGATAGGCGATGCCGTCCGGTCGGTCATTGCGCTTGGCCACCGGGGTGTAGCGTGCACCCTTGAGGCGCTTGGGCTGCGGCAGCGAGGTCGGTAGCAGTTTCAGCCGCGCCTCGGCGTCCGCCTCGCAACGGCGGATTTCCACCAGCGTCACCTGGCTGTTGGCGACCGGATCATAGCCGACGATTCCTTGCGCCACTTCGCCATCCGCGATGGCCTGGACTTCCAGCGGGTGCATGCCGCAAAACTCGGCGATCTGGGTGAAGGTGAGGGCGGTCTTGTCGATCAGCCACACCGCGGTGGCCTTTGGCATGAGAGGCAGGGTCATGGCACTTTACCTTTGGGTTCCGTCGACGCGGGCACGCGTGTTCCCGACACGCGAGGCCTGGATCACTGGAAAGCGGGGCATATGGACCGTGCCGGCCCGGCCGGTCAAGGCAGCGCCGTATCGGGGCAGGGTTGTAAGGAGTTGAGTAGGATGTCGATCGAAGATGATCTGCCGCGGCCGAAGCCGGCCAGACTGACACCGCCGCTGCTGGACCCATTGGGGGTCGCGGAACTCGAGGCCTATATCGGTGAACTCGAAGCGGAAATCACCCGCGTCAGGGCCGATATCGCGCGCAAAGGCAGCCACCGGGCGGCGGCGGACCTGTTCTTCAGGAAAGGGTGAGGGGAGGGGCCGAACCCTCCCCCCGGACGTGATCAGGCGGCCTGCTGGATGGCCGGCTGCGGCGCGTTGACGGCGATGCGGCGAACTTTCAGCGCCTCGGGGACGACGCGCTTGAGGCTGACATGCAGCAGCCCGTGCTCAAGTGCGGCACCCTCGACGACGATGTGGTCGGCGAGCACGAAGCGGCGCTCGAAGGCGCGCCCGGCGATGCCGCGATAGAGCAGCTCAGTCTTGGGCGGCTCGGTGGCACCACGACCGCCGATCACCAGGGTATTCTCCTTGACCGTAAGCTCGATGTCGTCCGGCCCGAAGCCGGCGACGGCCATGGTCAGGCGATAACTGTCATCGCCGGTACGCTCGATGTTGTAGGGGGGATACGACGTGTCGGCCGCGGCTGCGGTGTCCATCAGGCGGGCAAGCCGATCGAAACCGATGGCGGTGCGGAACAGCGGGGACAAATTAAGGGCGTTCATGTGCGAACCTCCTGCACGAGCAAGGTTACAGACGGGATCTCCCATGTGGGCCGATCCTGGGGGAATGTCGGGGACCCCGAACGGGCATCCTCGACACCCCCCAAATAGGAAACGCCGCCCCTCTATTCAAGCGGCGGCGCTTGCCGAAAATCGCAGTGGCGGGAAGCCTACTTGCGAACGCCGATGCCGGCGAACTTGCGATTGAACTTGGCGACCTGGCCGCCGGTGTCCATGATGCGCTGCACGCCGGTCCAGGCCGGATGGGACTTCGGGTCGATGTCCAGCCGCAGCGTGTCGCCGGCCTTGCCGGAGCAGGAGCGGGTGGTGAACGTCGTCCCATCGGTCATGATGATGTTGAGGTCGTGATATTCGGGGTGGATACCGGGCTTCATGGCGCACCTTGCGTGAAATGACTCCGCCGATCCGACCGGCAGAGCGAAGCGGGCCGTATAGCGGCGCCGGGCGGGCGATGCAATCCTTGCCAGGCGCTTGCGCAGCCCCGGGTGGCACGACACTCTGCCGCCTCCGCGATCGTGCGCGAAAACCAGGGAAACGCCGACATGAAACTCGCCTTCTCCGCCGCCAGCCCCTACGTCCGCAAAGCCATGGCCTGCGCCATCGCCCGCGGGATCGACGGGCAGATCGAGAAATGGGGCATCAAAACCTCCGACCCCGCCCTCCAGGCCGCCAACCCGCTCTCCAAGGTGCCGACCATGATCGGCGCCGCCGGCGAGATGCTCTATGACAGCCCGGTGATTTGCGAATACCTCGACAGCGTCGGCAGCGCCCCCAAGCTGTTCCCGGCGCCCGGCCCCGCCCGCTGGGCCGCGCTCCGCCAACAGGCCCTCGGCGACGGCATCATGGACGCCAGCCAGCCCCGCCGCCGCGAACTCGCCCTGCCGCAAGACGACGGCCGCGTCGAGTGGATCGCCCTGCAACGCGGCAAGGTCGACCGCGCCATCGACGCCCTTGAAGCCGAAGCCGACAGCCTGGGCAACCTCACCACGATCGGTGAAATCACCATCGGCTGCGCCCTCGGCTACCTCGACTTCCGCTTCGCCCACGAGCCCTGGCGCCCCGGCCACCCCAAGCTCGACGCCTGGTACGCCCGAGTCGTCACCCTCGCGCCCCTCGCCGGAACGCTTCCAGTGGGGTGAGCCGCGCGGGCGGTCGGGCTGGAGGAAGGCCAGGGCTTTGCCCAGGACTCCACCAGGGAGCGCTGATCGCTGTACCTCTATGAGCGAACTATGGAAAACGCTGAAAACATGGGCGGTTTGTGCGGCGCCCTCCGGTGATTGGGGTGTCGTCATGCCGGCAGCCTGGAGCGTAGTGGCGAGTGCGCCGACGAGTTCAATGTGGGTGGGTCACCACCGTTCTCCGTTAGGGAAACGATGGCTCTGTCGATCGAGGAGCGCGGAACCTCCAGGGCCTCGGTGCAGCGCCAGCGGGATGTGGGGGGCTTGTCAGAGGCGGTCGTTGTGCGTGCGAGTCGGGCGTCGAGTACGGCCAGCCTCGTCATCAGGCTGTGTCGGCCCCCGCCGTCGGCCGCTGCCACTCCTCATTGCAATAGGTGATGAATGCAGCCAGCGGGTCCGGTGCATGAGTTGGTGACCGAGCGCGGCCAGCACCCTGTCCTGCAACATCGACCTGCGGGCGGTCGACATGTCAACGTGTGGGGCGGCACGGCAGTCGAGAGAGTCAGGGCCCAGCCCTCCTGCGCAGATCGGGCACCACGAATCCGGACCTGGTCCTCGATAGACGCGTCGCGCTGCTAATGAGACGAGTAGCGGGCGTAGATGGCGACCCGGATCGTCATTCGAACCTCGCATTCTGCGTGTCGCCACGCGCACCCACCGCTGGGAATTAGTGCCCGCCGAGTGGCACCAGATGCGCGAGGAAGGTTTCAGCGCAGGCTCGCCAGGAGAAGCGCTCGGCGTGGGCGCGGCAGAGGGCGCGATCGGCGTCGAGCGCGCGCAGCGCGGCGGCACGGAGATCGTCGCCGACCGCCCCCACTAGCCCGTCGGTGCCGAGCAGAATGTCCTTCGGCCCCGTCACGTCAAACGCCGCGACCGGCGTTCCGCAGGCCAGCGCCTCCAGGATCACCAGCCCGAAGGTGTCGGTGAGGCTCGGGAACACGAACACGTCCGCCCCGGCATAGGCGGCGGCGAGTTCGGCGCCATAGCGCGGGCCGGTGAAACGTGCCGCCGGATAGTCGCGGCGAAGCTGCGCCAGTTGCGGCCCGCCGCCGACCACCAGTTTGGAGCCCGGCAAATCGAGATCGAGGAAGGCGCGGATGTTCTTCTCCACCGCGACCCGCCCGACATAGGCGAAAATTGGACGCGGCAAGTCCCAGGCCTCGGCCGGCACAGGCTTGAACAGATCGAGGTCCACGCCGCGTGACCAGGTGCGGACGTATTTGAAACCCCGCCTGGCCAACTCGTCGCGCAGGCTCTGGGTGGCCACCATCATGCCCTGGCCGCCGCCGTGGAACCAGCGCAGGAACGTGTAGAACATCCCGGTCGGCAGGCCGGTGCGGGCCTGCACGTATTCGGGGAAACGGGTGTGGAAGGCGGTGGTGAAGGCGCAGCCACGCTTTTTCGCCCAGGCCCGCGCCGACAGCCCGAGCGGGCCTTCGGTGGCGATGTGCAGCGCGTCGGGCTGATAATCCTCGATCAGCCGATTGAGCTTGCGGCGTGGGAACAGCGAGAGTCGGATGTCCGGGTAGGTCGGGCAGGGCAGGGTTGCGAAGCGGTCGGGGCCGATGACCTCGACGGTATGGCCCATCGCGCGGAGCTCCCCGCTGATTGTTTCGAGCGTGCGCACGACGCCGTTGACCTGGGGCCGCCAGGCATCGGAGATGATGAGGATGCGGGCCGGCAATGGCCCCACTGCGAGCAGACGGGCGCGATGCTCGTCGCGTTCGGCCTCGGTCAATGCCGTCAGGCCGCTTGCGGTACGCGGGCCGGCCTCGGCGCCAGGAAGGACAGGCGATTGCGCTCCGCCCAGTCGATCAGTTCGAGCCGGCCGTCCTGGTATTCCACCAGCGCGGTGCAGCTTTCGACCCAGTCGCCGTCGTTGATGTAGAGCACGCCGTTCACGGTGCGCATCTCGGCATGGTGGATATGCCCGCAGACCACGCCGTCGAGGCCGCGGCGCTTGGCTTCGGCGGCAAGCGCGGTCTCGAAGCGGTCGATCGCCTTCACCGCCTCCTTCACCTGGCGCTTCAGCCAGGCCGACAGCGACCAGTAGGGATAGCCGAGGCGACGGCGAACCGCGTTGAACCAGCGGTTGATCACCAGTGCCGTGGTGTACGCCCAGTCCCCCAGCAGGGCCAGGAACTTGGCATAGCGCACCACACTGTCGAACTCGTCGCCGTGCATCACCAGGAAGCGGCGGTTGTCGGCGGTGGTGTGGACCGCATCCTGGCGCAGCTTGATGCCGCCGACCTCGAGGCCGAGCGGCAGCCAGTTGCGAAACATCTCGTCGTGATTGCCGGGGATGTAGGTCACCTCGGTGCCGGAGCGGGCCATGCGCAGGATCAGCCGCAGCACCTCGTCGTGCCCCTCGTCCCAGTACCAGGACTTGCGCAGCCGCCAACCGTCGATGATGTCGCCGACCAGATAGAGCCGGTCGCAGGTCACCCGGCGCAGGAAATCGGCGAGGAAATCGGCCCGGCAACCGCGCGTCCCGAGATGGATGTCGGAGATGAAGATGGTGCGGTAGTGCGTCTTCAACTCGGGGGAGGTCGCGTTCATGAGCGGATCGTCTAGGTGCCGCCCCCGCGTCGCCCAAGTGAAGATTACATGACGGTAACGGCGGTTTTCTGCCTTACACGATGTCATTAAATCGACATGAAACCGTCATTCCACCGCAGCGCAATTGGTCCATTAGGTCGGGTTTGCCGCCGGCGCGACGCGCCCGGGCCTGGCAAACAGGAGGTCGCCGCGCATGATGATCGTCTACAACCCCGCCGCCGGGCAGCGCCGCGCGCAGCGCCTGTGGCGGGTGCTCGACATCATGGCGGCCAGCGGATTGCGCATCGAGATCGTCGAGACCACACGGCCCGGCCATGCCATCGAGATCGCCCGCCATGCCGCCGAATCCGGGGTGCCGCTGATCGTCGCCGCCGGCGGTGACGGCACCATCGCCGAAGTCGCCAACGGGCTTTCCGACACGCCCTGTCGGCTCGGCATCATCCCGCTCGGCACCGCCAACGTGCTGGCCCGTGAGCTCGGCCTGCCCTTCGCTCCGCGCGCGGTGGCGGCGGCCCTGGCCTTCGGGCGTACCCGCACCTTGTGGCCCGGGGTGGCCGAAGGTGCCGAGGGCTCGCTGTTGTTCGTGCAGATGCTGGGGGCCGGCTTCGACGCCCAGGTGGTGCATCACCTTCCCCTCGCCCTCAAGCGCCGCATCGGGCGCGGCGCCTACGTCGCGCAGACCCTGCGCGAGCTGACCCGCTATGACTACGCGCCGATCCGCATCGCCATCGACGGGGTGGAGACCGAGGCGTCCAGCGTGATCGTCACCAAGGGCAAGCTCTACGCCGGCGCCTATACCCTGGCGCCGGGCGCCACGCCGACCGAGAAGGGCTTCACCGTCGCGCTGTTCGACCACGGCGGCGCGGCGGCGACGCTGATGTATGGTGCAGCACTACCGTTCAACCTGATCTCCAAGATGCCGGGCGTGCGCCTGGTGCGGGCCGAGACGGTGGACATCATCTCCAACCACATCCCCGCCCAGGCCGACGGCGACAGCGCGGGCGCCGGGCCGCTACGCATCCGCGATGCACGCTCGGCGATGAACGTGGTGGTTGCGTGAGGCCGTAGCGGCACCGCCGCGCGGTCAGTCCGCCGCGTCTAGCCGCTCCAGCAGCTCTGCAGCCCGGGCGCGCTTCGCCTCGTTGCGGTCGCGCTGGATGATGCGCAGGATGGCGTCGCGCGCGGCAAGCTCGCCACGCTCCGCCATTTCGAAGGCCATTGCGTCGCGCCGGTCATAGTAGCTGCGGTCGAGCGGGACGGGGGTGAGCGGCAGGTCCTTCCAGTAATACTGCCCGTCGGTGCGCTCCCACCCGGCGTATACCTCTTCCCAGGTGCCACAGCCGGCATAGGGCACCAGGTTGGTCTCGGCGACCGGTCGGCTGAGCGGCTGGAAGCGGGCATCGAAGGACATACGGATTTCGCGGGTGCGGTTCGGCAACGCCTTGTGCACGGTGATATCCTGAAAAATCAGCGCATCTCCGGCCTTGAAGGCGCCGGTTACCCAACGGCCGGGGATCGGCACGGCGATGTCCATCCCACCGGCCCCGGAGCCCACCCTGGTGTCCAGAATGCCTTGCGTGTGGGAGCCGGCGGCCACCGCCAGCGCACCCTTTTCGCGCGGACAGTCACCCAGCGGCATCCACAGCGCGTAGCTGGTGTCGCCGCCGATGTGAACACGGTCCTGATGGACGCCGGTGGTGAAGTCGAAATCGCCACTC
>JAPLOH010000296.1 GCA_026400845.1 Alphaproteobacteria bacterium
AGCCGCTCGATACGCGCCAGCATGTCGTTGATGGTTTCGGCCAACATGTCGAATTCATCGCCCTGGCCGGTCACCTTCACGCGGCGCGAGAGGTCGCCCATGCCGATCGCCGCGGCCGTGGCGCCGACATCGGCGAGCGTGGCGCGGAACAGGCCGCGCACCGCCCAGGCGCCGAAACTGCCGAGCGCGATGGCGATGCCGGTGGCCCAGACCATCGCATCCTGCAGCATCAGGCGGAGCTGCGATTTGGCCTCGACGTCGCGGCCGACCAGCAGATGGAACCCGTCCTGCAAGTCGTAGCTGCGCACCGTCGCGAGGGTGCTGACGCCGGCACGCATCATCCGCACCTCGCCGCGGGTGATGTCGAGCATGAGGGCGCGCGGCCAGGAATCGAGGTTGCCGGCCATCGGGCGGCGAGCGGCGTCGGCCAGCAGATAGACCGCGTCGTCATCGACGTTGCCGTCGACCCGCTGGCGGATGATCTCGATCAGCGCCGGAATGCCGCCCTCAGTATAGTGTTCGGACAGCGCCTGGGCGTCGCTTTCGATCGCCGCCTCGGTCTGGCGTTCCAACAGGCCCGCGGTCGACCACCACAGAAAGGCGGCCAGCGCGGCGGCGCTGATGCCGAACAGGGTGGCGTAGATGACGCCGAAGCGCACCCCCGCGGAGCGGAACAGCCGCTCGGCGAAGCCCGGTGGAATCATTGAGAGATGGAACAGGAAGGGAAGGAAGCGCTTCTTTTTGAAAAAAGAAGCAAAAACTTTTTATCCGAAGGCTGCGCTCTCTCCGTGGAGAGGACGGAGCAAACGGATAAAAGTTTTTTGGTTCTTTTTTTCAAAAAAGAACCGCTTTCTTGCATTCGCGTCCGCCTCATGGCGCCTCGGGCCGCAGCATATAGCCGGCGTTGCGCACGGTGTGGATCAGCGCCACCGGGTAGGGCTTGTCGACTTTCTGGCGCAGACGGGAGACGTGCACGTCGATCACGTTGGTCTGCGGGTCGAAATGGTAGTCCCACACGCCCTCCAGCAGCATGGTGCGGGTGACCACCTGGCCGGCGTGGCGCATGAGGTATTCGAGCAGACGAAACTCGCGGGGCTGGAGGTCCACCTTCTTGCCGCCGCGCTTCACGCTGCGCGACAGCAGGTCCATCTCCAGATCGGCGACGACGAGCTTGGTGGTCGGCCCATCCGTGCGGCCGCGCCGGGTCAGCGCCTCGACGCGGGCGAGCAGTTCGGCGAAGGAGAACGGCTTGGTCATGTAGTCATCGCCGCCGGCCTTGAGGCCCTTCACCCGCTCATCGACCTGGGCGAGGGCGGAGAGGAACATCACCGGCGTGGTATTGCCCTGGCTGCGCAGCGTCTCCAGCAGGCGCAACCCGTCGACACCGCCCGGCAGCATGCGGTCGAGCACGATGGCGTCGAAGGCCTCGCTGGCGGCCATGAACAGCCCGTCCCGCCCGGTGCCCGCGTGTTCCACCACGTGGCCGGCCTCCTTCAGTCCCTTGACGATGAAGCCGGCGACGTCCTTGTCGTCCTCTACCACCAGGATGCGCATCGCTCAGTTCTCCTCGATTTTGGGGCGCCGCCCCACGGTGACGGGCAGTTCGACGTCCTTGCCCTGGCGGCGGACGGTGACGCGGACGGAATTGCCGGGCGGCGTCAGCGCGATGCCCTTGATCAGGGTGCGCGCACTGTCGACCGGTTGGCCATTGATGTTGGTGACGATATCGCCCGGCCGCAGCCCGGATTTGGCGGCCGGGCCGGCGCGGTCCACCGCCGCGATGCCGACGCCGGCCGGCCCGCGCGGGCTCGCCTGAACATCCTGCACCGAGACGCCGAGCCAGCCGCGGTCGATCCGTCCCTTCGCGCGCAGTTCGGCGACGATGCGGCTGACCAGTTCGGCCGGGATGGCGAAGCCGATGCCGACCGAGCCGCCGGAGGGCGAGTAGATGGCGGAGTTGACGCCAACCACCTGGCCCTCCGTATTGAACAGAGGTCCGCCAGAGTTTCCGGGGTTGATCGGCGCGTCGATCTGGATGAAGTCATCGAACGGCCCGGCGCCAAGATCGCGTCCGCGCGCCGAGACGATGCCGGCGGTGACCGAGCCGCCGAGGCCGAACGGGTTGCCGGCGGCCACCACCCAGTCGCCGACTTCGAGACCCTTGCTGTCCCCCCAGGTCGCCGCCGGCAGCGGCGCCGGGGCGACCACCTTGATCAGCGCGACATCGGTCAGGTCGTCGGTGCCGACCAGCTTGGCCGGCAGTTCGGTGCCGTCGGACAGCACAACGAGGATCGAATCGGCGCTGCCGACGACGTGGTTGTTGGTGACGATGTAGCCGGCGGGATCGATGATGAAGCCCGATCCGACGCCGGTCACCTGCTGGCGGCGCTGGCGGAAGCGCTCGCGGAACTGGCGCTGCAACTCGGCCGGCAGGTTGGCGAAGGCATCGTTGCCCGAGACGGTCTCGGTGACGGCGATATTCACCACGCTCGGCATCACCCGCTTGACCAGCGGCGCGAAGCTTTCGGGCCCGGTGCGCGCCCAAGCGGGCGCGGCCAATGCCGGCGCAAAGGCGAGGGCGGCGGCAACGGCGGAGCGGCGGGTCAGCAGGGTGGACATGGACGAAGGCTCCGTGGAGTCGGGACGGGCTTGGGTGAGGGCGAAGGTGGGCCTTCCGATGGCGCGCAACAAGATTGCGCACCTCGCGGATCGCTGGACGGCGGGTGAAGTTGTCTTCATCTCGGCTTGTGCGGAGAGGCGGTGGCGGGGTCATCCGGCCAGTGGTGCCTGGGGTAGCGGCCGCGCATATCCTTGCGCGCATCAGCCCAGGCGCCGGCCCAGAACCCCGCGAGGTCCCCGGTGATGGCGACCGGCCGGCCGGCGGGCGATAGAAGCGCGAGCCGCAGGTCGATCCGCCCGCCAGCGAGCCGCGGCGTGGCGGTGAGACCGTAGAAATGCTGAGCGCGGGCTTCGGCCAGCGGGATCGGCTGGGTGTAGTCGACATGCGCCCGCCCGCCGGGCAAATCGATATGGGTGGGCAGGTCGCGGTCCAGCCTTGCGGTGTGTTCCCAGGCGAGCATGGCACGGAGCGCCGCGTTGAGGTCGAGTTTTTCGACTTCGGCAAGGCGGGATGCGCCATGAAGGGCAGCGGCGAGCCAGGTGCGATCGGCGGCCAGGGCGGCGTCCGACAGGTCCGGCACAGTGTCATCGAGGGTTCGGAGCAGTTGGGCGCGGGCCTGGAATTGGCGGGCCGGGTCGGTCCATGGCAGGCGCGCCATATCGATCGCGGCGGCCAGCGCGGCGGCGGTCTCGGCGGGGTCGGCGGCCTCGGTGCGATCCTCCAGGATCAGCGCGCCGAGCCGGCGGCGGCGGCGGGCGAGGACGGAGCCGGTGACAGGATCGAGCCCGCTTTCCACCACCTCGGTGACCCGTGCCGCCAGCGTGGCCGGGAGATTGCCGGGGTCAAGCGGGGCGGCCAGGCGGATGCGGGCGCCGGCCTTCACTTCCAGCGCGGCGACCACCAGCAGCTTGGCGCGCGACAGCGGGTCGGCCAGTGGTACTCTGGCGCCCCCGCCGCCGGAGAGGCGGAAACTGCCGGGCTCGCCGCGGCGCTGGGCCAGCCGGTCGGGGAAGCCGGAGGCGAGCAGCCGTCCGGCATCGGCATCCCCATTTCCCGTGGAGACCCCGAGGCGGCGGCGATACTGCCCGGCGGCCTGGCGGATGCGCGAGACGGCGCCGCGATCGGCCCCCATGCCGTCCGCCAGCGCCTGCACCCTGAGCCCGATGTCGCAGGGCGCATCGGCCGCCCGCAGCGGGTCGCGCTCCTCCAGGATCGCGGCGAGGTCACAGGCGAGCGAGCCCTCCGCCTCGGTCTCGGCGGCCAGCATCATCGCGGCGAGGCGGGGATGGGCGCCGAGCCTTGCCATGCGGCGGCCAAGATCGGTGATCCGCCCCTCCGCATCGAGCCCGCCGAGATCGCGCAGCAGGGCGGCCCCCGCGGCCAGCGCGCCGGGGGGCGGCGGGTCCGGGAAGGGGAGGTCGGCCGGCGCCTCGCCCCAGGCGGCGCAATCGAGGCACAGGCCGGAAAGCTCGGCCTCCAGGATTTCCGGCCGGTCGAAGGCGGGCAGGCCGCGATGCAGCGCGGTGGTCCATAGCCTTATCGCCACCCCCGGCGCCTCGCGCCCGGCCCGCCCGGCCCGCTGATCGGCGGCGGCGCGGCTGATGCGCAGCGTGGCGAGGCGGGTGAGGCCGGTTGCGGCATCCAGCCGCGGCGCCCGCCGCCAGCCGCCGTCGATCACGATCCGCACGCCCGGCACGGTCAGCGAGGTCTCGGCGATCGAAGTCGCCAGCACCACGCGGCGCCCCTCTGCCGGGCGCAGCGCCCGGTCCTGCTCGGCGATCGGCAAATCCCCATGCAAGGGCAGCACCAGGGCTCCGCAGCCGGCAAGCGCCTGCTCCGTTCGGCGGATTTCCCCCATGCCCGGCAGAAACGCCAGGATATCCCCCCGATGCGCGACCAAGGCAGCGCGGATGGCCCGCGCCATCGCCTCCGGCAGATCCCGCGTATCGGTGATGTCCCGCCCGGCATGGGAGACCTCGACCGGATGCATCCGCCCGTCGCTCTCGATCACCTCCGCCTCCAGCAGCGGGGAAAGCCTGGCGCCATCGGCGGTGGCGGACATTGCGAGCAGGCGCAGTTCCGGTCGCAGGGTTCGCTGCAAATCCCGGCAAAAGGCCATGGCGAGATCGGCCTCCAGCGCCCGCTCATGCACCTCGTCGAGGATCACCAACGCCACGCCCTCCAACCCAGGATCGGATTGCAGGCGGCGGACCAGCAGCCCCTCGGTGATCACCTCGATGCGGGTCGCGGCGGAAACTGCGCTGTCGAGCCGTGTGCGGTAGCCGACCGTGCCACCCACCTTCTCGCCGATCAGCGCCGACATGCGGGTGGCCGCCGCCCGGGCGGCGAGGCGGCGGGGTTCCAGCATGACGATCCGCCCGTTGGCGACCCAGGCCTCCCGCAACAACGCCAGCGGCACCAGCGTGGTCTTGCCGGCGCCGGGCGGGGCGACCAGCACGGCATTGCGGCCGGCTTCCATTGCGGCGCGCAATGCCGGCAGACAGGCGGCGACCGGCAAATCCTGTGTAACATCATCCATCGGTCGGGAGTATCACTCTTACAGCTGTCATTCGACCCGACCGCCGCGAGATCCTATATGCAAGACGAGATGCGCGCCCTGCTGACCCGATTGTTCCTCGCCTTCCTCCTGTTCGGCGCCATCGCCGGCCGCGGGCTGGCGGCGGAGTCGGCCGCGGTGACGAGCGCGCGCGCCGTCGCCACGTTGATTTCGGACACCGATGCGGTGGCGCCCGGCCAGCCCTATCGTGCCGCGCTGCGACTGCGAATGGCGCCGGGCTGGCATACCTACTGGCGCAATCCCGGTGACGCGGGGGTGGCGCCGGAGCTGGAATTCGTCCTGCCCAACGGGGTGACCGCCGGGCCGATCGCCTGGCCGACGCCGTCGCGCCAGCCGGAGGACACATTGATGACCTTCGGATATTCCGGCGAGGTGCTCCTGCCGGTGACGATCTCCGGCGGGCCCGGGCCGATCGAGCTGTCGGCGAACTGGCTGGTGTGCGAGAAGATCTGCGTGCCGGAGGAAGGGCGCTTCCGCCTCGATCTGCCGGCCGGCCGGCCAGCCGCGAGCGCCGAGGCGGCGCTGTTCGTCGCCAACGACGCCCGCATGCCGCGCCCGGCGCCGTGGTCGGCGCGGATTTCGCCGGATGGCGTGCTCAGTCTTGCCGGGGAGGAACTCGCCGGGGCGGTGGACGCGTTCTTCATGCCGGAGCAGCCGGATGTCGTGGCGGCGAGCGCGAAACAGGCGCTGACGCTGGGCGGCGGCGGTATCACGCTCGCGCTGCGTCCCGCGGCTGCCTTCAAGCCCGATGCGCCACTCGCCGGCGTGCTGCTGCTGCGGGATCGCGGCGGGATCGAGACCGCATACTCCGTGGCGGCCGTACCCGGTGCGGCCGCGGCGCCGGCGGCGGGGCTGTTGCAGGTGATCGGCCTCGCCTTTCTCGGCGGCATGATCCTCAACCTCATGCCCTGCGTCTTCCCGGTGCTGGCGATGAAGGCGATGGGGCTGGCCCGCATGACCGGCCAGGCGCGCGGCGCGGCGCGGCGCTCGGCGGCGGCCTATGCGGCCGGCGTGATGACAACTTTCGTGGCGATCGCGTTCATCCTGGTGGCGCTCCGCCATGCCGGCGGCGCGGCGGGCTGGGGGTTCCAGTTCCAGTCGCCGGTGTTCGTCGCGGCGATGGCCGGGCTGTTGTTTGCGGTCGGGCTCAACATGTCCGGGGTGTTCCAATTCGGCCGCACCATCGGCGCCGGGCAGTCGCTGGCGGGGCGCGAGGGGCTCACCGGGTGTTTTTGCTCCGGGGCGCTGGCGGTGCTGGTGGCGACACCATGCACCGCGCCCTTCATGAGCGTGGCGCTCACCGCCGGGCTCACCGGGACCGCCTTCACCACGCTCACCGTGTTCGCTGCCCTCGGGGCCGGATTGGCCGCGCCCTACGTCCTGCTCGCGACCATCCCGTTCTGCGCCCGGCTGGTGCCGCGGCCGGGACGGTGGATGGATGTGCTGAAGCAGGCGCTCGCATTCCCGATGTATGGCGCGGTGGTCTGGCTGGTCTGGGTGCTCAGCATCGAGTCCGGGCCGCAGGGCGTGCTGCTCGTGCTGGTGGCGCTGACACTGGTGGGTTTCGCGGCCTGGGCGAGCGGTCTCGGGCCGCGCGTCGGCCGCGGATTGGCTGTGCTGGCGGTGGTGGGGGCAATCGCCGTGGTGTCCGGCATCACCATGGCGGAAGGCGGTTCCACCGAACGGGCGATCGCGTCGGGTGCCGAGCCGTTCTCGGCGCCGCGGCTGGCCGAATTGCGCGCGGCCGGCACGCCGGTGTTCGTCAACATGACGGCGGCCTGGTGCGTCTCCTGCCTGGTGAACGAGCGGGTGGCGCTCGCCCGCGCGCCGGTGCGCGCCGCGCTGACGGCGAAGGGTATCGTGTATCTCAAGGGCGACTGGACGCGGCAGGACCCCGCCATCAGCGCCTTCCTGCGCAGCCATGGCGCCGACGGCGTGCCGCTCTACCTCTTCTACCCCGCCGGCGGCGGCAAGCCGGTACAATTGCCGCAAATCCTGACGCCGGGGATCGTGCTTGAGGCGATCGGCGCCTCCGTCAAGACTGAATTTTTCGAAAACCCTGCAGGCGGCCCGTGAACAAGCGCGCCTGTGCGCAGAGTGCGATGAAGCGATTGTGCGCCCAGCGCGCGGGCATGGTGTCGCGGCAGCAACCGCCCGGCCCGCCACGGCGCCGGCACGGCGACCCACTCCACGTACGGCTCCGCTTCCATCTCAACCTCCGCCGCCGAGCGGAGCACGCATTTCAACACCGAGGGCAAGGCCCGCGCACGGCCCGGACGTGCCACACCCAGCAGGGCGGCCAGCAGCGCCCCGAGCATCCCGCCGATAAGGGCGGCGATGCGGCGCGCGTCGTCCGGGGGAGGGGCGGGCGGGTGGGTCATGCGGGGTCGGTCACTCCTGGTTTCAATTACGACTATATAGATAACTATCATGTTAATGTCAAGCCCGATTTCAAAAATTCAGCCGTTGGGGTGGGATGCTTGCATCCCCCCGCTACTGCGCGCCGTCCTACCCCCTGAGCCGCAGATTCTCCGGGTCATAGAGCGGCTCGGCGGCCACACGGCAGGCAAGCCGTTCGCCGAACACCTCCACCTCCAGCGCCTGCCCGGCGCCGGCGAGATCGATCCGCACGAAGGCCAGCGCCACCGAGCGGCCGAGCGTGTAGCTCCAGCCGGCGGAGGTCACGAGGCCGATTTTGGTGTCGCCCAGGAATACCGAGGCCAAAGCCGGCGCATCGGCCTCCCCCGCCTCGTCGAACACCAAGGGCACCATGCGCTGGCTGCTGCCGCGCTGGCGTTCGGCGAGAATACCGGCCCGGCCGACATAGTCCTCCTTCTTGACGGAGACGAAGCGCTCCAGCGCGGCCTCGAGCGGCGAGTAGCCGATCTCCAGATCGCTTTTCCAGCCGCGATAGACCTTGTCGAGCCGCAGACTATCCACCGCATAGATGCCGAAATCGGCGATGCCGTGCGCCTCCCCGGCCGCCCACAGCGCCTGGTACAGGCCCACCATGGCCTCCATCGGCGCGTGCAGCTCCCAGCCGAGTTCGCCGACATAGTTCACCCGCAGCGCCATCAGCGTCGTGGTGCCGATCTCGATTTCCTGTGCGGTCATCCAGGGGAAGGCCGCGTTGGAGAGGTCCGTGCGGGTAACAGCGCCCAGCACGTCGCGCGCGCGGGGCCCGGCGAGCACCAGCGTGCCGATCTGTGCGGAGACCACCTCAAGCTTCACCGAGCCATCCGCTGGCAAAGCGGCGGTCAGCACATCCTCGTCGTGCCATTCGGCGGAGGCGGCGGCGCAGAGATAGAACCGGTCGGGCGCGAGGCGGGTGACGGTGAATTCACTGAGGATCTTGCCCTCCGGCGTCAGCGCATAGGTGAGGCCGATGCGGCCCACCGAGGGCAGGCGGGAGCACAGCAGCCGGTCGAGCCAGGCCGTCGCGCCGAGGCCGGAGACCATGAATTTGGTGAAGCCGGGCAGATCGAGAATGCCCACCCGCTCGCGCACCGCCGCCACCTCGCGGCCGACGGCAGTGAAGGAGGTGCGATCGCGCCGGAAGCTCAGCGTGTCCGGCCCGTCATCGGGGCCAGCGAACCAGGTCGGCCGTTCCCAGCCGCCGCGGGCGCCGAAGCGGGCCCCTTTGGCCGCAAGCAAGGCGTAGAGCGGGGAAGTGCGGGCCGGGCGGCCGGCCGGGCGTTCCTCGAAGGGGAAGGAGGCGGCGTATTCGTTCTGGTAGATTTCGATCGCCTTCGCCTCGGTGTAGGTGGCGGTCGCGTAACCGGTGTAGCGGCGCGGATCGAGGCCCCAGAGATCCCATTCCGGCCCGCCATGCAGCACCCATTCGGCGATCGCCTTGCCCGCCCCGCCGGCCTGGGCGATGCCGAAGCTGAAGGTATTGGCGTGGAAGAAATTGCGCAGCCCATGCGCCGGGCCGACATAGGGGTTGCCGTCCGGCGAATAGGGGATCGGCCCGTTCACCACCCGCTTCACGCCCACCGTGCCCAGCGCCGGCACCCGGGCGCAGGCATCGGTGATATAGGCGTCGAGCCGCGCGAGGTCGTCGTTCCACAGCTGATGCGCGAAATTCTCGGGGATGCCGTCCCGCCACATCGCGGTGGCCTGCCACTCATAGGGGCCGAGGATAAAGCCGTCGCGCTCCTGGCGCAGGTAGTAGGAAATGTCGGGATCGCGCAGCAGCGGCAGGCGCTCGGTGCGGGCGGCGAGTTCCGGCACGTCATCGGTGACGAGATACTGGTGGGACAGGGTGACGATGGGCAGGCGAATGCCGAGCAGCGCCATGATTTCGCCGGCCCGGTAGCCGCCGGCGTTGATGACGATGCCCGCCGTGATCTCCCCGGCGGGGGTGGTGATGCGCCACTCGCCGGAGGGCAGTTGCGCGAGCCCGGTCACCTTGGTGAAGCGGCGGATCTGCGGCCAGCGCCTGGGTCAGCTGCGCCGGATCAATATCGCCGTCCAGCGGGTCCCACAGCGCGCAGTCGAGATCATGGGTCTCGACCAGCGGATAGCGCGCGCGCAGTTCGCCGGGCGACAGGATCGCGTAGTCCATGCCATTGGCCCGCGCCATCGAGGCGACATGGTGGAACTCGTCGCGCCGCTCGCGCGTATGGGCAAGGCGGACCGAGCCGGTGACGTGGTAGTTGATGGGATAGTCCGGGTCGACCGCCATCTGGCGATACAGCTTCGCCGAGTATTGCTGGAGCTTCATCACCCCCCAGCCGGTCGAGAAGGTCGGCACATTCCCCGCGGCGTGCCAGGTGGAGCCGGACGTCAGCTCATCCATCTCCAACAGCAGCGTATCCGTCCGCCCCATCAGCCCGAGATGATACAGCGCCGAACACCCCACCGCGCCGCCGCCGATGACCACGATGCCGAAATGCTCGCCCATTGACCCTCTCCCCGTGTCGCTGCCTCCAGCGTATCGGCCGGCCGGCGGCCCGGCGTCAAACCGATCGTTGCCCTGGGTTGTTGACTCCGCCCGTGCCGCACCGGGAGAATGCGGCAACCAGGGGGCGATGATGGCGGGACGGATGATCACGGGCGGGATGGCACGATGGGCAAGCTGATTGCCCAGCGGCTGGCGCTCGGCTTCCTCACTCTGTTTGGCGCCTCCGTCCTGATTTTCGCCGGCACTGAGTTGCTGCCCGGCGATCTCGCCTCCGCGCTGTTGCAGAACAACGCGACCGAGGAGAACCTCGCGGTGATGCGCAAACAACTCGGCCTCGATCGTCCGGCGCCGGTGCGTTATGTCGAGTGGTTCGGGGGCGCGTTGAAGGGCGATCTCGGCAAGTCGCTGGCAACCGAGCGGCCGGTGGCGGCCGACCTGGCGCCCAGGCTGCGCAACACGATTTTCCTGGCGATCTATGCCGCCGTGGTGGCGGTGCCGCTTGCCATTGCCCTAGGGTTGCTGGCGGCGGTGTTCCAGGGCAGCGTATTCGATCGCGCGGTGAACACTGTCACCCTGATGACGATTTCGATACCGGAGTATCTCGTCGGCTATCTGCTGATGAAATACATCTCCGTGCAGTTGGGCTGGCTGCCGACGCTCGCCAATGTCACCGAGGAGACGCCGCTCGGTGAGCGCTTCTATCTTTCGCTGCTGCCGATGTTGACGCTGGTGCTGGTGACGATTGCGCACATGATGCGGATGACCCGCGCCTCGGTGCTGGCGATCATGGCCAGTCCCTATATCGAGATGGCCTTCCTCAAGGGCATTCCGAAATGGATCGTGGTAGTGCGCCATGCCTTCCCCAATGCGCTGGCGCCGGTGATTTCGGTGGTGGCGCTGAACCTCGCTTATCTCATCGTCGGCGTGGTGGTGGTGGAATCGGTGTTCGTCTATCCCGGGCTCGGGCAGTTGATGGTCGATGCCGTCTCCAAGCATGACGTGCCGGTGGTGCAAGCCTGCGGGCTGCTGTTCGCCTCGGCCTTCATCGTGCTGAACATGCTCGCCGATATCGCCGCCATCCTCGCCAACCCCCGCCTGAGGCACCCGCGATGAGCGCCGCGCGGCTGCGCTTGTTTGGACATCGGGTGACGATCCCGGCGATGATCGGTTTCGTGATTATCGCGGTCAATCTCATCGCGGCACTTGGCGCGCCCTGGTTGTCGCCGTTCGACCAGGCGGATGTGGTGTGCGAGGCCTGGGACGACCCGACGGCCGAGCATCTGCTGGGCTGCGACAATCTCGGGCGCGATCTGCTGAGCCGGCTGCTGTTCGGGGCGCGGATGTCGATCGGCCTGTCGCTGCTGATCACCACATTGTCCTTCAGCATCGGCATCGTCACCGGGTTCACCGCGGCGATCGCCAAGGGCTGGGTGGATGCCGCGCTGTCGCGCGCGGTGGATTTGATGCTGTCGATGCCGTCGCTGATTTTCGCCTTCGTGGTGCTCTCGGTGCTCGGCACCGAGATACCCGTGCTGGTGATCACGCTGGCCTGCCTCGACTCGACGCGGGTATTCCGCCTCAGCCGGGCGCTGGCGATGAACATCGTGGCGCTGGAATACGTGGAGGTGGCGAAGCTGCGCGGCGAGGGCCTGTGGTGGATCATCACCCGCGAAGTGCTGCCGGCCGCGCGCGCACCGCTGATCGCCGAATTCGGGCTGCGGTTCTCATTCGCCTTCCTGTTCGTGGCCGCGTTGTCCTTCCTCGGCCTCGGCATCCAGCCGCCGAACGCGGACTGGGGCAGCATGGTTCGTGACTACCGCGACATGATCAACCTCGGCATCACCGCGCCGTTCTGGCCGGCC
Organism: Alphaproteobacteria bacterium; assembly: GCA_026400845.1. Classification (GTDB taxonomy): domain Bacteria; phylum Pseudomonadota; class Alphaproteobacteria; order Acetobacterales; family Acetobacteraceae; genus CAIYPH01. The sequence goes on from JAPLOH010000296.1 coordinate 11,967, forward strand.
GGTGCCATCGCGGTGCTGACCATCGGGGTGAACTTCGTGGTCGATTGGCTGCTCGCCATCCAGTCGCGCGGCCACGGAGAAAACGCATGAGCGGCAGCGAACGCGTCCTCTCCGTCGAACATCTGCGCGTCGAGGCGCGCAATGATGGCGGCACCACCGCGGTGCTGGTGGACGACGTGTCCTTCACGCTGGATCGCGGCGAGGTGATCGGGCTGATCGGCGAATCCGGCGCGGGCAAGACCACCATTGGCCTCGCCTGCCTCGGCTATACCCGCAATGGCTGCGCGATTGCCGGCGGCAGCATCGTATTTCGCGGCCGCGATATCCTCGCCCTCTCGGCCTCCGAGCGGCGTGCCCTGCGCGGACCGGGCGTCGCCTATATCGCGCAAAGTGCCGCCGCCTCGTTCAACCCGGCGATGACACTGTTCGAGCAGGTGTGCGAAATTCCGGTCCGTCACGGCATCATGAGCGCCGAGGAGGCGCGCAAGGTGGCGATCGGGCTGTTCCGCGAGCTTGACCTTCCCAACCCCGAAACCTTCGGCAACCGCTACCCGCACCAGGTATCCGGCGGGCAGTTGCAGCGCGCCATGGCGGCGATGGCGATGGCGGCGCGGCCGGATATTCTGGTGTTCGACGAACCGACCACCGCGCTCGACGTCACCACCCAGGTCGAGGTGCTGGCCGCCTTCCGCAAGCTCATCAAGGAGCATCGCACGGCCGCGATCTACATCACCCATGATCTCGCCGTGGTGGCGCAGATCGCCGACAGCATCATGGTGCTGCGCCACGGCAAGATGGTGGAGCACGGCGAGGCCGATCAGATCCTGCAGGCCCCGCGCGAGGAGTATACCCGCCGCCTGGTGGCCGAGCGCGTCTCCGGGCATGACTTCATCGATCGCGAAGGCGGCGATCCGCCGCTGCTCGCCATCCGCGACGTGGTGGCGAGCTACGCCTCCCTGCTGCGGGTAATCGACGGCGTGAGCCTAGAGGTGCGGCGCGGCGATACGGTCGCGGTGGTCGGCGAATCCGGCTCCGGCAAAAGCACGCTGGCCCGCGTGATCACCGGGCTGCTGCCGCGCGAGGAGGGCGACATTAGCTTCCAGGGCGAGAGCCTGCCGCCGACCCTGGCGCAGCGCACGCGTGATCAGAAGCGGCGCATCCAGATGATCTACCAGATGCCGGATGTCGCGCTGAACCCGCACCAGACGCTGCTCGACATCATCGGCCGCCCCATCGACTTTTATTTCGGCCGCTCCCGCGCGGACATCCGCAAACGGGTGCTCGAACTCCTCCGCATGATGGACCTCCCCGAGAGCTTCATCGACCGCAAGCCCGGCGAACTTTCCGGCGGGCAGAAGCAGCGCGTCGGCATCGCCCGCGCGCTGGCCGCCGAGCCCGACCTCATCATCTGCGACGAGGTCACCTCGGCGCTCGACCAGCTCGTCGGCGAGGAAATCCTGCGCCTGCTGAAACGCCTGCAGGACGAGCTCGGCATCGCCTATCTCTTCATCACCCATGATCTGGGCGTGGTGAAACGCATCGCCAACAAGGTGACGGTGATGCTGAAGGGCAAGATGGTCGCCGGCGGCGAAACCCAGACGGTGTTCGCGCCGCCGTTCCATCCCTACACCGAATTGCTGCTCTCCTCGGTGCCGGAGATGCGCAGCGACTGGCTCGACGAAGTCCTGGAGAAGCGTCGCATTTCGTCTTGACGGGTGAAAGTATTTTGGCAAATTATTCCCCCAATACCTGATGCAGTCCGTGCCTGGGGGAACAGTCCATGCGCATTATTGTCATGTTCGCGATGTTGCTGGCGGCCTCTGCCGCTTTCGCGCAGTCACCGGTGGAGCGCGGGCGCTATCTGGTGGAAACCATCGCGGGCTGCGGCAATTGCCACACCCCGCAGGGCCCGAACGGGCCGATTCCCGGCAAGACGCTCGCGGGCGGCAACGTGCTGGTGAACAGCCCCGAGTTCACCGCCGTCGCCTCCAACATCACCCAGGACAAGACGACCGGCATCGGTGCCTGGACTGACCAGCAGATCGCGCTGGCCATCCGCGAGGGCAAGCGCCCCGATGGCTCGCTGATCGGCCCACCGATGCCGATCGGGCTTTATCGCGGCATGGCCGATGCCGATCTCGCCGCCATCGTCGCTTTTCTGCGCACGGTGCCGGCGATCGAGAACAAGGCGGCGAAATCCGCCTATCGCATCCCCCTGCCGCCCGCATACGGCCCGCCGGTCGGCAGCGTCACCGCCCCGCCGAAGCGCGACCTCGTGGCCTACGGCGCTTATCTCGCCGGCCCGGTTGGCCATTGCATCGAATGCCATTCCCCGATGTTGCCGGGCGGGCGCACGGACATCACGAAGATCGGCGCCGGCGGCATGCAGTTCCCCGGCCCCTGGGGCACCTCGGTCGCCGCCAACATCACGCCGAGCAAGACGCGCGGCCTGGGTGATTGGACCGATGCACAAATCGACCGCGCCATCCGCACCGGCGTCTCCGCCGATGGCCGCAAGCTGTTCCCGCCGATGGGGTTCGCCTACTACAGGGGCATCGCCGCCGACGACATGGCGGCACTCATCGCCTGGATGCGTGCGCTGGCCCCGATGGATTGACCTGCCGGTGCGGCGCCTGCTTGCCGCTGCGCCGCGCTCTCCATAGAAACCATCCTGCCCCGCGTACGGCAGGAGGAGTGCGTCGATGACGGTTGCCGCGGTAACGATGGCGTACAACGAGAGCGACTTCCTACCGATCTGGGTGCGCCATTATTCGGCACAGGTCGGCGCGCGGAACTGCTACGTGATCGATCACGGCAGCGACGACGGCAGCACTGAGGGACTAGGTGAGGTAAACGTGGTCCGCATTCCGCGCTCGCCGCAGGACGACGAACGGCGCGCGGGTTTCATGTCCACATTCTGCGCCTCGCTGCTGCTTTGGCATGATTGGGTGCTGCACACCGATGCGGACGAGATGGTATTCGTCGATCCGGCCAGATATCCATCGCTCCTCGCCTATTGCGCGCTGTCGCCGCATGCGGTGGTAACGACCTACGGGTTCAATGTCGTCCACTCCCACGGTGAGCCGGCGTTCGATCCAGCACGTCCGGTGTTGCGGCAGCGTAAATGGATGCAGTTCTGGGGCGCCATGGCGAAACCGGCGCTGATCCGCCGGCCCGTCGCCTGGACCGGCGGCTTCCATCGGACTGATGCCGCGCCGGTATTCGACGACCTCTATATGTTGCACCTGCGCTGGTTCGACCGCGGGATCGGATTGCGGCGGCTTGCACGCACGCGGGAGCAACCGTGGGCCGATCCGGCCGCGGCCTGGTGGCAGCGGGTGAGCGATGAGGAATGCGAAAAGATGTTCGACCGTAGCGCGGCGCTGGTCGCGCGGGACGAAGTGCGGCTCGGGCGAGATTCGCCGGACCTGAATGCCGCCGTCGCTGCACTCCTCGGCCCATCCGGCGGCCGGCCCGGCGCGCCCGATACGTTCAACATCAATTATGAGGTGCACGCGCGCTGGCCAGTGCCGAAGAGATTTCGGTCGATATTCTGAACCCTTCGTTCATGGTTTTCTCGGATTGTCGGCCAATCGGGCACGACTTGGCCGCGGCCGCCGTTTACGGCGCGAGGGCTGTTGGCAACACTGGGGTGGATGGCCTATCATAGCTCGAAGCACGGCCGTATGGCCTGACAAGTCATAGGGAAGGCGTACAAGGTCGATGGCGACAGTCTCCATTCGCGCGGTTCGCAAGGCATTCGGCAGCCATGAGGTGCTGCATGGCGTCGATGTCGAGGTTGCGGACGGCGAATTCGTCATCCTCGTCGGGCCCTCCGGCTGCGGCAAGTCGACGCTGCTGCGCATGATCGCCGGGCTCGAGAACATCACCCGCGGCGATATCGCGATCGGTGACCGGGTGGTGAACAATGTCGCGCCGAAAGAGCGCGACATCGCGATGGTGTTCCAGAACTACGCGCTTTATCCGCACATGACGGTGCGTGACAACATGGCCTTCTCGCTGCTGCTGGCGAAGGCGCCGAAGCAGGTGATCGACGAGAAGGTCGGCCGCGCCGCCGGCATCCTCGGCCTCACGCCGTATCTCGACCGCTTCCCGCGCCAGCTCTCCGGCGGCCAGCGCCAGCGTGTGGCGATGGGCCGCGCGATTGTGCGCGATCCGCAGGTGTTCCTGTTCGACGAGCCGCTGTCCAACCTTGATGCCAAACTGCGCGTGGCCATGCGCGCGGAAATCAAGGACCTGCACCAGCGCCTCGGCACCACCACTGTTTACGTCACCCACGATCAGATCGAGGCGATGACGATGGCCGACAAGATCGTGGTGATGAATTCCGGCAACGTGGAGCAGATCGGCGCGCCGCTCGAGCTGTATGACCAGCCGGCCAATTTGTTCGTGGCCGGCTTCATCGGGTCGCCGGCGATGAATTTCATCCGCGGTCGGATCGAGGGCGGGAGTTTCCGCTCCGGGTCGGTGACGCTGCCGTTGCCGCCTGGAGCGCCCGGGGGACATACGGGTGATGTCATCTACGGCATTCGCCCCGAGCATCTTCGCCTGGACCCCGCGGGGATCGCCGCCACCGTCGTAGTGGTCGAGCCGACCGGTGCGGAGACCCAGGTCATCATGAAGCTCGGCGACGCCACCATGATGGGTGACACCCGCCCGGTCGGCGCGTTCCGCGAGCGTATCGCCGACACGCCGGGCGCGACACTGCACATCACGCCTGATGTGGCGCTGGTGCATTTGTTCGACGAAGCGACGGGGGCGCGGCTCAACTGAGCCTGTGCCGCGACTATTCTACAACGCGCGGCCGCAAGGCCGCCATTCTGGGAGGCTGATGGTATGAACGCTTTTACACGCCGAGACAGTTTCGCCGTGGGCGCCGGAGCGGTCGCATCCGCGGCCGCGCTGCAGCCGGGTGCGGCCCGTGCTGCCATTCCGATGGCCAAGATCGATCCGCCGAAGCAGCCGATCGAGGCGGGCGCCGAACTGCGGATCATCCGCCCGACCAAGTTCGTCGACCCCGACGAAGTGGTGTGGAACGAAAACACTGCCAAGTTCAGCAAGGCGACCGGCGTGAAGGTGCGCACCGATTTCGTCGGTTGGGAAGATATTCGCGCCCAGGTCGCCGTCGCCGCGCGCACCGGCGCCGGGCCGGACGTGGTGGCCGGCTGGGCCAATGACCCGCATCTGTATTCCGACAAGATCCTCGACATGACCGAACTTGCCACCTACCTCGGCAAGAAATACGGCGGCTGGGGCCCACTGCCCGAGCGCTACGGCAAGAAATTCGGCACCAATCAGTGGATCTCGATCCCGATGGGCTGCGGCGGCGGCGCGCTGGTTTATCGCAAGTCCTGGGTGAACCAGGCCGGCTACGAGAAGCCCCCGAACGAACTCGACAAGTTTCTCGACCTCAGCCGCAAGCTGCACAAGAACGGCCACCCGATCGGCATGGCACTCGGCAACTCGCAGGGCGATGGCAACGGAACCGCGACCTGGCTGCTGTGGTCGCATGGTGGCTACCAGGTCGACGAAGCCGGCAAGGTGGCGATCAACCGCAAGGAAACCATCGCGGCGCTGAAATACGCGGCCGAGCTGTACAAGACCTTCATTCCCGGCACGCTGTCGTGGCTCGACCCGAGCAACAACAAGGCCTATCTCGCCGAGGAAATCTCGATGACGCCGAATGGCGTGTCGATCTACTTCGTCGCCAAGACGGGCGGTATGAAGGGCGATGCCAACCTCGCGCGCATCGCGGCCGACACCGAGCACGTCCGGCTGCCCGGCGCCTTCCAGGGCCGCGCCCCGGAGGCTGCCAACACCCTCAATGCGATGGTGTTCAAGCACACGAAGTACCCCAACGCCGCCAAGGAATATCTGCGCTTCCTCATGGAGGCCGACCAGTACGACGCCTGGCTGACGCAGTGCCTCGGCTACTGGGCGCATCCGCTGCTCGCCTACGACCAGTCCGATTGCTGGAAGTCCGACCCGAAGATCCTGCCCTATCGCGACGCGCAGAAGATGACGTTCTACGATGGCTACAAGGGCCCGATCACCGGCGGCTCCGCGGCGGCGACGGCCGAATACATCCTCGTGCAGATGGTTGCCAGCGTTTGCGCCGGGCAGTCGACTCCCGAAGAAGCCGTCAAGGAAGCCGATCGTCGCCTGACACGCATCTACAAGAAGAGCTGAGGCATACGGCGCCGTCGGGGATGTCCCTGGCGGCGCCGGCGTCGGGCACGGAAAGGCTGATTATGGACGCATCGACCTGGAAACCCTCGCGGGCGAAGCCAAGCTGGCTCGCGCGGTTATTCGACTACAAGCCGTTCCTGATCTTCATATGCCTGTTGCCCGCCATTGGCCTGCTGCTGGCCTTCCTCACCTATCCGCTCGGCCTCGGCATCTACCTCGCCTTCACCGACACCGAGATCGGCGGCAATGGCGAGTGGGTGGGGCTCGAGAACTTCATCAGCCTGCT
>JAPLOH010000295.1:0-1337 GCA_026400845.1 Alphaproteobacteria bacterium
CCTCGGCGGGCTCGGCAACATCTCGGGCGCCCTGCTCGGCTCGGCGTTGCTGATCGGCCTGCCCGAGCTGTTCCGCGGCCTCGCCGAATATCGCATGCTGATCTACGGCGTGGTGCTGCTGCTGCTGATCCGGGTGCGCCCGCAGGGCCTGCTGGGGACGGTGTGATGCTCAGGATCGAGAACCTGGAACGCAGCTTCGGCGGGCTCCTCGCGGTCAACAACATCACGCTCGGCATCGATGCCGGCGAGTTGGTCTCCGTCATCGGGCCCAATGGCGCGGGGAAAACCACGCTGTTCAACCTCGTCAGCGGGCTCGACCGGCCGGACGCCGGGCGGGTGAGTTTCGAGGGTGCCGACATCACCGGCGTGGCGGCCGAGCGGCTCGCCGCGATCGGCATCGCGCGCACCTTCCAGCACGGCCGCGTGTTCGCCAATTTGAGCGTGATGGACAACGTGCTGATCGGCGGCCATGTCCGCCTGCGCGCCGCCCGCCCGCGCGTGCCCGGAATCGGCGCCCTGGCCGAACTGCTGCTCGCCGTGCTCCGCCCGCCGTCCGTGCGCGGCGAGGAGGCGGCGCTGCGCGACGAGGTGCGCGACATCGTGGCGCTGTTCGGCGACCGGCTGCTGCCGCGGCTCGACCACCCCGCCCACTCCCTCTCCTACGCCAACCGCCGCCGCCTCGAAATCGCCCGCGCGCTCGCGCTGCGCCCGAAGCTGCTGCTGCTCGACGAACCGACGGCGGGGATGAACGAGACCGAGACCACCGAAATCCAGGACATCGTGGCCGGGCTCAAGGCAAGCGGCCAGACCATCCTGCTGATCGAACACAAGCTGGGGATGGTGATGCGGCTGTCCGACCGGGTGCTGGTGATGGATGGCGGCCGCGCCATCGCCGAGGGGCCGCCTGGCGCGGTGCGCAACGACCCCGCGGTGATCGAGGCCTATCTCGGCCATCAATCCACCGGCCAGGCGGTGGCGGCATGAGCGCGCTGCTTTCGCTGGACAAGGTGAACTCCTTCTACGGCCCGGTGCAGGTGCATTTCGACCTCACCTTGCACGTCAACCAGGGCGAGATCGTCTGCCTGCTCGGCGGCAATGCCTCGGGCAAATCGACGACCATGAAGACCATCCTCGGCCTGCTGACGCCGCGCACCGGCAGCGTCACCTTCGACGGCCGCGTGATCTCGGGCCTGCCCACCCACCGCATCATCCGCGCCGGCATCGGCTCCGTGCCCGAGGCGCGCCGGCTGTTCGGGGCGATGACGGTGCGCGAGAACCTGCTGATGGGTGCCTTCATCCGCGACGACAGCGCGGCCGTGCGCACCGACCCCGACCGC
>JAPLOH010000295.1:1350-1744 GCA_026400845.1 Alphaproteobacteria bacterium
CCCTGTTCCCCCGCCTGCAGGAACGCCTCGCCCAGCGCGCCGGCACCCTCTCGGGCGGCGAGCAGCAGATGGTGGCGATGGCGCGCGCCATGATGGGCCGGCCGCGCCTGATCTGCATGGACGAGCCGACCATGGGCCTCTCGCCGCGCTTCGTGGACGTGGTGCTGGAGCTGATCGCCACCATCAACCGCGAGGGCACCACCATTTTCATGGTGGAGCAGAATGCGGGCCTTGCCCTGCAAATCGCCCATCGCGGCTACGGGCTGCAAACCGGGCGCATCGCGCTGGAGGGGGCTGCCCGCGCTCTTGCGGCCGACCCCAGGATTCGGGATGCTTATCTCGGCGGGGAGGCGGCGGCGTGATAGCAAGGAAGGGCTTCTTTTTGAAAAAAGAA
>JAPLOH010000204.1 GCA_026400845.1 Alphaproteobacteria bacterium
GCCTGCTGGCCGTCGCGATGGTGGCGCTCGATCTGGCCATCGGCATGCTCGTCGCGGGCATCGTCGGCTAGCGGCTCAGGAGGGAGAGACAGATGCGGACGAAACGCAGCATCACCGTGGTCGGCTGCCATGCCGAGGGGGAAATCGGCGACGTCGTCACCGGCGGCATCCTGCCGCCCGCCGGCGCCACCATGTTCGAGCGCATGCAGTCCATGCAGCGCGACCACGACGACATCCGCCGCTTCCTGCTGTGCGAGCCGCGCGGCCATGTCGGACGCCACGTCAACATCCTCACGCCCCCCACCCGGCCGGATTGCGATGCCGGCGTCATCATCATGGAGCCGACCGAATACGTCCCGATGAGCGGCTCCAACATCATCTGCACCGTCACCGTGCTGCTGGAAACCGGCATCCTGCCGATGATCGAGCCCGAGACGGTGGTGATGATGGATACGCCGGCCGGCCCGGTACGGGCGCGCGCCGCGTGCCGCGACGGCAAATGCGTGAGCGTCGAGTTCGACAACGTGCCCGCCTTCGTCGATCGGCTTGACGCGCCCTTGGAGGTCGAGGGCTACGGCACGGTGATGGCGGACATCGCCTTCGGCGGCATGTTCTACGCCATCGTCGATGCCACACGGCTCGGCTTTACGCTGGAACCCCACGAGGCGCGCGATCTCGCGGTGCTCGGCGAGCGCGTGCGCCTCGCCGCCCGCGCGCAGTTGGCTTGCGTGGTCCACCCCGAGAACCCAGGCATCGCCGGCGTTTCGATCGTCCAGCTCAACCGCCCCTTCGCCGGCCCCGGCCGGGTGACGCGCAACACCTGTATCGTCGCTCCCGGCCGATCCGACCGCTCGCCGACCGGCACCGGCACCTGCGCGCGGATGGCGGTGCTGCATGCGCGTGGCCACATGAAGGTAGGCGAAACGCTGATCCACGAAAGCCTGATCGCCTCCCGCTTCACCGGGCGCATCAACGCCGAGACCACCGTCGCCGGCCGTCCCGCGATCCTGCCCTCGCTCAGCGGCCGGGCCTGGATCACCGGCCAGCACCACTATTACCTCGACCCCGACGACCCCTGGCCGACGGGCTATCTGCTCGGTGACACCTGGGGGGTGACGGGCAAGGCGACGCAGGACTAGAACTCGGCCTGCGGAACTGTATTCGCGATGAGCTAGGCAGGCACGCAGACACACGGAAGTTTGCCTGGACGGAGGGTTGGGCACACCATGGAATTCTTGGTTTTTCTTGGGATATCAGGGATGTGTGCGGCGGCGATGTTCTTCGCCGCGGTGAATGCCGCGCGCAAACCGGGCGAACCGCAACGCGGCCTGTTCCTCATCGAAGAGGCCGACGGCACGGACAAGCCGAAGCGGGACCAACCGCCCGGCAATCGCCGCTCCGGCCCTTGGCGGCCGGCGCGCTAGCGATGCGCGATTTTGCCCTGCTCTTCGTGCTCTTCCCGATGCTGTACAGCAGCCTGCGCTACGTCCATATCGGGGCGATGTTCTGGATCTGGACGGCACTCGCAGGGCCGACAACCTTCCTCTACGGCTTCCTCGCGGAACTGCCGTTGAACAAGATGGCGGTCGTCGTCACGCTGGTCGCGGCCATGATCGACCGTACCAAGCGCAAGCTTTGCGTCGATGCTGTGTTCGTCTTCCACACACTGCTTGTGCTCCAGGGCCTGGTGTCGTTCAGCGTCGCGCTGACCGAATCTCCCCGTTTCTACGATCTCATGGATCGTGTGGTGAAAGTCTGGCTGCTGACCCTGTTCCTGCGGATCGCCAACCGTGAGCGGATGCAGATCCATTACATCATCATCATCCTCGGCCTTACCACCGGGGGCCATGCGGCCCTCGAAGGGCTGAAATTTGTCGCCTCGCTCGGCGGCTACAAAGTAACGCCGCCGGCGATCGTCGGCGACAACAACTATCTGGCGATGTACGCGCTGATGATGGTGCCGTTCCTGATCTATCTCAGGAAGTACTCGGTGATGCCGATCGCCCGCCTGGGATTTGCCGGAATGGCCATCGGAACCTTCGTCGGTTTCATCGCCGCCAACTCCCGCGGAGGTCTTGTCGGACTGCTCGCGCTTGGGTTGGCCGCGTTCGTACGCAGCCGGCGCAAGGCGGTCGCGGGATTGTTCGGCATCATTGGGGTCATCGGGCTCATCGTGTTCGCACCGACCAATTGGACCGAGCGGATGGAGACCATCAAAACCGTGGAAAGCGACAGCTCCTTCATGTCGCGCATCTCGTCATGGAAGATGAACACCTTGGTTGCGCTGGACCGACCGTTCCTCGGCGGCGGTTATTCCGCGATGGAAGATCCCCGGGTGTTCCGCGACTACCTGCCGCAGTTCGGCATGCTTGACTTCATTCCCTCTGACGTGCCGTCGGTCGTTTTTGCCGCCCACTCGATCTATTTCGCGGTCCTCGGCGACCTCGGCTTCATCGGGCTTTTCCTGTTTCTCGCCATGCTCGCGGCGGCGTTCTACAACGTGAAGCGGGTCCGCATGTTGTGCAGCGGCAAGCCGGAACTCGCCTGGGCGGCCGACCTCGCCACCGCTTTCCAAATGGCGCTGATCGTCTACCTGGTCTCAGGGGCGGCGCTCAGTGCGTCCTATTCAGAGGTCGTCTACGTGCTGCTCACCGTGTTGTCGATGCTGCGCCGTTCGCTCCAGGAGGACGAAACCGCGGCCTTGCAGGCAGCAAAAAACACGGTGGTGCCGGGCGCTCAGGGCGCACTCGCGCCGGCTGGGAGGAACATGGTGCTGCGATGACCGCGTCGATGCACCGCCGATGCCCGGCAAGCGGCTTGCGTCGCCGTGCGGTGCTATGTCAAGGAGACTCCCGAATAGAGTGAGGCAGGCAATGGCGGGAATGCCGCAGATCTATCGGCCGGTCGCTTTGACAACGACGGACCGACCGGTTCCCACCTGTATCGAAGGCGCCGTCGCGGCACTTCCGTGCGTACTGGCGGAGAAATACGGCGACCTCGCTGCCGGCGGCCCGAGCCCGCGGTTGCGCAGCCGCTTCGGCCACGCGACGCCCGACGATTGGTACGAAGCCGTCGTCGACACGCTGGTCGATGCAGAGACCACTTGGCTCGACGTTGGCTGCGGCCGGGATTTGTTTCCGAGCAACCAACCCACCGCCCACCGCCTCACCGATCTCTGCCGGCGGATCGTCGGCATCGACCCCGACCCAAATATCGCCGATAACAGCTTCATCGACGAGGGTGTGCAAACCACGCTCGAAGGCTTCGATACCGACGAGCGGTTTGATCTCATCACGATGCGGATGGTGGCCGAGCATGTCACCGATCCCGCCGGCGTCGTCGCCAAGCTACGCAGCCTGCTCGTGCCGGGTGGGCGCGTCGTCATCTACACGGTGAACCGCCGTTCGCCATCCTCGATGGTCGCAGCGGTGACCCCGATGCGCTTCCACCACTTGGTCAAACGGATCCTCTGGGCGACGGAGGAACGCGACACCTTCCCCACGGTCTACCGCATGAACAGCCGCGCCGAGCTTCGTGCGCAGTTCGCCTCGGTCGGCATGCGTGAGGAGGCCTTCGCCCGGCTTGATGATTGCCGCTCGACCACTGCATTCGTGGCACTGAACACGATCGAACTGACCATCGCCGCCCTTTGCCGCTGGGTCGGTGTCCCCTACCCCGAGCATTGCCTCCTCGGCGTCTACACCCTGGATGCGCCGCGGGCTTGACGCCGCGCGCGCGCCGTCGGACCGTGTGGGGATGACCGATGCATCATCCCTCCACCGCGCCCTCGTCACCATCGACACCCATATCGACATCCCCTGGCCGGAGGGGCCCTCGTTCTTCGAGGAAACCCGCCGCCGGGTGGATTTACCGAAGATGCGGCGCGGCCACATGGCGACCGGCTGCTTCGCCGCCTATGTGCCGCAGGTGCCACGGTCGCCCGAGGCCAACGAGGCGGCTTTCGCGCGCGCCTGTGCCATGCTGGACGCGATCAACGTCATGGGCTCGGGGCCGGACAGCCGGGTCTGCGTCAGTGCCAATGACATCGAGCGCGCCTTCGCCGACGGCGTCACCGGCATCATGCCCTGCGTCGAGAACGGCCATGCGGTCGGCGGCGAACCGGCACGGCTGAAGGCGTTCCGCGATCGCGGAGCGCGCTACCTCACCGTCACCCATTTTGGCCACAACGCGCTCGCCGACAGTTCCAACCCGCGGCGTGACCTCAACGACCCCGAGGAAGAGCATGGCGGACTTTCCGCCCTCGGCCGCCAGGCGGTGGTGGAGCTCAACCGCCTCGGCATGCTCGTCGATATCGCGCATACCTCGAAAACGACCATGCTCCAGGCCGCCGGCCTGTCGCGCACGCCGGTGCTCTCCACCCATTCCTGCATCAAGGCGTTGTGCGACAACCCGCGCAACATGGATGACGAGCAACTCGACGCGCTTAGGGACGTCGGCGGCGTCGTGCAGATCACCGCGGTGCCGTCGTTCTTGCGCGCCGGCAAGAAGGAGGCCGAGGTGACGGTCGCCGATTTCGCCGACCATATCGACTATGCGGTGAAGCGCATCGGCGTCGAGCATGTGGGCATTTCCTCGGATTTCGACGGCGGCGGCGGCTTCGTCGGCTGGCGGGATGCGAGCGAATGCGGCGGTGTCACCGCCGAACTGCTGCGCCGCGGCTATGGCGCGCCCGAGATCGCGTTGCTGTGGGGCGGCAATTTCCTCCGCCTGCTGCGCCGCGCCGAGGCGTTGGCGGAGTAGCCGTGCGTACCGTCCGCCTGCCGGACGGCACGGAGGCTCCCGCCCTCGGGCAGGGCACCTGGCGGATCGGCGAGGGTGTGCGGCCACGCAAGGCGGAAGCCGACGCGCTGCGGCTCGGCGTCGATCTTGGCATGTCGCTGATCGACACCGCCGAGATGTATGGCGAGGGCACCTCGGAGGAAGTGGTGGGCGACGCCATCGCCGGGCAGCGCGAGCGCGTGTACCTCGTCACCAAGGTCTACCCGCACAACGCCACGCGCCGCGGCACCGCGGCGGCGTGCGAGCGCAGCCTCAAGCGCCTGCGCACCGACCACCTCGACCTCTATCTGCTGCACTGGATGGGCAGCGCACCACTCGCCGAGACCGTCGACGCGTTCGAGAAGCTCAAGGCGGCCGGCAAGATACGGGCCTGGGGCGTCTCCAACCTCGATACGGCCGACATGGTGAACCTCGAAGCGGTGTCCCCCGGCTGCGCCACCAACCAGGTGCTCTACAACCCCGAGCATCGCGGCATCGAGTTCGACCTGCTGCCCTGGTGCGCCCAGCGCGCCATGCCCGTGATGGCGTATTCGCCGGTCGGCCAGGGCGGGCGGTTGTTGCGCGCGCCGGCCCTGGCGAACATCGCCGCGCGGCACAACGCCACGCCGGCGCAGATCGCCATCGCCTGGTCGCTGCGCCACCCCGGCATCATCTCGATTCCCAAGGCTGGTGATGCCGCCCATGTCCGCTTCAACGCCGCGGCCGCCGATATCGTGCTGACCGCCGCTGATCTCGCCGAGATCGACGCCGCCTACCCGCCGCCACGGCGCAAGCAGTCACTGGCGATGCTGTAGCCCGGCGGGAAATTCGTTAATTCGCGGCTAATCTTTCGATTAACGATCAATTCCGCTGGCGCCGGATGCCCGGTCGTGGATGCTGTCGTTCACGCACGTATTAATCGATCGGGCCACTCGACGTGAACGATTTCCAACCCCGCGGCCTGTGGGCCGGCAGCGAGGCCTGGGCCGTCAGCGAGGCGCTGGGCAGCAATCTCGCCAGCGACATCGCCATGCTCGCCGCCTCGGACCTGTTCGACGCGCCATGGTATCTCCGCGCCTACCCGGACGTCGCCGCCCACGGGGTCGACCCCGCGACCCATTTCGTCGCCCAGGGCTGGGTCGAGGGGCGGCGGCCGAATTTCTATTTTGATCCACTATGGTACCGCGCGAGAAACCCCGACGTGTCGCGCGCCGGGGTCAACCCGGTGCTGCACTACATCTCCGCCGGCGAAGCCGAGGGCCGCGCGCCGAGCGACTTCTTCGACCTCGCCTGGTACCGCACCCTCCACGAACCCGACGCCGAGCGCACCCTGCTCGCCCATTTCCTGCTGCGTTGCCGCGACGGCACCGCGAGCCCGCTGCCGGAATTCGACCCCGCCCACTACCTCGCGACCTACCCCGACATCGCCGCCGCCGGGGTCGATCCCTGCGAGCACTACCTGCTCTACGGCTTCCTCGAGGGGCGCAACCCTTCGGCCGAATTCGACACCCAGTACTACATCCACCGCTATCTGGAACCCGGCACGGCGGAGAATCCGCTGCTCCACTATCGCCGCCATCGCCACGCGATCCGGCTGCACACCATGGCCCCGATGGCCGAGGCCGACGTGTTCGACGAGGTGCGCCGGTTCTCCGCCCCCGGGCCGCAGTTCGAGACCGTCGAGGCGCTGCCGCCCAGTGCGCGGCGCCATGCCCAGGTGCTGGCGTTTTACTTGCCGCAATTCCATCCGGTGCCGGAGAACGACCTGTGGTGGGGCACCGGCTTCACCGAATGGACGGCGATCGGCCGCGCCATGCCGCGCTTCGCCGGGCACTATCAGCCGCGCATTCCGCGCGACCTCGGGCATTACCGGCTGGGCGATACCGCGGAAGCGCGCGCGGTGATGCGCCGCCAGGCCGCGATGGCGCGCGGCGCCGGGCTGGCGGGCTTCGTTCATTATTTCTACTGGTTCAATGGCCGTCGCCTGCTGGAGGCGCCGATCGAGGCCTGGCTCGCCGATGACGGCATCGATTTCCCGTTCTGCCTGATGTGGGCCAACGAGAACTGGACGCGCCGCTGGGATGGCTCGGACCAGCAGGTGCTGATCAGCCAGGACTATGACGCCGCCGACGATGCCGGGCTGATCGACTGCCTTGCCCGCCACTTCCGCGATCGCCGCTACGTCCGCATCGACGGGCGGCCGCTGCTGATGGTCTATCGCGCCGCCGACATCCCCGACACCCCCGATACGCTCGCGCGCTGGCGGGCGCTGTTCCTGGAGCGCCACGGCGAGGCACCGCTGCTGGTGATGGCGCAAAGCTTCGACGCGCTCGACCCCCGCCCGTTCGGCTTCGACGCCGCGGTGGAATTCCCGCCGCACAAGCTGGCCCGCGACCTCGAACGCCGCAACGCCGGGCTGCGGCTGTTCGACCCCAGGCTCTCCGCCCATGTCTACGACTACGACAACATCGCAGCCGCCTCGCTCGCCGCCCCGGCGACCGAGTTCCCGCTGATCCGCACCGCGGTGCCGAGTTGGGACAACGATGCCCGCCGCCAGGGGGCGGGGCTGGTGCTGCGCGGTTCCACACCGGCGGCATACCAGGCCTGGCTCGGCGAACTCGTCATCCGCGCCGCCGCCGACCGGCCGCTCGGCGCTCCCATCGTCTGCATCAACGCCTGGAACGAATGGGCCGAGGGGGCCTACC
>JAPLOH010000136.1 GCA_026400845.1 Alphaproteobacteria bacterium
CGTGCCCGGACCTCCAGCCGCAACGGTAGCGGCGCGACGGGCCTGCCTGCAAGGCGCGCGCTATCCGAGCGCGAAGGGCCGCACGGCGTCCAGCAACTCGGTCACCGGAGCGAGGCGCGGCCCGCCGCCGGTATCGACGGGGCCGACGATCCGCACGCCCCAGGTCGGCAATGTCGCCAGGGAGGCGCGGGCGACGGGATGGTCGAACAGCGGCTGGTTCAGCGAGGGGCCAACGATCACTGGCGTGCCGCGCCCGATCGCCTCGGCAACCACCGAGAGGGCGAGGCTGTCGGCTATGCCGTGGGCGAGCTTGTTGAGCGAATTGAAGCTGCACGGCGCGAACAGCACCACGCCGCGCGGCGGGCGGGGGCGGATCGCGAGGTCGAAATAAGACTCGACCACCTGCACGCCCGCGACGTCGGCCAGTTCCCGCGGCGCCAGCACGCGCGATGCGTTGGGTGTCGGCAGCGCGATTACCGTGGTGAAGCCGAGGCCGACGAGCCCGCGCGCAAGCTCCGGGCAATGCGATGCCGTGGTGGTACCGCTCAGCACCAGGTAGGCGACGGTGAAGCGCTCGTTCATGATCCGACGATCACGCCGAGGCCGCGCAGATGCTCGATCTCGTCCTCGCTGTAGCCGAGCAGCGCCGCGATCGCGGCGCCATCGGCGCCGACAGCGGGCGGATTGCGCCGCAGGCCGGGCCGCGCGCCGTCGAAGGCGAGCGGCAGGGCGGGCAGCTTCAGCGCCGTCCCGTCGGCCAGCGTCATTGGCACCAGCCCGCCGGAGGCGTTGAGATGCGGGTCGTCGAACAGCTCGACCGGGCGGACGATCGGGGCATAGGGCAGGCCGAGCGCCTCGCACTTGTCCATCAGCTCCGTCTTGGTCATGCGGGCGAACACCGCGGCCGCCATCGGGATAGTGCGCGGCCGCGCTTCGACGCGCTGCAGCCGGTTGGCCAGCGCCGGATCATTGGCGAGCTCGGGCAACCCGAAAGCCTCGCAGAAAATCTGCCATTGCGTGTCGGTCACCACGCCGACGAACACCTGGCCGTCGGAGGTCTTGAAGATATCGTAGATCGGCCAGGCCGGCAGGCGCTGCGTCATCGGCGGCGCCTCGCGGCCGGAGACGGCGTATTGCGCCATGTGCTGAGAGACCAGCAGCACGTTGTTCTCGAACAGCCCGGCCTGCACGTAGCGGCCCTTGCCGGTGCCGTGCCGTTCGTGCAGCGCGGCCAGAATGCCGATGACGCCGAACATGCCGCCCATGATGTCATTGACGGAGGAGCCGACGCGCAAGGGCCGTCCGGGATCGCCGGTCATGTAGGCGAGCCCGCCCATCATCTGCACCACCTCGTCGAGCGCCACGCGGTGTTCGTAGGGGCCGGGCAGGAAGCCCTTGCAGGAGCAGTAGATCAGGCCGGGATTGCCGGCGGCCAGCGCGTCATAGCCGAGGCCGAGCTTGTCCATCGCGCCCGGCCGGAAATTCTCCACCACGATATCCGCGGTGGCGAGCAGGCGGCGCACCAGCGCCATGCCGTCCGGCGATTTGAGATCGACCGCGAGGGACTGCTTGTTGCGGTTGCCGAAGGCGAAGAAGCCGGAACCGCTGCCGCCGAGGCGGCGCGTGTTGTCGCCCTCCGGCGTCGGCTCCACCTTGATCACCTCGGCGCCGAGATCGGCCAGCACCATGCCGCAGGTCGGCCCCATCACCATGTGGACGAACTCGACGACGCGCAGGCCCTTGAGCGGGGTGGTGGGGTCCAAATCGGTTCTCCGGTGGGCGGCTGGGAAGTGAATGCTAGACCTGATCGTAGTCGACCGTCACATGCGGGGTGGTCGGGTGGGCCTGGCAGGTCAGCACATAGCCGGCGTCGGTCTCCCAGGGTTCGAGGGAAAAATTCTGCTCCATGGTGGCGGCGCCCTCGGTGAGCCTGGCGCGGCAGGTGCTGCACATGCCGCCACGGCAGGACCACGGGAGGTCGAGCCCGGCACGGATCGCCGCCTCCAGGATCGGCTCGCCGGCGGCGACCGGGATGTCGTTGCTCTTGCCGTCATGAATGATGGTGGCGGTGGCAAACGGCGCCTCGGCGCCCCCGGCCGGGATCGCCGGCCGGGGGCGGGAGGGGGTGGACGGGGTGAAGCGCTCGGCTCGGATACGCGCCGGCGCCACGCCGAGGGCGAAGAGCGTTGCGGTGGCGGTGTCGATCAACGCGCCGGGGCCGCAGAGATAGGCGAGGTCCACGGCGGCGGGGGTGATCAGCGTCGGCAGCAGGGCGCGCAGCTTGGCGGCGTCGATCCGCCCGTTCAGCACCGCCACGTCCTGCGCCTCGCGAGAGAGGATATGGGTGACGGCGAGGCGGCCGAGATGGCGGTCCTTGAGGTCTTCCAGTTCGGTGCGGAAAATGATGTCGGCGACCGTGCGGCTGCCGTAGAGCAGCACACAATTGGCCGTGGGGCTCGCAGCCAGCGTCGCCTTGAGGATGGCGAGGATCGGCGTGATGCCGGAGCCGGCGGCGATGGCGAGCGTGGTGCCTTCAGCAAGCGGCGCGCCGAAGCGGCCCTCGGGCGGCATCACCGCCAATGTGTCGCCGGTGGCGAGGCGCGTATTGGCGAAGTGGGAAAATACCCCATCCGCGACGTGCTTGATCGCCACCCGCAATTCGCCGTCGGCGGGCGCGGTGCAGATCGAGTAGCTGCGCCGGACCTCCTCGCCATCGATGGTGGCCCGCAGCGTCAGGTACTGGCCGGGCGCGAAGGCGAAGGCCGCGCGCAAATGGTCGGGCACGGTGAAGGCGAGGGAAACGCAGTCGGCGGTCTCGCGCTTGAGGTTGGCGATAGTCAGCGTGTGGAACATGCTCAATGACATTTGAAAAGGTCGAACGGTTCGCGGCACGCGATGCAGCGCCACAGGGATTTGCAGGCGGTGGAGCCAAATTCGGCGATCCGCTCGGTATCGGCCGAGGCGCAGCGCGGGCAGGACACCATGGTTTCGCCGAACAAGGCACGGCGGGACGACGCGGGCGGCGGCGGGGCGATGCCGTATTCCAGCAGCTTGGCGCGGCCCTCGGCGGTTATCCAATCCGTGGTCCAGGGGGGTGCGAGGGTAGTGGTGACGCGGCCGGCGATGCCGGCTTCGGCGAGCGCGGTTTCGATGTCGAGCGCGATCATGTTCATCGCCGGGCAACCGGAATAGGTCGGCGTGATCACCACCTCCACGGACTCGCCATCGACGCGAACCTCACGCAGCACGCCGAGGTCGGCCACCGTGAGCACCGGGATTTCCGGGTCACACACGCTGGCTGCCGCCGCCCAGGCGCGCGCTCGAAGGTCAATCACCAAGTGGCGCCGGGATGCACGCGCTGGAGATACTGCATCTCCGAGAGCAGATGCCCGAGATGCTCAGTATGCCGCCCCGCCCGTCCACCGGAATGGCTCCACGGCACCGCGGGGCGTGCGAGGCCGGCGGTTGCGAGCACGGTGTCTATCTGGCGGTCCCACCCCGCGCGCAGGGTCGCGGGCGCCACGTCGAACTCCGCCGCAGTGACCGGCTCGAACGCCTCGGCGGTGAAGGGGAACAGCGCGTCGAGCGCCGCCTGGGCACGGCGATGGCTCTCCACTGTGCCGTCACCGAGGCGGATCAGCCATTCCGCGCTGTGGCGCAGGTGGTACGCGGTCTCCTTCTCGGCCTTCCCCGCGATGGCCGCAAGGCGCGGCTCGCTGGAGTCCATCATCGCCTGCCACCAGGCATCGATGAAAGCCGTGTAGAGGAACTGGCGCACGATGGTGCGGGCGAAGTCGCCATTGGGCTGCTCCACCAGCAGCAGGTTGCGATAACCCCGCTCGTCCCGGCGATAGGCCAGGGCGTCCTCGTCGAGCAGGAAGGCGAGCCCATCCTTGTCACGCCCGCATTCCTCGCCGGCCAGCGCATAGAGGCTGCGCGCCTGGCCGATGAGGTCGAGCGCGATGTTGGCGAGCGCCAAATCCTCCTCCAGCGTCGGAGCATGGCCTGCCCATTCGGAAAGCCGGTGGCCCAGCACCAGCGCGTCATCGGCCCGCGCGAGCGCAAGGCGGACGAGCGGCGTGTCGGGGACCGTGATGGAGGTGGTGGACATCACATGTGGCCGATTTCGTCGGGGATGTCGTAGAAGGTCGGGTGGCGGTAGATTTTGGACGCCGTGGGCTCGAACATCATCGCCTTGTCCGCCGGGTCCGACGCGATAATGGCGTTGGAGGGCACCACCCAGATCGACAGCCCCTCGCCGCGCCGCGTGTAGACGTCGCGCGCCGCCTGTAGTGCCAGCGTCGCGTCGGCGGCATGGACCGAGCCGACATGGCGATGCGCGAGCCCGCTGCGGCTGCGAATGAAGACCTCCCAGATCGGGGTTGCGGGCGTGCTCATGCGGCGCTCTTCCGGGCCGCGCGCTTGGCGGCGAAGGCGGCGGCGGCCTCGCGCACCCAATCGCCCTCCGCATGGGCCTTGCGGCGGGCGGCGAGCCGGTCCGCGGCGCAGAACCCGCCACCGGCGACCACCCGCTTGAACTCCTCCCAGTCGATCGGCCCGTGCACCCAATGGCCGGTGGCCGTATCGAGGCGCAGCTGGGGGTCCGGGAAGCCGAGGCCAAGGAAATGCCCCTGCGGCACGGTCGCGTCGATGAATTTCTGCCGCAGCCCGTCATTGGTGAAGCGCTTTATTTTCCACTGCATCGAGGTGTCGGAGTGCTGGCTTTCGCTGTCCGGCGGACCGAACATCATCAGGCAAGGCCACCACCAGCGATCGAGCGCGTCCTGCGCCATCGCCTTTTGCGCCGCCGTGCCGCGACAGAGCGTCAGCATGATCTCGTAGCCCTGGCGCTGGTGGAAACTCTCCTCCTTGCAGACCCGGATCATCGCCCGCGCATAGGGGCCGTAGGAACATCGGCACAGCGGGATCTGGTTCATGATCGCCGCCCCGTCCACCAGCCAGCCAATGGCCCCGATATCGGCCCAGGTGAGCGTCGGATAGTTGAAGATCGAGGAATACTTGGCGCGGCCGGCCAGCAACTGGTCCACCAGTTCCTCCCGCGTGGCGCCCAGCGTCTCGGCGGCGGCGTAGAGGTAGAGCCCGTGCCCGCCCTCGTCCTGCACCTTGGCCAGCAGCGCGGCCTTGCGGCGCAGCGAGGGGGCGCGGGTGATCCAGTTGCCCTCCGGCAACATGCCGACGATCTCGGAATGGGCGTGCTGGCTGATCTGCCGGATCAAGGTGCGGCGATAGGCCTCGGGCATCCAGTCATTGGGCTCGATCTTCTCCTCGGCATCGATGCGCGCTTGGAAACGCGCCGCACGGCCGGCATCGGTCGTATCGTCGGTCTCGGCTTGGTTGAGGCCCTGGGAGTACATGCGCTTTCCTCCGGCGGTTCGCGTTGGTCCCTCTTATAGCAATCCTCGCCGGGAGTTAGCCCCACAGGGTAGGCTATGGCTCCGCCGGCTAGGGGCCTCAAGGCCCCTAGGACCCCACAACTGCTCGCGGCTGGGGCGCCGGCCTTTGGGGGAACCAACCCATGCGGACAGGCCAATGTCGCGTGCTGACCCGCCGCTCCGGCTTGGTGTTGTCACCGGCGATCGGGCTCCTCCATGCCATACTGCCTTATCCAATGGGCTGCTGTTGGTGACGACAAGGCGGACATCAAACGCCTGGCAGCATCCGGTTGGGCCGCCTTGGCGTGCAGCCCCGCCGAAAACACCGTGACATTCTGAAGCGCTGCCGGCAGTGGGCCAACATATCTGATGCCCGGAAAGTGGATGAGTTCGGAAACTTGCTGGAAACCGAGATCAACGTCCCCATTCGCCAGAATCGCCCCGACCGGCGAACCCGACGCGGTTCGCTTCATTCTCGATGCAACCAGGTCCATCACACCGAAGGTCTTCATCATTTCTTCGATATGAACGCCGCTGTAGCCCGTCGAATAGCCGATCGCTCGCGCGTTTAGAATGGCGGCCTTGACCAATTCGGGGGTACTGACATCGGGGATCGGCTGGTTCAAACCCACGGCGATGCCGACCCTGGATTTCATCAGGTCAACTCGTGACCCCGCCGCGAGTATGGCCTTCGAGATGTACGTATCTATCTCTGTCCCATTAATGATAACGACATCGGCGATTTCTCCGCCAGTCACACGCTTGTTTATGTCGGCACTCCCCGACCACTGCACGATCACCCTGTGTCCCGAAGTGCTTTCGAACGCAGGGATCAGCTTCTCGACAACCTCCCTCACGGCACCGGCGGATAGCAATGTCACGTCCGCGGCGATGGACTGCGATGCGGACATGCCAATCACGCATACAACGGCAAACAACAATTTCATGACGTCACCCTAACTCAAAATGAGCCCAAGTCTCGGTATGGCTGAACATGGATTGCCCGCGACGAACAATCGCTTTCGCCATCACAGAGGCACGGTAAGCTCCAAACGGCGGGTTCGGCAACGGTGCCGCGCGGCGCAGCGGCTGCTGGCTTGGCGCGGCCCCTTGCACTTCCACGCGCCGCTTGGTTGTTTGGCGGCAAGCGGGAGTAGCTGATGGAAGACGTCGATTGCGTGGTGGCGGGTGCGGGGGTCGTGGGGATCGCGGTGGCGCGCGCCTTGGCGCAGGCCGGGCGCGAGGTGCTGGTGCTGGATGCGGCCGAGGGGATCGGCACCGGCACGTCGAGCCGCAACAGCGAGGTGATCCACGCCGGGATCTACTACCCGAAGGACAGCATGATGGCGCGTTTCTGCGTGCGGGGGCGGCGGATGCTGTATGCCTTCTGCGCCGAGCGCGGGGTGCCGTTCAACAATTGTGGCAAGCTGATCGTCGCCACCTCCGAGGCCGAGAACGCGATGCTGGCCGGCATCCAAGCGCGCGCCGAGGCCAATGGGGTGGAGGGCATGCGCCAGTTGAGCGCCGCCGAGGCGATCGCCATGGAGCCCAATCTGAATTGCACGGCGGCGCTGTTTTCGCCCACCACCGGGGTGATCGACAGCCATGCCTATATGCTGGCCCTGCAGGGCGAGGCCGAGCATGCCGGTGCGATGTTCGTCTTCCACAGCCCGATCACCGGCGGAACCGTGACGCAAGCCGGTGTCGAGCTCGATGTCGGCGGGGCCGAGCCGATGCGGCTGCGGGCCAAATTGTTCGTCAATTCCGCCGGGCTGACGGCGCCGGCGCTGGCGCGCAGCATCGCCGGCATTCCACGCCAACTCATCCCGCAGGAGTATTTCGCCAAGGGGAACTATTTCACCCTCACCGGCAAGTCGCCGTTTTCGCGGCTGATCTACCCGGTGCCGGTGCCGGGCGGGCTCGGCGTGCATTTGACGATCGATCTCGGCGGGCAGGCGCGGTTCGGGCCGGATGTCGAGTGGATCGAACCAGGGCCGGACGGCTCGCTCGACTACGTGGTGGATCCTGCCCGCTGCGAGAGCTTCTATGACGCCGTGCGACGCTACTGGCCGGGGCTGAAGGACGGCGCGTTGCAGCCCGGCTATTCCGGCATCCGCCCCAAAATCGTGCCCAAGGGAGCGCCAGCGCAGGATTTCGTGGTGCAGGGGCCGCAGGTGCACGGCATCCAATCCCTGGTGAACC
>JAPLOH010000189.1 GCA_026400845.1 Alphaproteobacteria bacterium
CGGGCCAGCAGGGCGGCGGGATCGCCGGGATCGCCTTCGAGGCGAGCGACGCCGTTCACATAGTCCGGCTGTCCGGAGGGCGGGACCGGCGCGGTGGCATACCAGCGCGACACCAAGGTGAGCCGCAGCCCGGGCAGGCCGCGCAGCGCCTCGGCGGCGGCACGGCAGGTGACCAGCGGATGGGCGCCGGCGTGGTCGGGCAGATTGGCGCCGATGGCGATCAGGATCATGTGCATTTCCTCCACGCCAAACCATGGGCGACGCGCGAACAGGGGGCGTTTTCCGGCACCTTCCCGCGTCATGCGTCTTGATCTAGAGTTATCGACCCGCGGGCCGCCGATTGGCTTCGTTCGAGTTGCATTTTAACCGATACCGGAAGGTTTTCACCAGTGCATTTCCTGCCCAACGAACGCGTGGCCCTGTTCATTGACGGCGCCAATCTCTATTCCGCCTCGCGCAATCTCGGCTTCGACGTCGATTATCGCAACCTGCTCGAGTTTTTCCGGCGGAAATCCCACGTGATCCGCGCCTACTACTACTCGGCAGTGCTGGAAACCGAGGAATATTCTCCACTGAAACCATTGACCGATTGGCTCGCCCATAACGGCTACACCCTGGTGACCAAGCCGGCCAAGGAATTCACCGATGCCACCGGCCGCCGGCGGGTGAAAGGCAACATGGATATCGAGCTCGCTATCGACATGCTGGAGCTCGCCGACAAGATCGACCATGCCGTGCTGTTCAGCGGCGACAGTGATTTCCGCCGGCTGGTCGAGGCGGTGCAGCGGCGCGGCGTGCGCGTTTCGGTGGTCTCCTCGATCCGCACCACGCCGCCGATGGCCGCCGACGAACTGCGCAGGCGAGCCGACCAGTTCCTCGAACTCGCTGACATCGCACCTGAATTCACCCGCCGCCAGATGGACCCGCGCCCGGCCCGCCCGCCGGTGCGGCAGACCCCCTCGGAGCCCTACGGGGCCGATCCGCTCGACACCGAGTAGCCGCTACGACGCCGCGCGGCAGTCCTGCGCCGGCCCGGCCTGGTCGGGCGCAAAGGTCTGCACAGCGGCAAACACGTCCCACGCCGCCCGCCGCGCGGCCGGCGGGATGATCCGCAGGAGCTGCATCGGCCGCCGCACCCGCCCATCGGTGCCGATCTGCGCGCCGCGGGTGAACGGGCTGGAAATCGGGGAGAAGCGCATCTGCCGGGTAAGCGCCGCGAAATCAGCGCCGCCGGTCGCCGCCACCGCGGCCAGCACGTGGCGGGCCGCCTCGAAGGCGCCGATATCGCCGATCTCGGGCAGCCGGCCGCTGCGGTCCAGGAAGCGCCGCACCCAGGCCAACGGCGCATCCGCCGCCCAGGAATAGGGCGACACCACCAGCCACTCCGCCACGGCATCCGCCCGCGCGATGATCTCCGTCATCGCGAGGCGGGCAGCGATGCTGGGCCGGCCGGCGGGCACGGCCACCGCCGCGGCGTCACACAGCACCGCCACCGCCCCCGCCCCGGCCGCGATGCCGCGCGCGGCGAGGGACGCCCGGATTTCCGCCGCCCGCGCCGGCGCGCCACCGGGCACGACGCGGCAACTCGGAAGCGACGCCTGACTCAGATGCCCAGCGAGCGTGGCGGCAATCGCGCGGTCATCGCCGGTCCACATGAAACTGCCACCGAAACAGCCCGGCCCGGACAGCGCCATCGCGGTCGGGCCGCAGAACAGCACGACGCGGCGGCGCGCCCGGCAGACCGCCTGCGCTGCTTCCGCCGCCGGTCCGTCGGCCAACACCACAACCGCGGCGACGTCATCCTCGACGATCCAGCGCTCGACCATCGCCGTTGCCCGCGCCGCATCGCCGCCGGGGTCGGCCGCGACGACATCGACCGTGCGGCCGATCCTCCCGCCGCCGAACTCCTCGACCGCCATGCGCATCGCGGTGACCGCGCCGGGGCCGGCGGAGATGTCGGTGAGGGCGAGCAGGCGCAGCGGCCCGGCGGCCCGGGCGGGGCGCGCGGCGAGCGCGCCGAGCCCGGTCAGCAGCGATCGGCGCTGGACCGCCCGCAGGCCGGTCACCGCTTCTTGGTGCTCTTGGCCGCCGTCCGCGGGGCCGACCGCTTGGCCGGCGCGCGCTTTGAGGCGGGCGCCGG
This sequence comes from Alphaproteobacteria bacterium, assembly GCA_026400845.1. Classification (GTDB taxonomy): domain Bacteria; phylum Pseudomonadota; class Alphaproteobacteria; order Acetobacterales; family Acetobacteraceae; genus CAIYPH01. The sequence continues at coordinate 2,141 of JAPLOH010000189.1, forward strand.
GGCGGCCGGTTTGGCCGCCGCGCGCATCGCCGAGATGGTGGTGCGGCTGGTGATCTGGTCAGGGTTCATGCGCAGTTCGATCACCGCCGGCTTGCCGCTCTCCACCGCGCGGCGGAAGGCGGGCGCGAATTCGGCCGTCTCGTTCACCACCTCGCCATGGCCGCCGAACGCCTCGATGAACTTGGCGAAATCGGGGTTGGTGAGCGCGGTGCCGGAGACATGGAACGGGTAGGTGCGCTCCTGGTACATCCGGATGGTGCCGTACATCTGGTTGTTGAACACCAGGATGATCGGCGCCACGCCGTGATGGAAGGCGGTGGCGATCTCCTGCCCGGTCATCAGAAACCCGCCATCCCCCACGAAGCCGACCACCTGGCGATCGGGATGCGCGATCTTGGCGCCGACCGCCGCCTGCACGCAGTAGCGCATGGCGCCGTTGGTCGGGCCGATGAAGCGCTGGCCGTCCTTGAAGTTGATGAAGCGCGGCGGCCAGGTGGCGAAATTCCCGGCATCGCAGGTGAGGATTGCATCATCCTCCAGCAGCCCGGCGAGATCATGCATCACCCGGGCGAGGTTGAGCGTGCCCTCGTAGTTCGGTACCGCCTGCCCGGCGAGGCGAATGGCGCGCAACTCCTTGGTCCAGGCCATCCACGGCAGCTTCTTCGGCACCGCGAGCCGGCTGGCGGCCTGCGCGAACACGTTGAGGTCCGTCGTGATGCCGAGCGCCGGGCGATAGACGCGGCCGATCTCGGCGGCATCGGGATAAACATGGATGATCGGCACGTCACCGACCGCCTGGAACAGCGTGTAGCCCTGGGTGACCGGTTCACCGAGGCGGGTGCCGATGGCGAGGATGAGGTCGGCTTCCTTCACCTTGGCGACCAGCGCGGGATCGGAGCCGACGCCGAGATCACCGGCGAAATTATCCAGCGTCTGGTCGTACAGCGCCTGGCGGCGAAAGCCGACGGTGACGGGCAGGTTGAAGGCGGTGAAGAAATCACGGATCGCCGCGCGGCCGCTCTCCGTCCAACGCGTGCCACCGACGATGGCGAGCGGCTTCTGCGCCTTCACCAGCATGGCGCGCAGCCGCTCCATCGCGGCGGGATCGGGGTGCGGCACCGAGACCTCGGCCGGGCCGATATCCGGCACCTCAACGAGATGCTTCTGCATCTCCTCCGAAATCGCGATCACCACCGGGCCGGGGCGGCCCGAAGTCGCGACATCAACTGCGTGGGCGATGATCTCGGGGATGCGCCTGGCGTCGTCGATCTGCGTCACCCATTTGGCGAGCGGGCCGAACATCCGGCGGTAATCGACCTCCTGGAAGCTCTCGCGGTCGGTCTCCTCGAAAGGAATCTGGCCGACGAAGAGCAGCATCGGCGTGCTGTCCTGGAAGGCGATGTGCACGCCGATCGAGCCATGGCAGGCGCCGGGGCCGCGGGTGACGAAGGCGGCGGCGGGGCGGCCGTTCAGCTTGCCATAGGCCTCCGCCATGTTCACCGCCCCCGCCTCGAACCGGCAGGTAACGAGCTTGAGCTTCTCGCGCACGGCGTAGAGCCCTTCGAGCACATCGAGATAGGATTCGCCGGGGACCGCAAACACATGGTCGATCCCCTGCGCCACCAGCGCGTCCGCGATGACCCGGCCTCCGCTGCGCGGGCTGGGGCGGCCGGCGCGGGTTTTCGTTTGTTCCATGATACCGACTCCTGCGATGGCGCCGGAGGATAGCGCCTACGCGGCGGAAGGGAACCTTGACCAGCAATGCGTGGTGCAGGCGCGCATGCCGCCGCGCCTCGATCGCTCAGGCAAGAACACGCGCCGCCCTGCCGCGCAGCAGCGCCTCAGCCTGTGCGCCGACGGCGGCGAGCACCGCGGCGGCCGGCAGCACGCGGTCCATCAGCCCGATCGCCTCGCCGACAAACACCCCAGCCTCATCGGTGCGCCCTTCGGCGACGTCGGCCATGTACCCCGCCCGGGCGGCGCCCGCCGCGGCGCGATGAGCCGCCTCGTCGCCGTGCCAACGATCGACGAAGCCCGTGCGCAGCACCCGGCCGGTGAATTCGCCGGGCCAGTCATAGCCGCGTGCGATATCGGCGGCGATTTGCCGCACGGTGGCGTCGCCGTTCGCTGCGAGGGCGGCCGTCTGATGATTGGGGTGGATGAGGCATTCGCGTGTGGCCCACAACCGCGAGCCCATCACCACCCCATCGGCGCCGAGCATGATTGCGGCGGCCAGGCCGCGCCCATCGGCGATGCCGCCGGCGGCGAGGAGGAGCGTGTCGGGCGAACCGCGGGCCAGCAGATCGGCAACTTCGGGCACCAGCGTCATCGTCGCGCGCAGCGCGCCGTGGCCGCCGGCCTCGGTGCCTTGAGCGACGATGATATCGGCGCCAGCCGCCAGCGCGGCACGTGTGTGGGCGATGGTTTGTACCTGGCAAATCAATCTGGACCCGGCGGCGCGGATTTTCGGCACGAAGGGCGCGGGGTCGCCAAAGGAGAGGAATACGGCGGCGGGCGCGTGGGCGAGCACGCGGTCCAGCAGCTCCGGCTGGTTGGCGAGCGACCAGGTGATGAAGCCGCAGCCGACGCGGGCATTGCCGGCGGCGGCGAATTCGCGGTCGATCCAGGCGGGGTCACCATAGCCGGCACCGATGAAGCCGAGCCCGCCGCCGGCCGTCACCGCGGCCGCCGGCTTGCCGCCGGCCGCACCGCCCATGGGGGCGAGCAGGATCGGCAGCGAGATGCCGAGCGCCTCGGTCAGTCGGGTCTTCCAGGCCATGCGTGGTCTCCTGATTACAGTCGGTTGAGGCTGATGATGCCCTCGATATCGTCCTGCCCGGCGACGATGCGCTTGCCGATCAGGTCCCGCAATGTCTCGCTCGCCCCACCGCCGAGGGTGCCGTAGCGGGCGCCGCGGTAGAAGCGCGAGACCGGGAAGGCATCGGTGAAGCCGTAGCCGCCATGCATCTGCACCGCGTCCGACGTCACTTTCAGCGCCATCTCGTTGCAGAACACCTTGGCAGTGGCGGCCATGAAGGGGTCGGGGAAGGGGTTGGCGGTGGCGCAGGCGCGGTAGAGCAGGCCGCGGGCGGCCTCGATCTGCATGTACATATCGGCGATTTTCCACTGCTGGCCCTGGAAATCGGCGATGCGCTTGCCGAACACGGTGCGGCTGCGGGTGTATTTCACCGCCTCGTCGAAGGCACCCTCGGCGAGGCCGAGGGAGATCGCGGGGTTGAGGCAGCGCTGGGTGTTGAAGGCATTGAGGAGTTTGCGAAACCCGTCCTCGCGGATCGCGAGGTTCTCCAGCGGCAGCTCGCAGTTCTCGAAGCGCACCTCGGCGAGATTCTCGCCGCCCATCGTGTGGTAGCGGGCGGAAACCGAGAAGCCCGGCGTATCGCGCTCCACCAGCACGCAGCCGATGCCTTCGCGCCCCTTGCGGCCGTCGATGCGGGCAAACACCACGAACACCGCCGCCTCGTCGGCGCGGCTGATCAGCGTTTTGACGCCGTTCAGCACCAGCCTCTCGCCCTGAATGTCCACGTTGGTGCGGTAGGCCGCGACGTCGGTCCCCGCATCGGGCTCGGTCATGCAGATGGCGAGGATCGCCTCCCCGGCCACCACCTTGGGCAGCACCCGACGGCGCAGCGACTCCGGCGCGTAGTGGGTGAGGATGCGGGTCTGCACCCCCACCTCGCCCAGTACCGCCATGGCGGTGACGTAGCAGACCTTGGCGATCTCCTCGAGCACCAGCGCGGTATCGAAGACGGGAAGGCCGAGCCCGCCATATTTCTCCGGCACCGCCATGCCGAGCACGCCGAGTTCGGCGAGGTCGCGGATGTTCTCCCAGGGGAAAGTGCCGTCCAGCCAGCGCTCGGCGCGCGGGCGGAATTTTTGCTGCGCGAGACGGCGAACGGATTGCACCATGGCACGCTGCGCGTCGCTCAATTCCAGGCTCATCCGTTTCCTCCCTCGGCGTCAGCGGCATCAACCCGGCAAAGCCGCCATCGGTCAACCGCCTGCCGCAATGGGCGGAGCGGTGCTACAAGGGGAGATGCCCCGCGCCTCGCGCCCTCCCCCGGTCTGGCTTGAAATCCGCCGCTATTTGCAGGAACTGCTGGCGACGCCCGGCTATGGGCCGGGCGACTACATCCAATCCGAGCGCACCCTCTCCGAGGCGCTGGGTGCCAACCGGATGACGGTGCGCAAGGCGATCGACAGCCTGGTGGCGGCCGGCGTGCTGGAGCGCAATTCCACATCGGGCACCCGCATCCCGCTGCCCCGCGTCACCCGCCCCGCCGATGGGCACACCGCGCTCGGGATCGCCCGGCTGGTGCGTGCCGGCGGCGGAGAGCCGGCCAACCGGCTGCTGGATTTCGCCCGGCACGCCGCCCCCGCCCGCATCGCCGAGCGGCTCGGCGTGGCGGAGGGTGCGGAACTCGCGGTGATCCGCCGGCTGTGGATGGTCAACGAGAGCCCGTTCTGCATCGAGACGACGCATCTGCCGGGCGACCGCGTGCCGGGGCTGTGCGCGGAGGACCTCACCGAGGGCCAGTCCCTTTACGCCCTGCTGCGTGAGCGCTACGGCCTCACCACCACCCAGCACCAGCGCACCATCGGCATCGGCTACGCGACCGAGGCGGAGGCACGGCTGCTCAACCTCACCCCCGGCACCGCCATCCTGCTCCTGCGGCTGTTGGTGGATGACGGAGCGGGGAAGCCGATCGAATACACCACCTCGGTCAACCATCCCCAGCTCGTCGTCTTCCGCGCCGGCCCCGATGGCGGATGAGGCAATGGAGCCGGCGCTCCGGAACAACCCGGACCTCGCGGCGCTGCTCGACGGGTTTGCCGCGATCGGGCTGCCGGATTGCTGGATCGTCGCCGGGGCGGTGGCGCAGACGCTGTGGAACGCCGCCCATGGGTTTCCCCCCGGGCACGGCATCCTCGATATCGACATCATCTATCACGATGGCGCCGACCTTTCGGCCGCAGCCGAGGCGGCGCATGAAGCACGGCTACGCAGTATTTTCCCTGACCTTGTGGCCCGGCTTGACGTGAAGAACCAGGCCCGCGTGCATCTCTGGTACAAGGCCCGCTTCGGCCGCGCGATCGGCCAGTACCGGTCGAGCGCCGAGGCGATCGCCACGTTTCCGGCGACCGCGACGGCGATTGGCGTCCGCCCGATGGCTGGCAAGCTCGCCATCACGGCCCCCTTCGGCACCGCGGACCTCGACCGACTCATCATCCGGCCCAACCGGCGTATCGTCAGCGAGGCGGTCTATACGGCCAAGGCGGCGCGCTGGCGGGCGATCTGGCCGCGCCTTGCCGTCCTCGATTGGCACGCGCCGGGGTAACCGGATGTTCATCTTTTGGTGGCCATGGTCTCCGCGATTTCATCCGGAGACGTATCATGGAAAATGGCCTTGGCGATGACCTCGCGTTCAGCCGCATCGACGCGGCAAGCTCCGCCCGCCTGCGCAGCCTGAAGTCGCTCATCGAGCCGGCGCTGCCCGCGGCGCTCGACGTGCTCTATGGCCACATCATGCAATGGCCGCAGTTGAAGGCCATGTTCGCCAACCCGGAACGGGTGAATTTCGCCCGCCAGCGGCAGCTCGAACATTGGCGGCAGTTGTTCTCCGCATCCTATGACAGCGACTACATCGCCTCGGTGAAGCGCATCGCGACGACCCATGCGCGTATCGGGCTCGACCCCAAATACTATATCTGCGCGTATCTGGTTGCACTCGAGGAACTCCAGTCGGTGGTGCTCCACGCCATGATCGGGACCGTCAGCCGGCACGCCCGCCGGCAGGAGGCGGAAGCGGCGTTGCGGGTCATCAGCCGCGCCATCCTGTTCGATCTCCAGCTTGTCGTCGCGGGATACACCGAAGTGATGGCTGCGGATTACCGCTCCCGCCTCGACGACCTCGCCGGGCAGTTCGAAACCATCGTCTCCGGCTTCACCCATGATGTGACCGAGGCCGCGGAGGGGCTGTCCCGCGGCGCCGGCGGAATGCAGACCTCGGCCGCCACCGCGACCCATGAAGCCGGCACCCTGGCCGACAGTGCCGCCCGCTCGTCTGCCGACATGCAGACGGTGGCCGCCGCCACCGAGGAATTCAACGCCTCGATCGGCGAAATCACCCGCCAGATGCAGCATGCCGCCGATACCACGCGCATGGCCGTCGAGACGGTCGGGCGGGCAACCGGCATCGTCGACCAGCTCAGCGCCGCGGCGGGCCGGATCGGCGACGTCGTCAACCTCATCCAGACCATCGCCGGGCAGACCAACCTGCTGGCCCTGAACGCCACCATCGAGGCCGCCCGCGCCGGCGAGGCCGGGCGCGGCTTCGCCGTGGTGGCCGGCGAGGTGAAGGGTCTCTCGGGCCAGACCGCCAAGGCAACCGACGAAATCCGCGCCCAGGTCACCGGGGTGCAAACAGTGGTCCGCGACATCGCACGCGCGATGAGCGAGATCGCCGGCATGGTGAACAGTATCAGCACCGCGACCGAGGGCATCGCCGCGGCGGTGGAGGAGCAGGGCGCCGTCACCGGCGAGATCAGCCGCTCCGTCACCAGCGCCGCGGCGGGCACCGATGCCATCAGTGCCGTTGCGCAGCAATTGCGCGGCATCGCCGACAATACCTCCGCGCAGTCGGGCAGCGTGTCGGACGCCGCGAAGGTACTGCTCAGCCGCTCCGACAACCTCACAGTGCAGACCAGGGAGTTCATCGGACGTATCCGCACTGCCGACCGGCGCGCAGAGGCGCGCCAGCCGGTCTCCCACGCCGCCACCGTCGTTGCCGGCAGCATCGCCGTCTCCGGCACGCTGAAGGACGTCTCCTCCGGCGGTGCGGCGGTGATGCTGGATGCCGCACAATTTCCGCCAACGACCGGAGATATCGTTGTGAAAATCCCCGGTCTTCCCGCCGATGTGGCCGCACGCATCGTCGGCCGTACCACCAGCCGCATCAACATCGCCTTCCGCGACGAGGCCGAAGGCGCGCGCGTTGCGCGCTGGTTCGCGGCCTCCCAGGCGCATGCGAAAATCGCCGCCTGATCCTATGTAAACAGGGCATCCCGCTCTATGATCCTCCCGCCCCAGGGAGGATCAACATGTCCCATCATCTCTCGACCAGCCAGGTTTCGGCGTATCGCCGCGACGGCTACCTGTCGCCGGTCTCGGCCTTCTCACCGAACGAGGCGCATCTGTTCCTCGCCGGACTCGAAACCATGGAGGACGAGGACGGCGGCAAGCTCTCCCTCGCGCACAACCAGAAGCCGCACATCCTGCATCCCTGGCTCGCCGACCTCGTGCGCAGGCCGGAAATCCTCGATCCGATCGAAGACATCCTTGGCCCGGATATCCTGCTGTGGGGGGCCGGCTTCTTCGCCAAGAACCCGGGCGACGGCAAGATCGTCTCCTGGCACCAGGATTCGACCTATTGGGGCCTCTCGGAGCCCGAGATCGTCACCGCCTGGATCGCGTTCACCCCCAGCACGCCGCAAAGCGGCTGCATGCGGGTGATCGCCGGCACCCATACCGTCGATCAGGTGGCCCATCGCGACACCCATGCGGCCAACAACCTGCTGAGCCGCGGCCAGGAAATCGCCGTCGAGGTAGAGGAGGACAAGGCCGCCGACCTGGTGCTCGCCCCCGGTCAGATGTCGCTCCATCATGTCCGCATCTTCCACGGCTCCGGCCGCAACGAAGCGCCGCACCGCCGCATCGGCTTCGCGCTGCGCTACATCCCCACCCGCATCCGCCAGACCGCCGGGCATCGGGACAGCGCGACGCTGGTGCGGGGCGTCGATGTGTTCAACAATTTCGTCCATGAGCCGCGCCCGGCCCAGGAGGGCGATCCCGCCTGCCTCGCGTTCCACGCCGAGATGGTCGGCCGCACCAACGACATCCTCTACCGCGGCGCCGCCCAGCGCCCCGATGCAAGGCCCGCGATGTGACGTCCTTCCAAACCGCCGCCAGCTTTGCCGCCAGCCACGAAACCGCCTGGCCGCGTGATATCCGCGCCCATCTCGAAACCGGCGCCTTCGAACCGCCGCCGGACAATGCCATCCTTGGCCCGGTCTATTCGCGCGGGGTGCCGAATGGGCTGATCATCCATCGCGGCGCCGAGGTCGCCCGCTGGGGCGATACGCGCCAACTCGACATGACCTTCTCGGTGGCGAAAAGCTACCTCTCCATCCTCGCGGGGGTGGCGGTGAAGGACGGGCTGATCGGCGATCTCGACGGCCGGGTCGGCGAGGCGCCCGAATTCACCGGTCCGCATAACGGCGCGATCACCTGGCGGCATTTGTTGCAGCAAACCTCGGAATGGGAAGGCACGCTGTTCGGCAAGGCAGACCGGATCGACCGCTATCGTTCGCTCGCCAGCGAGTTCGCCGGCGCCGCCGCCCATCGCAAGGGGGACGCACGGCCCTTGCAGGCTCCGGGAAGCTATTGGGAATACAACGACGTACGGGTCAATGCGCTGAGCTACGCGCTGCTCCGCCGCTTTCGCCGGCCGCTGCCGGAGGTGTTCGCCGAGCGCATCCTCGGCCCGCTCGGCGGCAGTCATACCTGGCGCTGGGAGGGCTACAGCACGTCCGACGTCCAGATCGACGGAAAGCGCATGAACTCGGTCTCGGGCGGCGGGCATTGGGGCGGCGGCATCCGCATCCACGCCGAGGACCAGGCGCTGGTAGGCCGGCTGATGCTGAACGACGGCGAATGGAACGGGGCGCGCCTGCTGCCGGAGGGCTGGGTGGCGCTCTCCACCACGCCCTGCGCCATCAAGTCCGACTACGGGCTGCTGTGGTGGCTCAACCCGAACGGCGTCTACAAATCCAACGCCAGCCATGCGAGCTACTTCGGCATCGGCGCCGGCGGCAACGTCACCTGGATCGACCCGGCCAATGACCTCGTCGCCGTGCTGCGCTGGATCGACATGGCCGCGCTGAACGATTTCATCGGGTTGGTCAACCGAGCGATCGCGTGAGCCGCGTCGCCTACATCACCGGCGCGGCCGGCGGCATCGGGCGTGCCCTGGCCCGCCGGTTCCGTGCCGATGGCTATCAGGTGGTCCTCGCCGACCTCAACCCGGACGTCGAGGCATTCGCCACTGACCTCGGCGGCCGCGCCGAGGTGATCGACGTCGGCGACGAAGCCGCGGTCAACGCCTCCATCGCGCGGCTGGCGCGGCTCGATACGCTGGTGTGCAATGCCGGAATCTCGGCCAACGGGAAGCTGGAAAGCCTGACGCTGGCGGACTGGAACCGGGTGCTGGCGACGAATCTCACCAGTTGCTTCCTGCTCGCCCGCGCCGCCGCCTCCCTGCTGCGGGCGGCCCGTGGCACCATCATCACCATCGCCTCGACGCGCGCCCATATGTCCGAGCCCGATACCGAGGCCTATAGCGCCTCCAAGGGCGGGTTGCTGGCGCTCACCCACGCGCTCGCCGCAAGCCTCGGGACGGAAGTGCGGGTGAACTGCATCAGCCCCGGCTGGATC